>CANDCW010000001.1 GCA_947383275.1 uncultured Bacillota bacterium
TGTCAAGGGCTTTTTTTCTTTCTTTTGGAATTTATTGGTTAACTTAATGACATTAATAACAGCAGGTTACGTTTATATTTCAGTGGATTGTATTTTTATGCGCGGAAGTGCATAGTCCAGCATCAGCCCAATGAGCTCGTTCCTGCTGTGCCCCGTAATCGCAGAGATTTCCTCAATGCGCTGCAAGGTCTGCTCTTTTACCCTGATTGAGAAAACTTTGTAGCCGTCGTCCCCCTTCGGCTTAATAACCAGATGGTCGTTGGCCATAGGTCCCCCTCCTTCCAGTGTAAACATAGTTTACCCTTGGAAGTGGGCAAAATATATGTTATACTTAAAACATAAAATATATTATAAATAAAACATGAAAGAAAATACAAAGTCTATTAAATATGGCCATGCGTTCCAAACCAAAAAAACGCTTTCCTTTTTTTTGCTCCTATGGTATGATGGTCTACGCAACGACTGATGATTGAAAAAGGAGCAACGACAACGCTATGATTACTGTCACCGACCTGAGCCTGAACTACAGCGGCACCCCGCTGTTTTCCCATGTGGACCTGCAATTCCTCCGGGGCAACTGCTACGGCATCATTGGCGCCAACGGCGCGGGCAAGTCCACCTTTTTGAAGATTCTCTCCGGCGAGCTGGATTCCACATCCGGGCAGGTGTCCATCCTGCCCAACATCCGCATGTCTGTGCTGAAGCAGAACCAGAACGCCTACGACGCATACAACGTGATGGACACAGTCATCATGGGCAACCAGCGGCTGTACGACATTGGGAAGGAAAAGGAGGCCCTCTACGCCAAGGAGGAGATGACCGACGAGGACGGCCTGCTGGCCTGCCAGCTGGAGGAGGAGTACGCCGAGCTGGGCGGCTGGGAGGCGGAGAGCGACGCCAGCCGCATCCTGCAGGGTTTGGGCATCGGAACCGAATTCCATTACAACGACATGGCCACCCTGGACGCCCGGCTGAAGGTGAAGGTGCTGCTGGCCCAGGCGCTGTTCGGCAATCCCGACCTGCTGATGATGGACGAGCCCACCAACAATCTGGATATCGACGCGGTCAACTGGCTGGAGGACTTCCTGCTGGATTTTGAGGGCACCGTCATCGTGGTCAGCCACGACCGGCACTTTCTGAACACGGTGTGTACCCATATCGTGGACATCGACTATGGGAAGATCAAGATGTACGTGGGCAACTACGACTTCTGGTATGAGTCCTCCCAGCTGGTGCAGCAGCTCATCAAGAGCCAGAATAAGCGCAACGAGGAGAAGATTAAGGAGCTGCAGGACTTTATCTCCCGGTTCTCTGCCAACAAGTCCAAGAGCAAGCAGGCTACGGCCCGGCGCAAGCTGCTGGACAAGCTCACTGTGGAGGAGATGCCCGCTTCCTCCCGCCGCTATCCCTGGGTGGGCTTCTCACCTGACCGGGAGGTGGGCAAGGACATCCTCTTTGTCACCGATGTGTCCAAAACCATCGACGGCGTGAAGGTGCTGGACAAGGTGTCCTTCATTGTGGGGCACGATGAGAAAATCGCCTTTGTGGGCGACAACGAAAATGCCCATACTGCCCTCTTTAAAATTCTGGCCGGGGAGATGGAGCCTGACGAGGGAAGCGTCAAGTGGGGGCAGACCGCCACCTTCTCCTACTTCCCAAAGGACAACACCCCCTACTTTGAGGGGTGCGAGGACGACCTGGTCCAGTGGTTGCGCCAGTTCTCCCCCGATCCCCAGGAGCAGTACCTGCGGGGCTTCCTGGGGCGGATGCTCTTCTCCGGGGACGAGGTCCATAAGCCGGTGAAGGTGCTGTCCGGAGGGGAGAAGGTGCGGTGCATGCTGTCCCGGATGATGCTGTCCGGAGCCAATGTGCTCATGCTGGACCAGCCCACCAACCACCTGGACCTGGAATCCATCGCCGCCCTGAACAAGGGGCTGGAAGCGGTGAAATGCAACGTTCTGGTGGCCTCCCACGACCACCAGCTGATTCAGACGGTGTGCAACCGGGTGTTTGATTTTACTGCCGGTGGCAGGCTCATCGACCGGATGATGACCTACGATGAGTATCTGGAGAAGCAGAAAGAGGGATAAAGCAAGCCCCGCCTGACGGCGGGGCTTGCCTTATCCAACGGAGACGTAGTCCTTAGACACGTAGCCGATATTGCTACCGGAGTAGTTGATCTTGTAGAAGCCGTTTTCTTCGCCCAGGATAGTAATGGTGGAGCCGTTCTGTGCACTGGCAACCACTCCAAAATTCTTGCCGGGGCCGGAGCGGATATTCAGGCCCTTTTCGGCATTGACAATCCGTCCCCTGGTGCCGGAGGAGACGGGGCCGGAAGTACTCCTGGCTTTGCAGGTGATGCCGCTCTCCGCCGTTACGCCGTTGCAGGTGGCGGTAATGGTTACCCGAACGTCGGAGCTGCCGGCGTTTATGTTGGTCACCAGGCCGGTGGAATCCACCGTGGCAGCGGTGACGTCGCTGCTGGACCAGACGATGTCGCCGGCCGCGCCGGCGGGAAGGAGGGTGGCCGTCATCTGGTAGGTGCCGCCGTTATCCAGGGAAACGTCGGAGCTGTTCAGGGCGATTGATTGTACCGTCTGGGGCGTGGGAGGGGTATTCGGCTGTGGGGCGGAACTGCCGGCGGAGCTGCCCTGGCTGGTGGAAACATCAGATCCGGAGTTAGAAGGCCGGTTATTTTTGCCAAAAATGGGTGCGCCGATAAAACGGAACACGATAAATAGCGCGCTGGCAATGAGGGCCAGGGAAATAACCAGCCCCGCGATTTGGATGGGGTTGACAGGCCGGCCATAGCCGCCCCCGCGGGTGTTGGCTACCCGCTTGCCCGAGATGCCGCCCCGTCCGGGGCGCTCGTCGCAGAAGGGGCAGCGCTTGTAGGTGATGGAGTAGTCCTCCCCACAGTTTTCACAGCGGATTACGTCGGTACGCCGCCCGGACGGCCGTCCGCCGGAGCTGCCCGCGCTGCGGGAGGAGGCGGAGCGCCGTTCTCCGTAAGCGGAGCTGCTGCGGGTGGCTTGGGAGCGGCTGTCAAACGCGCTGGAGCCGCGCGCGGACTGGGGGCGTTCGCCGAAGGCGCTGGAGCTGCGCGTGGGCTGGGGGCGCGTCCCATAGGAGCTGGAGCTGCGCGTGGGCTGGGGGCGATCGCTGTAACCGCCTGCGGGGCGTGTGGCCGGCGGGCGTTCGCCATAACCGCTGGTGGGGCGGGGGGCCGCAGGCCGGCGCTCGCCACTGTCGCCGCCGCTGGGCGGGGGGATTATTCTGTCTGCCATGGTCTGATTCCTCCAAGTTCCGTAAAGACTGATTCAAATACAGCTTCTATTCTACAAGGATTTTTCCCTCCCGTCAACAAGTTCCGGTCGAAATAACAAAAAATTCACGATTTTATGTCAATCACTATGGTTGGCTCCCTACATCTTGTGCCAGGGGCGGAAGCGGCCCCCTACTTGACCTTCCGGCCCCTTTTTACTATAATGGTGCTACTAAAACAGAGGAGCGTGTCCGTCATGCCAACCGTTATGACCGCCAGCGAGGTCCACAAGCAGTACACCGCTACCGCCGCAGCTTTCCGCAAGCTGATCCCGGAGCCCGCCCTCCGCCTGACCTTCAGCCGCCAGGTGGACGGCTATGTCCGGCAGTATGTGCTGGGCGTGTGGCAGGCGGACAACGCCAGCTCCATCACGCCCAGGCACGTGGAGTTTTACAACGCCATCTGGTCCCCTGGCAATTCGGTGCCATCGGCGCTGTACTGGGAGGTGGCTTCGGGAGTGGCCAACTTTGACCTATTCCGCCCCCCCGCTTTCTTCGAGGATCTGCGGCGGTACGACCGGATGAAGGGCACAGCCCTGGCCCGGCGGTTTGCCGACCAGCTCACCCTGCTGCTCCTCCTGTTCGCTGCTGTGGACGGGGTGGTCAGCGAGAGCGAGGCGGGGTTTGTCAATGCCTGCAGCGACGCCCTGCTGGAGCTGTGCGACAAAGACGGCCTGCGCGCCGACCGGCCTGCCATCCGGGTGGATCAGTTCATTGCACCCAAGTCCGGCCAGTCTGCCGCACCGGCCGCTGAAACGAAGGCTGCCCCCGCTCCGCAGCCCAAGAAAACGCAGCAGCCTGAGCCCACTTTGGAGGAGCTGCTGGCCGAGCTGGACGGGCTATGCGGCCTGGACAAGGTGAAAAAGGACGTGAAGAGCCTCATCAATCTGGTGAAGGTGCGCAGGCTGCGGGAGGAGGCGGGCCTGCCAGTCCCCCCCATGTCCCTGCACCTGGTGTTTATGGGAAACCCGGGCACCGGCAAGACCACTGTGGCCCGGCTGCTGGCCAAAATTTACCACGCCGTGGGGGTGCTGTCCCAGGGGCAGCTGGTAGAGGTGGACCGCTCCGGCCTGGTGGCCGGGTTCGTAGGTCAAACCGCCCTGAAAACCCAGGAAGCGGTGCAGAAGGCCATCGGCGGGGTGCTGTTCATCGACGAGGCCTACGCCCTGGTCAACGCCGACAATGCTAACGACTTTGGCCACGAGGCCATAGAGGTGATCCTAAAGAACATGGAGGACCACCGGAAGGACCTGATTGTCATCGCAGCCGGGTACACCGGCCGGATGGAACAGTTCATCCACGCCAACCCCGGCTTGGAGTCCCGGTTCAATAAGTATTTCTTCTTTGAGGACTACGATGGCGGGCAGCTGATGGAGATTTTCCGCTCTATGTGCCAAAAGAACGGCTACGCCCTCTCGGAGGAGGGAGAGGAGTTCATGGAGAAGGACTTGCAAGCCCTCTATGAGGAGCGGGACGAGAACTTCGGCAATGCCCGGGATGTGCGCAACCTCTTTGAGCAGGCGGTGGCCCGCCAGGCCGACCGGGTGTCCCAGCTGGAGGCCCCCACGAAAGAGCAGCTCATGGAGCTGAAACCGGAGGATTTGAAAGAGGAAGAAGGAGGAAATCCCAATGTTAATCAACTTTAACCAGATTCCCGAAACCGTCACCCCCCACATGCGGGGCGGCGAGGGGCAGGTGGTGTCACGCACGTATCTGGACAAGAATATAAAGATCGCGCGGGGCCTCTTGGCCCCCGGCTGTACCATCGGCCTGCACACTCACGAGACGAACAGCGAGGTCATCTGCATTCTGTCCGGCACGGGCAAGGTGCTGTGCGACGGGGAGTTTGAGCTTGTGTCTGCCGGGTCGGTCCACTACTGCCCCAAGGGCCACGAGCACAGCCTCATCAACGATAGCCAGGGCGACCTGACTTACTTCGCCGTGATCCCCGAGCACGGCGTATGAGAATTGCCTTTTACACCTTGGGCTGCAAGGTTAACCAGTACGAGACCCAGGCCCTGGAGCGGCTGTTTGCCCAGCGGGGACACGCCCTGGCCCCCTTTGAGGGGGAGGCGGACGTGTACATTATCAATACCTGCACCGTCACGGCGGTGAGCGACAAGAAGTCCCGGCAGGTAGTGCGCCAGGCCCGGAAGCGCGCCCCGGATGCTCTGGTGGCCGTGTGCGGCTGCTACCCCCAGACCCACCCGAGAGATATGGAGGGCCTGCCCGTGGATCTGGTGGCGGGTACCGGGGACCGCGTGCGCTTTGTGGAGCTGGTGGAGCGGACCTGGGCGGAGCGGGAGGAGAGAATCACAGCGCTGGACGACGCCATGAAGCGCCGGACGTTCGAGCCCCTTCCCGCCGGAGGGCTGGAGGGCCGCACAAGGGCCATGCTCAAGGTGGAGGACGGCTGCGTCAACTTCTGCTCCTACTGCATTATCCCCTACGCCCGGGGGCCCGTCCGGTCCCTGGCCCTGGCGGAGGCGGCAGCTCAGGCGGCGAAGCTGGCGGAGGAGGGCTACCGGGAGCTGGTGCTCACCGGCATTGAGATTTCCTCCTGGGGGCGGGATTTTAAGGACGGCTCCTCCCTGATTGACCTGGTGGAGGCCGTGTGTCGGGCCGCGCCAGGCTGCCGGATCCGGCTGGGCTCCCTGGAGCCCAGGACTGTTACGGAGGATTTTTGCCTCCGCGGGGCCAGGCTGCCCAACCTGTGCCCCCATTTCCACCTGTCTATGCAGTCAGGCTGCGACGCAACCCTGAAGCGGATGAACCGGAAGTACGATACCGCCCGGTTTTATGAGAGCGTAGCCCTTCTGCGCCGGCATTTTAACGCTCCTGCCGTGACGACCGACATGATCGTAGGCTTTCCCGGAGAGAGTGATGAGGAGTTTAGCCGGTCCCTAGACTTTATCCGGCGGTGCGCCTTTGCCGCCATGCACATTTTCCCCTATTCCAGGCGCCCCGGAACCCCGGCGGCCGCTATGCCCGGGCAGGTTCCCAGGGAGGTCAAGGAGGAACGGGCCCGGCGGGCCGCGGAGGCCGCGGCGGAGCTGGAGCGGGAGTACCTGTCCCAAAGCGTGGGGCGGAGTGTGGAGGTCCTATTTGAGGAAGAGCGGGAGGGCTTATGGTGGGGCCACACCACCCGGTACTGCAAGGTGGGGGCCAGAAGTGGAGAAAACCTCCACAACCGGCTGCGAAACGTCCAAATCACCGGCGCGGAGGACGGCTGGCTTTTGGGAGAAGTATTAAATTTGGAAAACGGGTAGCATCCGGGGCGCAACAGTGGTATAATAACCCAGGAATTTTTTGAACCGATGAGAGGAGTCCTGCTCCATGGAAACTTACAGCGCCAATCCCGGTAAAAATCTGGTCCGCGCCGTGGACGGCGTGGATTATCTGCGCATTCCCGTCAAAACCCACCTGATTACCAGCAAGGACGATATGGCGGACGTGGTGAACAAGTACCCCAAAAACAAAATGCAGGCGGGAGATATTCTGTTTATCTCTGAAAAGGCGGTGGCTTGCACCCAGAGCCGGGCCATCCCCATGGAAGATATTAAGCCCCGGAAGCTGGCCGTCACCCTGAGCCGGTACGTCACCAAGACCCCCGCCGGCATCGGTCTGGGCATCCCGGAGACCATGGAGATGGCCCTCCGGGAGTGCGGCACCCTGCGGATTTTATTTGCCGCATTCTGCTCTGTTATCGGCAAGCTGCTGGGGAAGAAGGGGTGGTTTTACAATGTGGCCGGCCCCAAGGCCCGGGGCATTGACGGCCCCACCGAGGGTACCATCCCGCCCTATGACCACTACGTGGTCCTCACCCCCGCCGACCCCATGGGGACGGCCAAGCGCCTGGCACAGGCGCTTGGATACCCCGTCGCCATTGTGGACATCAACGATCTGGGGGCCAACATCCTGGGCTTTTCCGAAAAACGGCCCTCTATGGACTGGCTGGCCAAGGCATTGGGGGACAACCCGCTGGGCCAGGGGGAGGAGTGTACCCCCATGGGAATTCTGCGGAAAGCCTGATACGGTTCCGACACAAAGCGCCAGCTTTCAACGAAAGCTGGCGCTTTGTTATGCTTCTTCGATCCGGGGGTCGGGCAGATCAATATAGACGGGCGGGTGGCCGGTGGACTCCACAAATTTCAGAAGATCCTCCCGTTTGAGCTGGAGGGTGGAGGTGGAGATGCCCGGATGGCCGCTGATGAATTCGCCGGCCATCAGGTCCCTGTCGATGACCAGCTTGACACGGCGTTCCGTATCGAACAGCAGCTCCAGGGCGGAGACGGAGCCGGGAGTGGTCTGGAGGTAGTCCCGCATATGGTCCTCGCCGGCGAAGGACAGCCGGGTGCAGCCCAACTGGGCGGAGAGGAATTTGGTCTTGAAGGGCTTGTCCCCTGGCGTCATCAGCAGGTAGAAGTCAGACTGCTGCTTGTTGCACAGGAACAGGTTTTTACAGATCTTGGAGCCCAGCACCTTCTCCACCTGGTGGCAGATCTCAATGGTGTCGGCGTGGTCGTGCTCCACCCGGACGTAGGGGATATTCAGCTCCTCCAGCCGGTCGTAGATGGCCAGCTCCTGGGGGATGCGGCCGTCTGTGGGACGGCTGGTGTATCGGGTCTGATCGATATACATGGTATCACTCCTTACTTATCTCGTTGAAAGCCAAACAGGCGCTGGGCGTTGCCGCCTAAAATGCCGCGCCTCTCCTCACTGGTGAGAGGCAGGGCTTCGATGAGGGCAATAGCCTCCTTCTGGCCGCACCAGGGGCTGTCGGTGCCGAAGAGGACCCGGCCCGGGAACTTGCGCACCATGCGGATAAACTGTTCCTCCTCCATCAGGGGCAGGTCGGAGGGGCCATAGTAGCCGTCGCCCAGGGGGGTGATGCGCCCCAGGGAGAAGGCTGTGTCCAGATAGGCGCCGGTTCCGGCGAGCAGCTCCTCTACCTGATCCCACTGCCGCCAGCCGCCCATATGGGCCAGGATCAGCGTCACCGGCCCCGTCTGGCGCAGGGCGCTGAGGACCATTTCCGGGGAGCAGTTTTCCCGGTCGGGAAAGCCGATGTCCCGCCCGGCGTGGGTGAGGACGGCCAGGCCCAGTTCGCCGCAGCGGTCCAGAATGCGCAGGAAGCGGGGGTCGTCAAAATTGACGCCCTGGTAGACGGGGTGGAGCTTGATGCCCTTCAGCCCCAGGGAGGCGATTCGGAACAGCTCATCCTTCCAGCCGTTGAAGTCGGGGTGCATGCAGCCAAAGGACCACAGGCCGGTCTGGGGGCCCGCGTCGTTGAGGCGGACGGAGGCGTCGTTTATGTGGACCACCTGCCTGGCGCTGGTGGCCACCGGCAGGACCAGGCAGCCGTCCACCCCTGAGGCGGCCATAGAGGAGCGCAGGCCGGCCGTGGTACCGTCGGTAAAGGATGCGGTGTGGCTCATGGACTGAAGCTTTTCTAGGGTGGTCCCGGCAATTTGGTCTGGGAAGGTATGGGTGTGTATGTCGAAAATCATGTCGGGCTTCCTTTCCGGGTAAAAATGGGCAGAACCTATGGTACAGAATACCACAGGTCCCGCCGGTTTAAAAGAGGAAGAGGGGATTTTTTATTGGGGGTCGCCCAGGGCCTGGCTCTTCCGGACGGTGACCTTCTCCTCGTAGCAGGAGAACGCGTTGTCTACCAATTGTTTCTCAGGCTTGGCGGTGATGAGGGATACCACCGGCACAATTACCAATCCGGCGATCATGCAGAAGGCGCCGCAGTTGATGGGGGAGACCAGCAGAGCTGGGAAGCTGGCCTTCAAAGGGGAGATGTCGGCCAGCATGACTACGGTAGAGAAGATGAAGCTGCACCAACAGGCAATTTTGGTGGTCCCTTTCCAGTATAGGCCGTAGAGGAAGGGGGCCAGGAAGGCGCCAGCCAGCGCGCCCCAGGACACGCCCATGAGCTGGGCGATGAAGGTGACGCTGGAGCGGTACTGGACAATGGCCAGAACCACGGAGATGGCGATGAAGACGACGATGAGGCAGCGCATGACGAACACCTGCTTTTTCTCGTTCATCTCTTTGATGACATGGCCTTTGAGCAGGTCCAGGGTGAGGGTGGAGCTGGAGGTGAGCACCAGGGAGCTGAGGGTGGACATGGAGGCGGACAGCACCAGGATGACCACCACGGCCAGAAGGATGTCGGGCAGGCCGGAGAGCATGGCGGGAATTACGGCGTCGAAGCCGCCCACGGGGGTGCCGGCGTCGGTGACGCCCACCACGCCGGAAAACAGCCGGCCGAAGCCGCCCAGGAAGTAACAGCCCCCCGCCACCACCATGGCGAAGAGGGTGGAGATCACGGTGCCGGTGTTGATGGACTTCTCGCTCTTAATGGCGTAGAATTTCTGGACCATCTGAGGCAGGCCCCAGGTGCCCAGGGAGGTGAGAATGACCACCCCCAGCAGATTGACCGGATCGGGGCCGAAGAAGGAGGCGAATACGCCGGGAGCCCCGGCCACCGGGCCGGCGGCGGTCTCGTTGGGGACCTCCCCCAGCTTTTGCAGCGCCGCCATAAAGCCGCCCTGGCTGTGCAACACCGCCACGATGACGGCGCTGATGCCGAAGAGCATGATGATGCCCTGGATAAAGTCGTTGATGGCGGTGGCCATGTAGCCGCCGGCGATGACGTACACGCCAGTGAGGATGGCCATGACGATGACGCACACCGAGTAGTCGATGTCAAAGGCCATGCCGAACAGGCGGCTAAGCCCGTTGTACAAGCTGGCGGTGTAGGGAATCAGGAAGATGAAGATAATCACCGAGGCGGCGATCTTCAGGGAGGCGGAGCCGAAGCGCTTGCCAAAGAACTCAGGCATGGTGGCGGAGTCCAGGTGCTGAGTCATGATGCGGGTGCGGCGGCCCAGCACCACCCAGGCCAGCAGCGAGCCCAGAATGGCGTTGCCGATGCCCGCCCAGGTGGCGGCAATGCCGTACTTCCAGCCGAACTGCCCGGCGTAGCCCACAAAGACCACGGCGGAGAAATAAGAAGTGCCATAGGCGAAAGCGGTGAGCCAGGGGCCCACGGAGCGCCCGCCCAGCACGAAGCCGTTGACATCGGTGGCATTCTTGCGGCAGTATAGGCCGATGCCGACCATCACGCCGAAAAATACCAGCAGCATGAGAATCTTAATTGCCATATAAAACATTCCTCTCCTTCGCGCTGTTGCTTTGACGATTTATACCGTTGAAGTGTAACGCGAAAAAGCGCTAAAGTCAAGAGGAAATTTTTGTTTTTCTAAAATATTTCTGACAGACGACTGGAATAGTCTTGACAAAACGGGACTATCGTGATAGTATGAACTTAAACTATCGCGATAGTCTAAGTAAGGAGGAGTCCCTATGGAGCTAAAGCTGTTTGATTCCGAGCGCAAGGTGATGCAGGTGCTGTGGGAGGCGGATGCGCCCCTTACAGCCAAGGAGATTGCCGCCCGCCTGGGCGGGACGGTGGGCTGGAACAAAAACACTACCTATACCGTTATCAAAAAGTGCGTTGAAAAGGGGGCCATTGAGCGCCGGGAACCCAATTTCCAGTGTTATCCCCTGATCTGCCGGGAGGAGGCCCAAACCGCCGCGGCGGAGGAGCTGGTGGAAAAGGTTTTTGACGGCTCCGCCAGCCTGCTGTTCGCGTCCCTGCTCAACGGGAAAAAGCTGTCCCGGGAGGAAATCCAGCGGCTCCGGAAGCTGGTAGACGAGCTGGAGTAAGGAGGACGCCGTGACAATTTTAACCATGAGCCTTGGCGGCAGCGTACTGATCGCGGCCGTGCTGCTGCACCATTTTTTGCTGAACTGCCTGCCTAAGTGGACCTTCCTGCTGCTGTGGGGGGTGGTGCTGTGCCGGCTGCTGATTCCCTTCAGTCTGCCCTCCCGATTCAGCGTGTACACCGGGGCGGCCTGGATTGCCCAAGCGCTGGAACAAGCGCCCACCGGGCCAGCTGAAGAACAGACAGCAGCAATGCTTCCTCCGGCTTTTGTGCCCGGAACCGCTTGGGAGGACATTAGGTTTTCCACAGCTGCCCCCACAGCGCCCGCCCTTGAGAGGGAGCTGGCTTTCCCGTTTGCCGCCATCTATCTAACGGGCTGCGCCCTATGCGGACTGTTTTTCGTTCTTGCATACGGAGTGGGGACGCGCCGGTTCGGCGAAGCTGAGCCCATTGACTCTGATTTTATCTCCCGCTGGCAGGAGGAGCACCCGACTCTGCTGCCGGTGCGGGTCAGGACTTGTGCCGCCGTCCGTGCCCCACTGGCCTACGGACCGGTACGACCCGTTATTTTGCTCCCGAAAAATACGGATTGGAATGACAAGAGCCAGCTGACCTATGTCCTCACCCACGAGTACGTCCACATCCGCCGGGGGGATATGCTGTGGAAGCTGCTGCTGACAGCGGCCGTGTGCGTCCACTGGTTCAACCCTCTGGTGTGGGCCATGTACCTCCGGGCCAACTGGGATTTGGAGCTGGCCTGCGACGAGGCCGTGGTCCACATTCTAGGCCTGGACAGCCGGAAGGGCTACGCCTGCGCCCTGCTGTCAGCGGCGGAGAGCGGATTCTCCCCGCTGTGCATCACCTATGCCACAAAAAACCACATGGAAGAAAGGATACGCGCCATTATGAAAATGAAAAAACGCTCCGCGGTGGCCGTGATTGCCGCCGTGCTGCTGGTGACCGGCATCACTGCCGTGTTTGCCACCTCCCCCAAGCCCCCCGAGCCCCAAATCATGGAGAATCTGCCCCAGGCCGTTATACCCGATCCCAAGCCCGACCAGGCGGAGAAAAATGACCTGCCGGGCGGGGCTGCCGTACCCGGTGAAGCCAGCTTTATTTGGCCTCTGCCCCAGGAATATCAGAAAATTTCTTTCCCCTTTACGGAGCGGGTTGTTCATCCCGCCACCGGTAAAATCACAGATCACCCGGGAATCGACGTTGCCGCCCCTAAGGGCACGCCGGTCTGCGCCGCCAAGAGCGGTGTAGTGACCCGGTCCGAAAGGGACACTACCTACGGCAATCTGGTAGAACTCTCCCACAGCGACGGCAGCGCCACTCTCTACGCCCACCTGAGTGAGCGGGCTGTGGAAGTTGGGCAGGCCGTGAAGCAGGGGGAGGCCATCGGTACGGTAGGTGCCACCGGCAGCGCGACCGGCCCGGTTCTCCACTTCGGGATTTTCGCGGACGGCAGTCCGGTGGACCCGGCGGAGCAGCTCAAAGCCGCCGACGCCCCAACGGAGGCCCCCGGGAGCCCACCGGCGGTTATTTTAACGACGATGAGCTGAAATGGTAGGAGGATTCCCTCCGGAGGATCGGCATCAAGGAGGGCGACGTTGCCCGGGAACTGGAGAAGCACAAGGCGCCCAAGAGCTGATACAAAAAACCCCGTCTCCCAACAGGAGACGGGGCTTAGCAATATTCACCAAAATAGAGAGGACGTTTTTTTGCAACCTTCCAATTTTTTTCTCAGTGGATAAATTTTCCTTGCATCTTTTAGCAATTGTTGGTATTATGAGCTTAGTCCAACTGGAAACGGTTCCGATAACAATTCCGGTAGCGTTTCCAAATGTGCTGTCAAGTATGGCAAAATTTTAATTAGGAGGAAAATGAGATGAAAACATGCAAAAAGATCCTGGCTCTTGCCCTCAGCGCAGCCATGGCCCTGTCCCTGCTGGCAGGTTGCGGCGGGAATAAGACGCCCAGTGGCAGCAGCCCCGCGGCCTCTGACCCCAGCGGCACCGGCGGCGGCGACGCCAATGGCCGGGTCTACTGGCTGAACTTCAAGCCTGAGCTGGACGAGACCGCCCAGGCCCTGGCCAAGACCTACAAGGAGAAGACCGGCGTAGACGTCCAGGTGATTACCGCCGCTTCCGGCACCTATCAGCAGACCCTCACCGCCGAGATGGATAAGTCCGCGCCCCCCACGCTGTTCGTCATCGGCAACTCCGCCGGCGTGGCCGACTGGGGCGAGTACGCCATGGACCTGACCGGAACCGCCATCGCCAACGAGCTGAACACTGACGCCTACAACCTCTATGACGAGGACGGCAAGCTGGTGTCCATCGGCTACTGCTATGAGTGCTACGGCATCATCGTCAACCCCGACCTGTTGGAAAAGGCCGGCCACTCCGTGGACGAGATCAAGGACTTCGCTTCCCTGAAGGCCGTGGTGGAGGACATCCACGCCAACGCCGCCACCCTGGGCTTCGACGCCTTCACCTCCTGCGATATGGACGACTCCTCCTCCTGGCGCTTCACCGGCCACATGGCCAACCTGGAGTACTACTACGAGCAGGAGGGCAGCGTCTGGACCGAATGCCCCCCCACCATCTCCGGCAAGTATATGGACAACTTCAAGAACCTCTATGATCTGTGCATCAACAACAGCCTGACCGCCCCCGCCGGCCTGGCCACCGGCGGCCACGACGCCGCGCAGGAGTTTATGGACGGCAAGGCCGCCTTCACCGTGCAGGGCTCCTGGGAGTACGCCAAGTATGCTGAGACCGTCCCCAACGCCACCATGATCCCCTACTACTGCGGCGTGTCCGGCGAGGAGAAAGCCGGCCTGAACTGCGGCACCGAGAACTGCTGGGCCATCAACGCCAACGTCTCCGAGGCCGACAAGAAGGCCACCATGGACTTTATGGTGTGGCTGGTTTCCGACCCCGACGCCTCCGCCAAGATGGTGGAGCAGCTGGGCATCCTGCCCTATAAGAACGCTGTGGAGTCCTCCAACGGGTTCCTGGCTGACGCCGCCGAGTATACCGCCAACGGCTGCTACGTGATGAACTGGGCCACCAACTACCAGCCCAACGTGGACGAGTACCGCCGCGGCCTGGTGGCCGCGCTGAACCAGTACAACGCCGACCAGTCCGCCGCCAACTGGGAGAGCGTCCGCACCGCCTTTGTGGACGGCTGGGCCGTGCAGTACCAGAACGTCAACGGATGATCCAAGAACCACGTGCTTTTCCTAGAAGCCGGGGCGGGCATATCGCCCGCCCCGGTTTTGGTTTGTTTGTATGTAGGGCGGGACGACTTGGCCCGCCGCGTTTTACAAGCTGGGTTCAACGGCGCGCCGGAGTCGTCGCGCCCTACACACAGAAATGATAAGGAGTTGATATTTTGAAGACGAAAAAAATCACCAACAGCAACTCCATCCAGCGGGCCACCCGGATGTGGAGCCCGCTCTTCCTGGGGCCTGTGGTCATCGCGTTTATCATCGGCTTTGTCTGGCCCTTTATCCAGGGCATCTGGCTGTCCCTGTGTAAGTTCAAGACCATCTCCAACGCCAAGTTCATCGGCCTGGATAACTATGCTAAGGCCTTCAACGACGTGGGCTTCCGCCACGCCTTCTGGTACACCGCCCTGTTTGCCATTGTGTCCCTGGTGCTCATCAATGTGCTGGCCTTTGCCGTGGCCTACGTCCTTACCCAGGGGATCAGGGGCAGCAACCTCTACCGTACCGTGTTCTTTATGCCCAACCTCATCGGCGGCATTGTGTTGGGCTACATCTGGTCCATGATCTTCGACGGCATCCTCGGCTGGTACAGCACCTCCATCCTGCTGGAGAGCAAGTACGGCTTCTGGGGCCTGATTATCCTCATGTGCTGGCAGCAGATCGGCTATATGATGATTATTTACATTGCGGGTTTGCAAAATGTCTCCGGTGAGATGCTGGAGGCCGCCCGCATCGACGGGGCTTCCCGCTGGACCACCCTGTTCAAGGTGACCATCCCCAATGTGATGCCCTCCATCACCATCTGCGTGTTCCTGTCCCTCACCAACGGCTTTAAGCTCTTCGACCAGAACCTGGCCCTCACCGCCGGCCAGCCCTTTATCATCCAGCCCGGCGGAACCACCATCAAGACCACCGAAATGCTGGCCCTGAACATCTTCAACACCTTCAACGCCTCCGGCGCTTCCTCCCAGGGCGTCGCCCAGGCCAAGGCAGTCATCTTCTTCGTCCTGGTGGCCGGACTGGGCCTGGCCCAGCTGGGCTACACCCGCAAAAAGGAGGTACAGCAGTAATGAACACCAAAAAACTCTCCGCCGAAGGCCGCCGGAAGGCTGTCCTGTCCGCCGTGCTGGCTGTGATCTGTGTGATCTATGTGCTGCCCGTGGTGGCGGTGGTCATCAACTCCTTTAAGCTCAACACCTTTGTCAAAACCGATACCTTCGCCCTGCCCACTGGCGAGATGTACGCCGGCTTTGAGAACTTCATCAAGGGCATGACCTTCGGCAACTACCCCTTCGCCAAGTCGGTGCTCTACAGCGTGGTCATCACCATCCTGTCCACCGCCCTGATCCTGGTGTGCACCTCCATGGCCGCCTGGTACATCGCTCGGGTGAACTCCCTGTTTTGCAAGGTGCTGTACTTCCTGTGCGTGTTCTCCATGGTGGTCCCCTTCCAGATGGTCATGTTCACCCTGTCGAAGACGGCCAACACCCTCCATCTGAACACCCCCTGGACCATCCCCATCATCTATCTGGGCTTCGGCGCGGGCCTGGCCATCTTCATGTTCGTGGGCTTTGTCAAGTCCATCCCGTTGGAGATTGAAGAGGCCGCCGCCATCGACGGCTGCGGGCCCCTGCGCACCTATTTCTCCGTGGTGGTGCCCATGCTGAAGCCCACCATGGTTTCGGTGGGCATCCTGGAGATCATGTGGGTCTGGAACGACTTCCTGCTTCCCTACCTGGTGCTGGATAAGAACCTTTACCGCACTATCCCCATCCACATCCAGTACCTGAAGGGCAGCTACGGCACCGTGGACCTGGGCGCCACCATGGCGCTGATCCTGCTGTCCATCATCCCGGTTATCGTGTTCTACCTTACCTGCCAGAAGCACATCATCAAGGGTGTGGCCGCCGGCGCAGTAAAGGGTTAAGGCTTGCGTTTGCGTTTTGATTGTGTTAAAATGACTCCGGCTTATTAGAAAGAAGGGACGCCTATGACCATCAAGGATATCGCCCGGTTGTCCGAGTGCGGCGTGGCCACCGTGTCCCGGGTGCTGAACGACCACCCAGACGTCAGCGAGGAGACCCGACGGAAGGTGCTGGCGGTTGTGGAAGAGCAGGGCTTTCAGCCCAACAACAACGCCAAACACCTGAAGCAGCAGGCCGGCACCAGTATTGTGATTATCGTCAAGGGTATTATTAACATGCTCTTTGCAGACCTGGTGGAAAAGCTCCAGACCCTGCTGCGGGAGGCCGGACAGGACACTGCTGTGTACTATATCGACGAAGATGCGGATGAAATTGCCTTTGCGCTCCAGCTCTGCCGGGAGCGCAAGCCAATGGGCGTCGTATTTCTGGGCGGCGATCTGGAGCTTTTTCAGGCGGGGTTTGCCCCCATCACCGTGCCCTGCGTGCTGCTCACCAACACGGCCCGGGAGCTTGGCTTCCGAAATCTGTCCTCTTTTACCATTGACGACGGGCAGGCCGCCCGGCAGGTTGTGGAGCTGCTGTATGAAAAGGGGCACCGGAACATTGGGCTGGTGGGGGGCAACTGGTCCTGCACGCAGATCAGCTACCGCCGCCTGACGGGCTGCCGGGACGCCTGCCTGCGCCTGGGGCTGCCCTTCGATGTGGACCGGCAGTGTGAACCCTGCCGCTACTCCATGCCTGAGGCCTATGCCGCGACCAAGGTGCTGCTGGAGCGCTGCCCGGATCTCACCGCGATCTTTGCAATCAGCGACGTGATGGCCCTGGGGGCCATCCGGGCCTTGTGCGACCTGGGCAAACGGGTTCCTGAGGATATTTCTGTGGTGGGCTATGACGGGATTGTCATTGGGCAGTATTCCCTGCCCCGGCTCACCACCGTCCGCCAGGATACCCAGCAGCTGGCCGAGCGGGGGGTGGACGCTCTCCTCCGGAGCATCCAGCGCCGGAGCCCCCCTGTGCATGAGCTGGTTCCCTTCCATCTGATTGAGGGGGAGAGCGTGGCTCAGCTTGATTGAATCAAGGGCCGCCGGACGGCGGCCCTTTACTTTACAAGAAACAGGTGAAAAATGTGAGAAGAGCAGGAATTTTAATGCCCATCTCCTCCCTCCCCTCCCCCTATGGGATTGGTACGCTGGGGGCGGAGGCGGAAAAGTTTGCCGGTTTTCTGGCCGCGGGCGGACAGAGCTGCTGGCAGCTTCTCCCCGTGGGCCCCACCAGCTACGGCGACTCCCCTTACCAGTCCTTCTCCTCCTTCGCGGGCAACCCCTACCTGATTGACCTGGACCTGCTGGCCGGGGACGGCCTGCTGGAACCGGCGGAGTATCAGGCCCTGGACTGGGGGAGCGACCCGGAGCGGGTGGACTACGGGCTGCTGTATGCCGCGCGGTACCCGGTGCTCCGCATAGCCTGCGGGCGCCTGCTGGCCCGGAACCAGCCCGGCTTTGCGGCATTCTGCGAGGAGCAGGCAAGCTGGCTGGAGGACTATGCCCTATTCATGGCTCTGAAGGAGAACAACGGCGGGCTCTCCTGGCTGGAGTGGCCCGAGGAGCTGCGCCTGCGCCAGCCCGGCGCCTTGGCCAGGGCCAGGGCGGAGCTGGCTGAAGAGGTGGACTTCTGGAAAGCGGTGCAGTATCTCTTTTTCGGCCAGTGGCGGGCGTTTAAAGGGCATGCAAACAGCCTGGGGATCTCGATCATCGGGGATCTGCCCATCTACGTGGCGCTGGACAGCGCCGACGTGTGGGCCAACCCGGAGCAGTTCCAGCTGGACGAAAACGGCCTGCCCACCGAAGTGGCCGGCTGTCCTCCCGACGGTTTTTCCGCCGACGGCCAGCTGTGGGGCAACCCCCTGTTCCGCTGGGAGGAGATGAAGAGGGACGGCTACGCCTGGTGGCTGCGGCGCATCGCCTTCCAGTTCCAGCGGTACGACACCCTGCGAATTGACCACTTCCGGGGCTTTGACGAGTACTTTGCGGTTCCCTACGGGGACGGAAACGCCCAAAACGGCAGATGGCGGCCCGGCCCGGGAATTCACTTCTTCCAGGCGGTGAACAGGGCTCTGGGCAGGAAGGACATCATTGCCGAGGACCTGGGCTTTCTCACCCCCTCGGTGAAAAAATTGCTGAAGGATTCGGGTTTTCCCGGCATGAAGGTGCTGGAGCTGGCGTTCGACAGCCGGGACCCGGACAGCGGCTACCTGCCATACGGCTACCCCGCCCACTGCGTGGTATATACCGGCACCCACGACAACGATACCATCCAGGGCTGGATGGCCTCCGCGCCAAAGGAGGATGTGTCCTACGCCAAGGCGTACCTGCGCCTGTCCAAGCAGGAGGGCTACCACTGGGGCATGATGCGCTCGGCCTGGGCCTCCGCCGCAGATCTGGCGGTGATGCAGTTCCAGGATCTGCTGGGCCTGGGCAGCGGGGCGCGGATCAATACGCCCTCCACCCTGGGAGGCAACTGGCAATGGAGGACTCTGCCGGGCACCTTTGACGAAAAGCTGGCCCGGCGGCTGTACCGGGAAACGCGGGTGTATCAGCGCCTGCCGGACACGCGGCGCAAATGACAGCGCACAACGAGATACGGGAGGTAGATTCTGTCATGGCAAAAAATACGGCAAAGGAATACCGCAATCAAGTAATGTATTCGGTGTTTGTCCGCAACCACAGCGTGGAAGGGACCTTTGAAGCCGTCCGCCGGGACCTGGAGAGAATCAAGGCCCTGGGCGTGGATGTCATCTGGCTGATGCCGGTCCATCCCATCGGCAAAACGGCCCGCAAGGGCACGGCGGGCAGCCCCTACGCGATCTCTGATTACCGGGCGGTCAACCCGGACTACGGCACGTTGGAGGATTTCCGGCGCCTGGTAGAGGACATTCACCGGCTGAATATGAAGTGCATCATCGATGTGGTGTACAACCATACTTCGCCTGACTCCTGGCTGGCCCATAACCATCCGGAGTGGTTTTACCACAAGTCTGATGGCAGCTTCGGCAACCATGTTGGCGACTGGACCGACATTGTGGATTTGGACTACTCCAATCCCGGGCTGTGGGAGTACCAGATCGAAACGCTGAAATACTGGGCCGCTATGGTGGACGGCTTCCGGTGCGACGTGGCCTCTCTGGTACCGCTGGACTTCTGGCTCAGGGCCAGGGAGGAGGTGGAGGCGGTCCGCCCCGGCTGTATTTGGCTTGCCGAGTCGGTGGAGCCGTTTTTTATCCAAGCCGCCCGCGGCCAGGGCATCACAGCGCTGTCCGACTCGGAGATCTTCCAGGCATTTGATCTCAGCTATGAGTACGATATCTATCCCTATTTTCAAGATTATCTGGACGGAGCGCTCCCCCTGAGCCGGTATGCCGAGGCGGTCACCCAGCAGGAGAGCATCTACCCGGATAACTATGTCAAGCTCCGTTTTCTGGAGAATCATGACCGGCTCCGCGCCGCTGCCGCTATCCCCGGCGAGGCCGCTCTTTTAAACTGGACCGCCTTTCTCTACTTCCAGAAGGGAATGACGCTGCTCTACGCCGGTCAGGAGCGTGGATGCGTCCATGTGCCGGACCTGTTTGAAAAGGACCCTGTGGACTGGGCCTCCGGGCCGGACCAGACAGAGCTGCTGCGGCGGCTTTATGCGCTGAAGCAGAATCCGCTACTCACAGACAGTGCCTACCGTGTTCAGGCGCTGGCGGGAGATATCCTCCGTGCGGAGCACTGTTCAGGAGGCCGGCAGCTGACGGGCATATTCAGCTTGAAGGGAAACTGCGGCCTGGCGGCTGTGGAGGCCCCGGACGGGATTTACCCGAATTTGGCCGTGGGCGGCAGCGTTGAGGTTAAGTTTGGCCGGGTAAGCTGCCAGGGCGGGCCCATCATCTTTGAAGCGCCCAGGGGATAGGGGGAGCTGCGGCCAGATGACGCTGCCGGCCCCATTCTGTGATAAAATCTAAAGGGACAAGGAGGAAGCGGCAATGAACATCCAATGGAACGCGGAGGGCTATACGCGGAATTTTTCCTTTGTTCATGAATATGGAACGGATCTGATCTCTCTCATTGAGGGAACGGGCCTGTCTGTGCTGGACTTGGGGTGTGGAAACGGGTCGCTGACCCAGCGGCTGAAACAGGAAGGATTTGACGCCGAAGGCATGGACGCCTCGCCGGAGCTGCTGGAGACGGCCAGGAAGAGCTGGCCCGGGCTGGTTTTTTATCAGGGGGATGCAACGGACTTTCAGCCTCCCAGGCCCTACGATGTGGTGCTGTCCAACGCCGTACTTCATTGGATCGACCGGGACAGGCAGGACGCCGCGCTCCAATGTGTCAACCGGGCGCTGAAGCCGGACGGCCAGTTTGTCTTTGAGCTGGGCGGCTGCGGCAACAATGCCTTGATTCACCGCGCCCTGGAGCGGGCGTTTGCCCGGCGGGGCCTGACCTATCAATTGCCATTCTATTTTCCCACCATCGGGCAGTACGCGACCCGGCTGGAGCGGGCGGGATTCAAGGTAGCCAGCGCCGTCCTGTTTGACCGCCCGACCCCCTTGAAAGGCGGGGACGGCCTATATGACTGGCTGCGCATGTTTATTAAAACGCCCTTCGGGCGGATGGAGGAGGAGGAAAAAGAGGCCGTTCTCAGGGAGACGGTGGAGGAGCTGAGGGCTCCGCTGTGCCGCGGCGGCGTCTGGTACTCCGACTATGTGCGCCTGCGCTGCAAGGCTGTGAAAGAGCGTGAGATCTGACAGGCAGAGGGCCCCCGGTTTTGAAGCCGGGGGCCCTCTGCCTCATGCTGGGAAACGGAGGTTAAACAAACTGGAAGCCGGAGCCGCCCAGGACGCGGTCCAGGCTGCCGCAGGCGGACAGCGGGGTGTATTTGCCGGTCACGCCGCCCTCGGAGAAGCTGGACACGCGGATGGTGAAGTCGATCCCCTTCCCCACCAGGTGGATCAGGTGGGTGTTGGTGTTGACAGAGGGGTCGGCGATAATTTTGGAGTGGGTCTTGTCAAAGCCGATGCCGGCCAACGCGATGGCGGCGTGGACATTGACGTTCCGGGGATAGAGCTCCGTAGCCTTGCGGGTGGGGCCCTCATACAGCACCGTGTATTCGGTGTCGGCGCGGCCCAGGCTGGCGGGGCTTTTAATGGTCTCCACGGTGACCTCGGTCAGCTCGCTACGGCCGTCGAAGATGCCGTCCAGGCCCAGGATTGCTCCGTGGGGCAGATAAATCATATGCCCGTGCTGCTCCGCCGCCGCTTTCGCGCTGTCCCGCAGGGCGTCGTCCCGGAAGGCGGTCATGGAGAAGGGCATAAAATTGGTGTATTTCAGCGCGCGGGCAATAAACTGGGCCACAACGTCGGCGTTTGCGCACTCCACCACCAGGTCCAGTTCTTCAAACATCTCGTCCCTGATCTCGGATACGACAGGGACTCCGTTAATATCGGCGTCCTTCAGGAAGGGATCGTACACAAAGGCCACCTGTGCCTTCCCGTTTTCTTGTACATGGCTCATCATGCTGCGGCCAATTTTACCGCCGCCCAGAAATGCAATTTTTTTCATGGTAATCCCTCCGTATCGATTATTGCTTGCGATAGAGCTCTAAAACAGTGAGGAAGCGCTGGATTGCCGCCACGGCTTTGTCCTTGTCCTGGGAGAAGTTAATGCGGAAGTGGTGCAGAAACTGGGGGCCGAATTCGGTGCCCGGTGTTACGGTTACGGCGGCCAGCTCCCGCAGGATGCGGATAAACTGGTGCAGAGATACGTCCAGCTCCGGAATCGTTACAAACAGGTAGCTGCCGCCCTCGGTGGGACGGGCAAAAACGCCGGGCACGCCCTCCAGCTGGGCCAGGATAGCGTCGCGGATCTCCTGGTGGGCCGCCACCCGGGCGGCCATCCAGCCCTCCGGCTCGTTGAACCAGGTTTTAAATACCGCCTGGTTGTACCCGCTGCACCGCAGGGCCATGATAGCCTGGAGCTTCTCCATGCGCTCAATGATCTCAGCGGTTCCGAAGGCCACGCCCAGCCGGTAGCCGCTGAGGGATTCGGTTTTAGAGGGGCCGATGATGGTAATCAGGTTTTCCGGGATCTCCTTCTGGGCGCACAGGTGGGTGTAGGGCACGCCGGGATAGACCTGGCGGGAGTACAGCTCGTCAACCAGGAGAGTGGCGCCGTACCGTTTGGCCATGGCGGCGATGGCGGTGATCTCGTCATAGGAGTAGACACAGCCCACAGGGTTGTTGGGATTGGAGAAGAGGAACAGCGTTGCGCCCGCCTGGAAGGCCCGCTCCAGGGCGTCCAGGTCGATGCCGGCGCCGCTCCGGACGGCCTCGTAGCGCATGGGGATGGGGACCATCTCGCCGCCGAAGAACTCCACCATCTTGCGGTTGGCGAAATAGTCGGGCTCCACAATGGCCACCTTGTCGCCGGGTATGATGTTAGCGCCCATGGCCAGGAACAGGGCGCCCTGGGTGCCGGGGGTCAGGATAACGTTTTGGGCGGGGTCGATGGCCGCGCCGGTAAAGGCGGACAGGCTGGCGGCCACATGGGCCAGGATCTCTTTGCGGCCCCGGTAGGGGGTGTAGGCTTGAGCGCCGCCCTCCTCCACGCCGGCGGCAAAGACCTCAAAACTGCCGGGGGTGGGGACATGGGCGTCCACATCGCCGTGGGAGAAGTCTACGGGCGCGCCGTCCAGCTTGCCGCAGCGCAGCTCCAGGGCCTGGGCTGCTTGAAGGGCCTCCTGCCCGGGGGCGTTGTCGATTCCCAGCCGTTCAAATTTTTCCTGAATGGTCATAACGAAAATACCTCCCTGCTGAGTATTTCAGCGTTTTGTTTCCCAGCCCCGCCGGGACGGGAATGCCTTGTATATTGTGATTGTAACATAGGAACGGCGTCGATGTCCAATACATGGCGGAGCATAACCTTATGGCGTAGAGGAATATCCGGGGGTTATCCAGGGAGCGGGTAGTCCTTCAAATAGTCCAGGAACAGGGTTTGCCGGCCAGTCAGCGCCGCGCCCCGCCGGCGGACCACTCGGATGCTCCGGGCGGTGGCGGGATGGTCGATTTTATAAAAGCACAGCTTGTCCTGATCGTCTACGTAGTATGGAATGCTGGAGCGGATAAACGAGACTCCCTCTCCCGCCATTGCCAGATAGTAGGCGGTGAGCATTTGGTCCAATTCCATGACCACGAGGGGGGTAAAGCCGGCGTCGCGGCAAATTTCCATGCTCCGGCGGTACATGTTGTTTCCCTGCTTCAAAAGCAGGAAGCGCTCCTGGGAAAAAAGGCGGATGGACAGGGACTTCTCCTCCGGGATATGCCCGCTGCCAATCTCCTCCCGGGTCAGGGCGCGGCCCGATAGCGCGCGGTTGATGCCATACCCCTTGGGGACGGCGAGAATAATGCGTTCCTCCTTCAATTCCGCCGTCTCCAGATCAGGGGAGATGCCGTCCTCCACCGAAAAGCCGATGTCCGCGGCGCCTGCGCGCAAAAATCGCTGCAAATCGCTGTCGTTGCACTCTATGATCTTGATATGGCAGCCGGGGTGGTCAAGTTGGAAAGCGGACACCACCGGGGGCAGGAGGCAGGTGCAGAAAAAGGAGGGGGCGCAGATGGTCAAGTCGCTCCGGGACCGGCAGCGGACTGCCTGGCAGTAGAGCTCCAGCTTTTTTTGCAGCTCCATCATCTGGCGGAAGTAGCCGATGACGTTTTGCCCGTCCCGGGTCACCTCCACAGGGGAGCTGCCCCGGTCGAACAGCGCAAAGCCGATGTTGTTTTCCAGCTTTTTCACCGACTTGCTAAGGGACGGCTGGGTGATGAAGCAGCGCTCCGCAGCCCGGGAAAAGCTTTTCTCTTCGCAGACAGATACGGCGTAGACCATATCGCGAAATTCTACCGGTTCCATTTTTCTCCTCCCCAAAGCTAATATGCTTTAGTATACCTGTTTTGAACCGGAATTTCAACAGAAACTAGAGGAAACGGCCCATGGCCGGGAAATTGCCCGGAGAGGGCAGCCGGGGGGCGCCCCAAAGGGGCGCCCCCCGGCCGGTTGATTTATGCCCAGGGATTTTCGGTGGGGTAGGGCAGGTTTTTGGGCTGGTTGTAGGCGATATCCGCTACCCCCAGGAACTTGAATACCTCAAACAGGGCCTTGCCGTAGTGGCCGAAAGCCACCGCCCCGTGGTGGGGGTAGCGCTTCTGAATCAGCACATGGCGGTAGAACCGGCCCATCTCGGGAATGGCGAACACGCCGATGCCGCCGAAGGAGCGGGTTTTCACGGGCAGCACCTCGCCCTGGGCGATGTAGGCCCGGAGCTGGCCCTCGCTGTCGCACTGCAGGCGGTAGAAGGTGATGTCGCTGGGGGCGATGTCCCCCTCCAGGGTGCCCCGGGTGAAGTCGGGCTCGGAGTCCTTGGGCTCCAGCAGCCGGTGCTGGATGAGCTGATACTTCACAGCCCGGTCGGAGCACAGCTTGCAAGCGGGGGTGTTGCCGCAGTGGAAGCCCATGAAGGTGTCGGTGAGCTGGTAGTCGAATTTGCCCTTAATGTCCTCCTCATAGAGACTGGCGGGGACGGAGTTGTTGATGTCCAGCAGGGTGACCGTGTCGCCGGAGACGCACATACCGATGTATTCGGACAAAGCGCCGTAGATGTCCACCTCGCAGGAGACGGGGATGCCCCGGCTCACCAGGCGGGAGTTGACGTAGCAGGGCTCAAAGCCGAAGGCCTCGGGGAAGGCGGGCCAGCATTTGTCGGCGAAGGCCACATACTGCCGGGAGCCCTTGTGGGCCTCGGCCCAGTCCAGGAGGGTGAGCTCCAGCTGGGCCATGCGCCCGTTCATTTCGGGGTAGTAGCAGCCCTGGCCCATCTCCTTGGCCATGTCCTCGCACACATCGGGGATGCGGGGGTCACCGGCGTGGGCCTTGTAGGCCACCAGCAGATCCAGCTCAGAATTCTCCTCGATCTCCACCCCGATCTCGTACAAGCCCTTGATGGGGGCGTTGCAGGCAAAGAAGTCCTGGGGCCGGGGGCCGAAGGTGATAATCTTCAGCTGGCTCAGGCCGATGAGGGCGCAGGCGATGGGCTTGAACTCGCCGATCATTTTGGCGATGTCCTGGGCGGTGCCCACGGGGTACTCGGGAATGAAGGCTTTCAGGTGGCGCATCCCCAGGTTGTAGGAGCAGTTGAGCATGCCGCAGTAGGCGTCGCCCCGGCCGTTGATCAGGTCGCCGTCCCCCTCGGCGGCGGCCACGTACATGCAGGGGCCGTCGAAGTTTTTGGCGATGAGGGTCTCGGGAGTCTCGGGGCCGAAGTTGCCCAGGAAGACCACCAGGGCGTTGCAGCCAGCCTCTTTGACCTCAGCCACCGCCTTGAGCATGTCCTTTTCGTTCTCTACGGTGGTCTGGCACTCGTAGATGTTCAGGCCGTCCTGGGCGCAGGCAGCCACGATGGCGGAGCGGCGGCGCTCAGACAGATCGATGATGAAGCAGTCGCGGGAGACGGCGATGATGCCCAGCTTTACCTGGGGAATATTGGTCAGCATAGAAATTCCTCCTTGTTTTTTCTCTTCTTTTTCTTTGTGAACAAAGAAAAAGAAGCAAAAAGAAAAACGTTATAGGTTCTTAAATATCGCTGGTAATGTCGATATTCACACCCTGGAGGCCGATGTGGGCCCCCTGGGCAGCTTCGGCGGACTCCGGATGGGCCAGCAGCCACTTGTTCCGGGCAGTGAGCCACTTGTCCTCCTCGTTCAAGGGCTGTGCGCCGGGGGCTGCGGTGTTGGTGCCCCGGGGCAGAACCACAGCCACCCGGAAACCCTCGCGTTGGTTGACGTGGCAGGGGGCGTAGTGCAGGGTGGTGGCGTAGACCTCTACCGCCACACCGGCAGGGACCCGGAAGGCTTTGACCTTCGCTGTGTCCAGAACGCCGCCCTCAATCTCGTCCTGTTTGGCCAGCAGCAGGATAAAGTCGCTGGCGCCCACATTGACCTCGCTGTCGCGGTGGTACTCCAGACAGTTGAGCTTGGTGTTGCGGCCCCAGCAGAGCCCCAGTTGGATGGGCATCCCGCCGTAGGCGTTGTTCTGGAGCTGGCCGTAAAGGCGGGTGGCCTCCAGGGCGGGGATGCTGGCCTGGTAGGCGGTGCCGCTCTCCGGCAGGGGGATGGTCTCCATGGCTTTCAGCAGGCAGGAGACGTCGTAGCCCTCCAGCACCTTGCCGTAGGGGGCAAAAGCGGAGTCGTGGATGGAATGAATTTTCATGGTACGTCACCTCGTATTTTGTTTAGGCAAAAATCGCACAGCTTGCCGCTGATAGGGAGAAAGACCTGTGCGCAGGGGCCCACCAGCCCGGCGCACACCAGGGTGCCCAGCCCCACCACGCCCCCCAGCAGCCAGCCTATGAGGGCGAAGAGGATATCCACAGCCACCCGGACGGGGCCGAAGGGCTTTCCAGACCTGTCGCTGAGGACCACCGCCACCAGGTCGTTGGGGCCTGTGCCCGCTTCGGAGCGGATGACCACCGTCATACCGAAGGCCAGAATCACGCAGCCCAGCACCAGAGCCAGCAGCCGCCAGAGCAGGGCCAGTGTGTCCGGAAACAGGGGGGCCAGGGGGACGGTCCACAGGTCGATAATGGGACCGCCCAGGGCCATGCACAGCAGCGTCCCGATGCGGACATAGCTCCGGGCAGCGGCCAGCAGCGCCAGCACAATCAGCAGGCAGACCAGCAGATGGACCCGGCCGTGGGTCATCCACCCGGGCCAGGGCAGGGAGCGGTACAGCCCCTGGACCAGCACGTTGAAGGGGTCGGAGCCCAAATCGGACTCCAGAAACAGGGTGACGCCCAGGTGGGCCACCGCAAGCCCGGCCAACAGCAACAGCACCCGTACAGCCAGCTCGGCCCAACCAGGTTTTTTCACGGCAGCACTCCGTTCATGGTGGAAAAGACGTCCTTCAGCGCGGGATAGACAGACTTGAACTGCCGGTAGCGGGCCTCATAGCGGGCGGAGAGCGCGGGGTCGGGGACGACCGTCTCGGCAGTGCGAGCCAGCTTGGCGCAGGCATCGGCCACGGTGGGATACAACCCGCAGGCCACCATGGCTAGCATGGCGCCCCCCATGCCGGGACCCTGCTCAGACTCGGGAACGTCCAGACAGATGTTCAGCACGTTGGCCATAATGGTTTTCCACAGGGGGCTCTTGGCCCCGCCGCCGCAGATTTTGCTGCGGTCAATCCGGATACCCAGGGATTTGGCCACCTCGAAGCTGTCCCGAATGGCGAAAGCCACCCCCTCCAGCACCGCCTGGGTCAGGTCGGACCGGCTGGTATCCATGGTCATGCCCACAAAGGCGCCCCGGGCGTTGGTGTCGTTAATGGGGGAGCGCTCCCCCATCAGATAGGGCAGGAAGTAGACGCGGTTGTTCCCCAGCTTGCCGGGGGTAATGCCCGCCTGTTCCCCGGCGTAGTCGCAGGTCTGGAAGATGTCCTCCATCAGCCACTTGTTGCAGCTGGCGGCGGAGAGCATACATCCCATCAGGTGGTAGTGCCCGTCTGCATGGGCAAAGGCGTGGAGGGCGTTGTGGGGGTCTACGCCAAACTTCTCGCTGGAGATGAACACGGTGCCCGAGGTGCCCAGGGAGATGTTGCAGGCACCCTCCCCCACGGTGCCGGTGCCCACGGCGGCGGCGGCGTTGTCACCCGCCCCGGCACAGACCGCCACATTTTCGGGCAGGCCCAACCGCCCGGCGATTTCAGGCAGCAGCGTGCCCACCTTCTCATAGCTCTCAAAGAGCCTGGGCATTTGGGCCTCGGTGACCCCGCACAGCTCCAGCATTTCCGCAGACCAGCGCTTGTGTTCCACGTCCAGGAGCAGCATTCCGCTGGCGTCGGAGTAGTCGGTGCAGTGGACGCCGGTGAGGATGTAGTTGATGTAGTCCTTGGGGAGCATGATTTTGGCAATTCTGGCAAAGAGGTCCGGCTCATTCTCTCGCATCCAAAGGAGCTTGGGGGCGGTGAAGCCGGCGAAGGCAATATTGGCCGTCAATTTGGACAGCTTCTCCCTGCCCACCACGCCGTTGAGGTAATCCACCTGTTTGGCGGTGCGCCCGTCGTTCCACAGGATGGCGGGACGGATGACATGGTTCTCCCGGTCCAGCACCACCAGGCCGTGCATCTGGCCTCCGGCCCCGATGCCGGCTACCTGGGAGGGGTCGAAGCCCTGCAAAAGCTGGGGAATGCCCTCCAGCACTGCATTTTTCCAGTCCTCGGGGTTCTGCTGGCTCCAGCCGGGGCGGGGAAACTCCAGGGGGTAGTCTTTAGAGACAATGTTTTTAATCTCACCCTCCCCGTCCATCAGCAGCAGCTTGACGGCGGAGGTGCCCAGGTCGATTCCAATATACAGCATGGCAGTCTCCTTACTTGGAACCGGACTTCCGGCTGGTAACCACATCGAAGATCACGGCGATGAGGAGCACGCCGCCCTTAATGACATACTGCCAGGAGTCGCCCAGGCCCATGATGGACATGCCCATGTTGATGACGCCCAGCAGCAGCGCGCCGATGACCACGCCGCCCACGGTGCCGCTGCCGCCGTAAGCGGAGGCGCCGCCGATGAAGCAGGAGCCGATGGCGTCCATTTCGAAGGAGGTGCCGGTGGAGCCGTTGACGGAGCCCACGCGGGCGGTGCACAGCAGACCGCACAGGCCGGCCAGCAGGCCCATATTGGCGTAGGCGGTGAAGTAGATCTTGTCGGTGTTGATGCCGGAGAGCTTGGTGGCCTTCTCGTTGCCGCCCACGGCGTAGAAGTAGCGCCCAAAGGCGGTTTTGGAGGTGATGAAGTTATAGATCAAGCAGATGGCAACCACCCAGACCAGCATGACGGAGATGCCGCGGTACTGGCTGAGCATCCAGCAGTACCAGAGGATCAGGGCGGCGATCAGGCCGGATTTTGCGAAGTCGGAGAAGGCGCTGTTCTGATGGTAGCCCTTCTTGGCCCGGTCCTTGCGGCTCTTGGCGGTGTTGGCGAGAATCAGCACCGCGGCCGCCGCGCCGACGAGGATGGGGGAGAGCTTGATGGGGCCGTCGTCCAGGCCGGGAATCTTGATGTAGGCGGTAAAGATGTTCAGGAAAGTGGGGTCCTGGACGGCTACCGTCTTGCTGTTCAGCACAAAACGGCCGATTCCGCGGAAGATGAACATGCCGCCCAGGGTGGTGATGAAGGGGGGGATGCGGACGTAGCCGATCCAGTAGCCCTGCCACACGCCCACCAGCAGCCCCAGCACCAGGCATAGCAGAATGACGGGGATGGCGGGCATGCCCATGTTGGTTACCATCACGGCGGCCACGCCGCCCACCAGGCAGACCACGGAGCCCACGGACAGGTCGATGTTGCCGCCGGTCAGGATGCACAGCAGCATGCCGCAGGCCATAACCAGCACGTAGCCGTTTTGCAGCAGCAGATTGGTCATGTTCTGGGCAGACAGCAGCACACCCTTGGTCAACACGGAAAATAGAGCAAATACAATCACCAGGGCAATCACCATAGCGTATTTGGTCAAAAATTTTACCAGGTCAAATTCTTTCTTCTCAGTCATATTGTTACCCTCCCTATTACGCCTTGTTGGTGTCGCGGATAATATAGCCCATAATGCTCTCCTGGGTGGCCTCCCGGGCGTCCAGCTCGGCCAGCAGGCGGCCCTCGTTCATCACGTAGATGCGGTCGCACATGCCCAGCAGCTCGGGCATTTCGGAGGAGATCATCATCACCGACTTACCCTGGGCCACCATCTGGTTGATGAGGCAGTAGATTTCGTATTTCGCGCCCACGTCGATGCCCCGGGTAGGCTCATCCATGATGAGAATGTCCGGCTCGGTGAACATCCACTTGCCCAGCAGGGCCTTTTGCTGGTTGCCGCCGGACAGGTTGCCCACGTTCTGCTCGATGGTGGGCGTTTTGGTGCCCATTTCCTTGGTCATCTGCTCAGACACCTCAACCTCCCGGTCCTTGTCGATGACGCTGCCCCTGCACACCTTGTCCAGCCGGGCCAGGGTGGTGTTAAAGCGGATGGATTCGTCCAGAATCAGGCCGTTGGTCTTCCGGTCCTCAGTGACGTAGGCCAGCTTGTGCCGGATGGCGTCCTGGGGGGATTTGAGCTCCACCTTCTTGCCGCCGATGTACAGCTCGCCGGTGATGCCGGTGCCATAGCTGCGGCCAAAAATGGACATGGCCAGCTCGGTGCGCCCCGCGCCCTGAAGCCCGGAAAAGCCTACCACCTCGCCCTTGCAGATATGGAAGGAGACGTTGTCGTCCACCACCCGCTCGGAGTATAGGGGGTGGCGGACCGTCCAGTTCTTTACCTCCAGGTTGACCTCACGCTGGACGTTGTGCTCCCGGGCGGGGTAGCGGTCGTCCATGGAGCGGCCCACCATACCCTTAATGATCCGGTCCTCGCTGAACTCGTCCACGCCCTTGACCAGGGTCTCGATGGTGGAGCCGTCCCGGATGATGGTGGCCTTGTCGGCGCAGTAGATGATCTCGTTGAGCTTGTGGGTGATGATAATGGAGGTAAGGCCCTCCTTCTTGAATTCGATGAGCAGGTCCAGCAGCATTTTGGCGTCCTCGTCGTTGAGGGAGGAGGTGGGTTCGTCTAAAATGAGCAGCTTTACCTTTTTGGAGAAGGCTTTGGCAATCTCCACCAGCTGCTGTTTGCCGGTGCCGATGTCCTTGACTAGGGTCTGGGCCGATTCGTTCAGCCCCACCTGGCGCATGTGGCGTTCGGCCTCGCTGTAGGTTTTGTCCCAGTCGATATACCCCATAGAGTTCTTAAGCTCGTTGCCCAGGAACATGTTCTCCCCGATGGACAGCAGGGGGATGAGGGCCAGCTCCTGGTGAATGATGACGATGCCCAGGGCCTCGCTGTCCTTCTGGCTTTTGAATTGGCACAGCTTGCCCTCGTAGAAGATTTCGCCGGTGTAGCTGCCGGCGGGGTAAGTACCTGACAGCACGTTCATCAGGGTGGATTTTCCGGCCCCGTTCTCGCCGATCAGGGCGTGGATCTCCCCGGCCTCGACCTTTAGATTGACATTATCCAGGGCCTTGACGCCGGGAAATTCCTTTGTGATGGATTTCATTTCCAAGATTGTGTTTGCCAAGCGGTGTTCCTCCTTTCGGTGCTCTCCCAAAATTGAGGAGGGCGGGGCGAATGCCCCGCCCTCCGGTTTCACGTTATGAGGGGTCCAATTAGCCGTTGGTGGCTTTCAGGTAGCCGTCGTCGCCCACGGTGTAGTAGCCGGGCGTGACCAGCTTCTCTTCCATGTTGTCAGCGGTGACCACGTCGGGCACCAGCAGGAAGGAGGGGCACTTGTGGCCGGGGGTGGTCTCGTAGGAGTCGGTGTCGTAGGCGCAGTCAAAGCTCCAGCCGGCGGCGGAGATCAGGGAGGCATCAATGGTGCTGCCGTTCAGAATGGCCTTGGCCAGGTCCAGGGTGACAACGGCCTCGTTGGCCACAGCCTTATACACGGTCATAGACTGAGCGCCGTCCTTGATGTTGCGCAGGTTGGCCTCGTCGCCATCCTGGCCGGTGATGACCACGGCGTTGGAGCCGGCGTAGTCAGCCTGAATGGCCTGGGTCACACCCAGAGAGGTGGAGTCGTTGGAGCACAGCCAGGCGTCCAGCTGGGAGCCGTCGGAGTAGTAGGAAGCCAGAACGGTCTGAGCGCGGTCCAGAGCCACATCGGTCTGCCACTGGTCGGTAGCGACCTGGTCAAAGGCGGTCTGGCCGGACTTCACAATCACCTTGCCGCTGTCGATGTAGGGCTTGATCACATCCATAGCGCCGTTAAAGAAGTAGCCGGCGTTGTTGTCGGCGGGGTCGCCGGCGGTGAATTCCATGTTGAAGGGGCCGGCAGCGCTGTCCAGCTGGAGGGCGTCGCGGACATACTCGCCCTGCAGCTTGCCCACAGTGTAGTTGTCAAAGGAGACGTAGTAGCTGCTGTTGTCGTTCATGATCAGCCGGTCATAGGCGATAACGGGGATGCCGGCAGCGCCGGCGTCATTCATCACGGTGTTCAGGCCGTTGCCGTCGATGGCGGCGACGATCAGCAGATCCACGCCCTGGGACAGCATGTTCTGAATGTCATTTACCTGCTGCTCGTTCTTGTTGTCGGAGTAGGTTACGATGGTGTTGTAGCCGGCGGCCTTGAACTGTTCGTCCAGATAGGCGCCGTCGCGGTTCCACCGCTCCAGGGACTTGGTGGGCATTGCAATGCCCACGGTTTTGGTATCACCGCTGCCGGCGGGCTGGCTGGAGGCGGGCGGGTTGGAGCCGGCGGGCTGGCTGCTGGCCGCAGGGGTGGAGCTGTTCCCGCCGCCACCGCAGGCGGCAAGGGAGAGGGACATGCAGGCGGCAAGAATCAGTGCAAGTGTCTTTTTCATGTTCGTTTCCTCCTAATCATTTCTGAGTCGTTTATCTCCCCGCTGCGGGGGAGATAACAGAAGCGGCCGCTTCTGTTATCCCAATTCTATAAAGCTGCTTTATAAATGTCAATCCCTTTTTGCAAAATATCCATAATTTTGTTGGTAGTGCACGGAAATATATCGGCGTAATTGGATATTTCGACGGAGGACTTTGCCGGATCGATAAAACGGCTTTTTTTAATTGACCAAAAATCCACAGAAAATCCCCAACAAATTGCAGATTTGAATTGACTGTTTTTAACTTCATGTTACAATAAAGGCAATAACCTGACCAAAGGAGGGCGGAAAGGAATGGATTTTGACGCCAATCTGACAGACCGCCGCCGGCAGACCCGCAGCAACATCTACCACTATATTTACGACGCCAAGGGCTTCTGCTCCCGGCAGGGCCTGGCCCGGGAACTAGGCCTCAGCCTGCCGACTGTCTATCAGAACCTGTCCGAGCTGATGTCCGCCGGGCTGGTGCGGGACTCGGGCCAGCTGCAGTCCACCGGCGGGCGGAAGGCCAGCGGGCTGTCCGTTGTGCCGGAGGCCCGGGTGGCGGTGGGCATCTCTGTGACGGAGCACCGCCTGCGCCTGGCAGCGGCGGACCTGCTGCTCAACGAGCTGGCGTATCAGGAGGTGGATATTGCCCCCATTGTCCGGTTTGCCGATATGGGGGGGCTGCTGTCCCGTGTGCTGGAGGAGTTCCTGGACCGGTTTTCCATTGATCGGGGCCGCCTGCTGGGGGTAGGCATCGCCCTGCCCGCCGTCATGTCTCCGGATAGCCGGTACATTACCGCAGCCCCCACCCTGCGGCTGAAGGACACCTCCCTGGAGGGGCTGGCCAGCTCCATCCCCTATCCCACCTATGTGGAGAACGACGCCACCAGCGGCGGCCACGCCGAGCTGTTTGTGCGGGGAAGCATCCGGAATATGGCCTACCTCTCTCTGGAAAACGGCGTGGGCGGGGCCATCCTGTTTGATGGGGCCCCCTACCTGGGGGACAGCCGCCGGAGCGGCGAATTTGGCCATATGTGCGTGGAGCCGGGCGGGCTGCGGTGTACCTGCGGGGCGCAGGGCTGCCTGGAGGCATACTGTTCTCCGCGCCGTATCCGCAGTACCTTTCACGTCTCCCTGGAGGAGTTCTTCTCCGGCCTGGAGCGGCATGATGCCCGCTATGGAGAGTATGAGGCCCTATGGGACAACATGCTGCGCCACTTGGCCATCGGGGTGAACAACATCCATATGGCGCTGGACTGCGACGTGGTGCTGGGGGGCTTTTTGAGCGAATTCCTTGGCCCTTACCTGCCTCGGCTGAAGGAGTACGCGGCGGGCGTAAACCCCTTTGAGGACGACGCCGAGTACCTGCACCTGAGCACCCTGCGGCGGCATACCGTGCCGCTGGGGGTGGCACTTCATTTTGTAGTGGACTTTTTGGACCGGATTTGACCATATCCGCCTAAAAAATCAACCCGTATTTGCGGATACGGTATTGCAGGCTCTGGCGGAGGATGCCCAACGCCTGGGCGGTCCGGGATATGTTGTAGCCATAGTGCTCCAGCGCCTGGGCGATGACCTGGCGCTCGTAGCCGTCCATCAGCCCCTGCAGGTTTTCACGGGAAAAGTCGATGTTCTCCAGGGCCGCGGCGGGCCGGGCCCGATGCTTTAGCAGGTAGGGAGGCAGATGGCGGACCTCCATGGCGCCGGAGTCGGTGACATTTTGGGCGTAGTCCAGCACATGGAACAGCTCCCGCACATTGCCCGGCCAGTGGTAGGCCCGCAGCAGGGCGTATACCTCGGGTTCGACCTCGGTGACGCCGTGGACGAACTGGTATGCGGTGGACTCCAGGCGGTAGCGGATCAGCTCCTCCAGATCTTCCAGGTGCTCCCGGAGGGGGGGCAGCTCGATCATCACCGTGGACAGCCGGTAGAACAGGTCCCGGCGGAAGGTGTTCTCCGCAATGGCCTTGAACGGGTCCTCGTTGCAGGAGGAGATGATCCGCACGTCCAGCTTCAGATCCTTGCGCCCGCCCACCCGGCGGAAGGTGTTCTCCTGGATGACGCGAAGAATTTTGGACTGCATGGCCAGGCTCATGGAGTTCAGCTCGTCCAGGAACAAAGTGCCGCCGCAGGCCTCCTCCAGATAGCCGGCTTTGTCCTCGCTGCCGGTAAAGCTGCCCCGCTGGGTGCCGAAGAGGAGGCTTTCGATGAGGGTCTCCGGGACGGCGGCGCAGTTGATGGCCAGGAATTTTCCCCCCCGGCGGCGGCCGGAGCGGTGGATGCTCTGGGCGAAGATTTCCTTGCCCGTCCCCGTCTCCCCCACAAGGAGGATGGGGCTGTCCTGGGGCGCTACCCGCTTGGCCAGGGCCACCGCCTCCCGCAGCTTGGGGCTGCTGCCAATGACATTATCAAAGGTATAGCCGGAAAAGCTGATTTTCGGGGGCTTCTGGGGGAAAGCCGCAAGGGCCCGCTTGGTGGCCTCCAGTTTTTTAATATTTTTTTCCACGATTTCTTCCGTCTGCTCGAATACCACTGCCCCCAGTAGCTCCCCGTTCCGGAAGATGGGATAGGAGGTGTTGGCCGAGGCGATGGGCGCCGTGGTAAAATCGTTGATGCGGAAGCGGTCCACCCGGTCGATGACCGGGGCCTGGGTCTGAAGGGCGGTCATGGTGGTGCTGACGCTCTCCTCCAGGTTGTATAGGTCCAGCAGATGCCGCCCCTCCAGGGAGACGCCGCTGGGGATGTGGGAGATGCCCCGGCTGGCCCGGTTGAAAAAGATGGCACAGGCGTTTTTATCGTAAATCTGAACCCCTTCGGCGACCTGGTCCAGGGCGCGGGCCAGGAGATAGGGGCGCTGATCCTCCCGCTTGAGCAGCAGATGACGCATTCCCTCCGGGGCGGGGAGGAGCAGAAAAAAGAATGTGTCCTTCTCCCAGACGAACCGGCCGCTGTCTGCGTTCTCGGGCAGGGGAAAGGCGGAGCCGGCCGTCCTGCCCGAGGCGGTCCAGTCTTGAAAAATATCGCGGTAGAGGTCCTCTGCTTCCTTGCTGCCCCAGGTCACCGAGCGAAAGCGGCCCTGCTGGGCATCGTCAACAACAAGTGGCTGACCGACGTCACCTACGCGGTGTTCGACTGGTCCCTGAGCAACTTCGGCTGGCTCTACCAGATCGTGGCCATGGTGACCCTGCTGCTGGCCTGCCTGCTGATGTTCACCAAGGTGGGCAAAATCCGCTTTGGCGGCCCGGAGGCCAAAGCCAAGCACTCCTTTGGCTCCTGGTTTGCCATGACCCTCACCGGCGGCATCGCCACCGGCCTGATTACCTATGGCGTCAACGAAGTGCTCATTTACTACGGCAACATCTACGGCGAGCTGGACGGCTACGGCATCACCCCCCTGACCCAGGAGGCGGAGCTGTTCTCCATGGGCCGCTGCTTCTACAATTGGACCTTCATTCCCTACGCCATGTACGCCCTGTCCGGGGTGCTCATCGCCTACATGTACTTTAACCGCAAAAAGGACCTGTCGGTAGCCGCCTCCCTTACCCCCATCTTTGGGGAAAAGGTGACTCAGGGCATCTGGGTGGTGCTGGTGGACGTACTGTCTGTGCTGGCCATCGCCCTGGGGCTGGCCGCCTCTCTGGGCGCCGGCCTGGCCCTCATTGGCTCCGGCCTCCAGGCCGCCTACGGCGTGGCCCAGGGCCCCATCGTCTGGTTTGCCCTTACCGCCATCATTACCATTACCTTTACCGTGGCCTCCGTCACCGGCATCGACAAGGGCATTAAATGGCTGGCCGGCCTGACCTCCAAGATCTTCTACGTGCTGCTGATCCTGTTGTTTGTAATCGGCCCCACTGTGTATATCCTGAATATGGCCAATGTGGGCCTGGGCTACTGGCTGGACCGGTTCTGGATGTGGGGCTTTGACCCCTACACCGTGGGCGGCTCCGCCCTGGTCACCTGGTGGACCATGTATGACTGGGCCATCTGGATTGCCTACGCGCCGCTGATGGGCATCTTTTTCGCCATCATCGCCTACGGCCGCACCATCCGCCAGTTCCTCATCGTCAACTGGATCCTGCCTGCCTCTTTCGGCTATGTGTGGTTCGCCGTGTGGGGCTCCACCGCCCTGCACTGGCAGAAGTCCGGCCAGGCCGACGTGATCTCCGCCATCCAGGCCGGCGGCGCCACCGCAGGCATCTGGGAGTTTCTCAAGCACGTGCCCCTGGGCATGATTATCATCCCGGTCATTATTGTGGCCCTGATCGCTGCGTTCTCCACCACGGCGGACACCATGTCCACCACCATCGCGGCCCTGTGCACCAAGGGAGCGCGGCATGATGAGGAGCCCGCCATCTGGCAGAAAATTGTGTGGGGCGTATCTATCGGCGTCATTGCCTGCATCATGGTGGCCTTCGGCGGCGGCGCCCAGGGCGTGGACGGCGTAAAGTACCTGGCGGCCTGCGGCGGGTTTGTGGTGCTGGTCGTGTTCATTTTCCAGGTTGCCGCGGCGTTTAAGGTCTTTTTCTTTGACCCGGAGACGAAAAAAGACATGGTGGACAGCGTAGATCAGATTGAAACATAAACGAACATAAACGAGGTGTTTTGAGATGGAAGAGATGAAAGCGCTTGTGCTGGGCGGGCCCATTACCTTGGAGGACTTTGTATCCGTGGCCCGGTTTGGGCGGAACGTGGAGTTTTCCCCGGAATATCGGGAGCGGGTAAACCGCTCCCGGGCGCTGGTAGAGCAGTGGGTGGAGGAAGAGCGGGTGATGTACGGCGTCACCACCGGCTTTGGCGCGCTGTGCACCAAGGCCATTGGCAAGGATGAGACCGCCCAGCTCCAGGAGAACATCATTCTGTCCCACTCTGTGTCCGTGGGGGAGCCGCTGAGTATTGAGCGGGTGCGGGGCATTATGCTCATGGTGCTTCAGAACCTGGGGCAGGGGTACAGCGGCGTGCGCCTGGCGGTGCTGGAACGGTACCGGGACTTCCTCAACGCCGGCCTGACCCCCTGGGCCCCGGGGGACGGCAGCGTGGGCTATCTCTCCCCCGAGGCCCACATGGCGCTGGTGCTGCTGGGGAAGGGAAAGGCGTACTGGGAGGACGGGCTGCTGCCCGGGGAGGAGGCCCTGAAGCGGGCCAGGCTGGAGCCCATGGCCCTCAGCTCCAAGGAGGGGCTGGCCCTGGTGTCCGGCACCACCTCCGCCACCGCCATGGCAGCCCTGGCCCTCTATGACATGCTCAACGCGGCCAAATCCGCCGACATCGTGGGGGCCATGTCCCTGGAGGCGATGAAGGGAGTCATCAACGCCTTCGACCCCCGGGTCATGGCGGTGCGGCCCCATCCGGACCAGCTCAATGCCTCGGAGAACGTGCGGCGGATGCTGAAGGGCTCCGGAATTATGGAGAAGTACCAGGGAAGCCGGGTGCAGGACGCGTTGTCCCTGCGGTGCATCCCCCAGCTTCACGGCGCGGCCCGGAAGACGCTGGAGGACGCGAAGAAGACCATCGAGATCGAGATGAACTCCTGCTGCGATAACCCCATCATCTGGCCGGAAAAGGGGAACGAGGACGTCATCTCCGCCTGCAACGCCGACTCGGCCTATGTGGGTATGGAGATGGATAGCGCCTGCATCGCGGCGGTTGGTCTGGCCAAAATGAGCGAACGGCGCAACAACCGAATTGTGGACGGCTCCCTGTCCGGGTATCCGTTTTTCTGCATCAAGGAGCCGGGGCTGAATTCCGGGCTGATGATTCCCCAATACGCCCAGGCCGGACTGCTGAACGAGATGCGGATGCTGGCCACCCCCTCCACCATCGACAACACGCCCACCTGCGGCAATCAGGAGGACTATGTGGCCATGGGCTACAACGCCTGCAAAAAGGCGGGCCCCATGGCGGAGAAGCTGGAGTATATGCTGGCCATAGAGCTGCTCAGCGTCTTTCAGGTGCAGCAGTTCGTAGACCCGGATGTGGACCGGGCCCCCGCCACCGCGGCGGTGCTGGCTGAGATCGGGGCGCATGTCCCGGTGATGAAGAAGGATATGTTCCTCTACCCCTACATTGAATACCTGAAAGATTTTATCCACACCGGAGGATTGATCCGGGTGGCAGAAAAAGTGACGGGAGCGCTGAGCTGAGATGAAAAAAGAAGTCACCAGGGTGGAAATCGACCTGAAAAAGATATTTTTGACGCCCCCCAATACCCGGCGGGAGAAGATCACCCTGCTGGCGATGATGGTGGTCCTGTTCGTGGCCTTTTTCGGGCCCATCTGCTTTACAGACATCCACCCGGCCAAGGCGGTGCTGCTGGCCTGCCTGCCTACGCTGTCTATCTCCTGGGGCTGGACCGTTTTGCTGCGTTCCCTGTTCCGCAAGTCGGAGTTCTGCCGCTGAGGCGGAGGAGAGCCGCTCGCCCGTTATGGGTGGGCGGCTTTTGCTTTGGGCGGGCTGCGTGCCGGGGCGTCAAGCTGTTTGTACAAATAAAGGCTATTCAAACGAAAAAAATTGTGCTATAATACAAACAACGCCGCCTTGGAGCGGCAGTATAGGAGAGAGAGGGAAAGAATCATGTATGAAGCGTTTTCCGGCTTGATCGATACCATCAGCGGCTATATGTACAGCTATATCCTGATTATCATGCTGCTGGCGGTGGGCTTGTACTTCACTTTCCGAGGCAGGCTGGTCCAGCTGCGGCTACTGCCCGAGTCTGTCCGGGTGGTGTCGGAAAAGCCCAAGGATAAAAACTCCGTTTCCGCCTTCCAGGCCCTGATGGTGTCTACGGCCAGCCGGGTGGGTACTGGCAACATTGTGGGCGTAGCCACAGCCCTCGCCGGGGGCGGCTACGGGGCCGTGTTCTGGATGTGGCTCATTGCCCTGGTGGGCGGGGCCTCCGCCTTTGTGGAGAGCACCCTGGCCCAAATTTATAAAAAGAAGGACCCCCAGGGCGGCAGCTACGGCGGCCCCTCCTACTACATTGAAGCGGCTCTCCACAGCCGGTTTTTGGGAGTGGTCTTTGCGGTCATCCTTATTGCCACCTACGCCGGCGGCTTCAATATGGTCTGCTCCTTTAACCTGATGGACAGCTTTACCAGCTACGCGTTCTATGAGTCCGCCGGGTTTATCGTCCTGTTTGGGAAAAAGTTCAGCGTGGTTGCCCTGGCGGGAGCCGCTATCCTGGCCGTACTGGTGGGCGTGTGCGTTTTTGGTGGCGGCAGGCGCATTGTCAAGGTTACCGGCGTGATGGTTCCCGTTATGGGGGTTGTCTATATTCTGGTCGCCCTGGTGGTGGTCATTCTGAACATCGGAAACATTCCTATGGTTTTGGGCAAGATCTTCTCCGAGGCCTTTGACTTCCGGACCATCTTCAGCGGCTTTATGGGCTCCTGCGTTATGGAGGGCGTGAAGCGCGGCCTCTATTCCAACGAGGCCGGTATCGGCTCCGCGCCCAACGCCGCCGCAGCGGCCGACGTGTCCCACCCTGTGAAGCAGGGCCTGGTCCAGATGCTTTCCGTGTTTATCGATACCGTCCTCATCTGTACCGCCACCGCGTTTATGGCGCTGTGCACCGGCATCGTCCCCTCCGAAAACCTGAAGGGCGCCCCCTTTGTGCAGGCGTCTCTGGCTAACACCTTCGGCCCTATCGGTCCCTATTTTATCACCTTTGCCCTGCTGCTTTTCGCCTTCACCACCCTGTTGGGCAACTTGTACTACTGTGAGGGCTGCATGAATTACATCGCCGGCCGCAAGGTGGGCAAAACCGGCAAGACCGTTTTCAACATTATTGCCGTGCTGTTGGTGTTTGTGGGCGCCCAGCTGGAGTTTGGGCTGGTGTGGAACATTGCCGATGTGCTGATGGGCTTCATGGCCATCATTAACCTGCCTGTCATCGTGATCCTGGGCGGCACCGCCATGAAGGCGCTGAAGGACTACACCAGCCAGCGCCGGGAGGGTAGGGACCCCGTCTTCAAGGCGGCCTCCATCGGCCTGAAGGAGAGGACGGACTTCTGGAATTAAAAAGAGCGTGAATCTGCCGGGCGGCTTTGCCGCACCTGATCCGGCTTATAGGCTGAACGGCCGCTGTTTTCTCAAAACAGCGGCCGTTCTTTTTACTGGCTGACGCGGGGCCCAAAAATCTCTTGTTTCAGCCGCTTGCCGGTGGGGGTAGCGGCAAGCCCGCCCTGGGCGGTCTCACGCAGGGACGCGGGCATGGATTGCCCCACCTCATACATGGCGGAGACACATTCGTCCGCTGGAATCTTGCTCTCAATGCCTGCCAGGGCCATCTCGGCGGAGGAAAAGGCAATCATGACCCCGGCCACGTTGCGCTTGATGCAGGGGACTTCCACCAGCCCGGCAACCGGGTCGCAGACCAGGCCGAGCTGATTTTTCAGGGCCATGGCGCAGGCGTGGGAAACCTGGGCGGGGGTTCCGCCCCGGAGCTCCGTCAGGGCGGCGGCGGCCATAGCCGCAGCCGCGCCGCACTCCGCCTGACACCCGCCCTCGGCGCCTGCCAGGGTGGCCCGGGTGCTGATGACGGTGCCGATCCCCCCGGCGGTGAACAGGGCCATAAGGGCCTGCTCACGGGTACACTGTCCCGCTTCCAGAACGGACAATATGGTCCCGGGCAGAATTCCGCAGGAACCGGCGGTGGGGGCGGCTACAATCTTGCCCATGGCGGCGTTGCACTCCGAGGTGGCCAGGGCGCGGGCGATGGCCTGGTTGACAAAGAGGCCGCAGATTCCCCCACCCTGGGCGTAGGACATCATTTTGGCGGCGTCGCCGCCGGACAGCCCCGAGGTGGAGCGCAGTTCCGGATCCATCCCGGTCCGCACCGACTCCTCCATAACCTGGAGCCGGCGGGCCATTTGGCTGCGGACCTCCTGCTCCTCCAGGCCCAACTGCTGGGCCTGATCCGACAGAATTACCTGAGATATGGTGGTTCCAGCATGGCTTGCGGCATGGCAAAGCTCGTGGATTGTCTGATAGGTCAGCATAAGCCCCTCCTACACGGCCCGTATGAGCACCACATGGGTGATATTGGGCAAAATGCGGAGATTCTCCGCCAAAGAATCGGGAATATCGCCGTCCACCTCAATGGTCATCACTGCCGTGCCCCCTTTTTGGGGGCGGGAGAGGCGGAAGCTGCCAATGTTTACCCCTGAATAGGCCACAAAATTGGTCACCGCCGCGATGGCCCCGGGTTTGTCTTTGTGGAAGACGACCAACGTGTTGCTCTGTCCCGTGACGTGGACGGGCATTCCGTTGAGCTCGTCTACCAGGATGTTTCCGCCCCCAACCGACGCGCCCTGGACGGTGACGCTCTCGTTGTCTGCCCCGGTCAGGGTGATCCGGGCGGTGTTGGGGTGGGCGCCCGGAATGTTTTCGCAGATAAATTCATACTCCAGCCCCATTTTACCCGCGTGGTCCAGGGAATCCCGAATGCGCATGTCATCAGGTGGGAAACCCAGAATGCCCGCGATCAGGGCCTTGTCCGTCCCATGGCCCCGGTAGGTCTGGGCGAAAGAGCCGCTGAGCTGAATGACCGCCTTCACCGGCTCTTCCTCCAGGATCTTCCGGGCCACATAGCCCAGCCTGACCGCTCCGGCGGTGTGGGAGCTGGAGGGACCGATCATCACCGGCCCGATGATGTCGAAAATATTCATCCCAGCAGCCGCTCCACCGCAGCCAGTCTGGCGCAGACGCAGAAGATCTCCATTGCCGCGGCCAGTTCCTGTGGGGAGGGGAAGGAGGGGGCGATGCGGATATAGCTGTCATCGGGGTCCTTGTGGTAGGGGTGGGTGGCTCCCGCGTCGGTGAGGACCAGGCCGGCTTCCCTGCATAGAGCTACGATCCGTTTGGCGCAGCCGGGCATGGCGATATACGTGACAAAATAGCCCCCCTTGGGCTTGACCCAGGCGCCGGCTCCAGTGCCGCCCACTTTGTCCTCCAGTGCGGTGAGCACCGCGTCGAATTTGGGGCGCAGGATGGCGGCGTGCTTATCCAGCTGGGCCCAGATGCCGTCGGCGTTTTGAAAGAAGAGGACGTGGCGCAGCATATTAATCTTGTCCCAGCTGATGGCCTGGGCGGCCAGCTGCTTGGCCGTGAAGTCCACATTTGCCTTGGAGGCCCCGAAGAAGGCCACCCCCGCGCCGGGGAAGGTGATTTTGGAGGTGGAGCCAAAGATATACGCCATGTCGGGATTGCCCGCCTTTTTGCACTCATCCAGGATATTGAGGACGGGGGTGTCCTCATAGACGTGGTGTCCGGCGTAGGCGTTGTCCCAGAAAATGCGGAAGTCCTTTGCCTTGGGCTTCAGGCCGGCCAGGCGGCGTACCGCCTCATCGGAGTAGGAGCCGCCCAGGGGGTTGGTGTATTTGGGCACGCACCAGATGCCTTTGACGGTTTCATCCTCAGCCGTCAGCCGCTCCACCAGGTCCATGTCGGGGCCCCACTCGGTGAGGGGGACGTTAATCATTTCGATGCCCAAGGTTTCGCAGATGGTGAAGTGCCGGTCGTAGCCTGGCACGGGGCAGAGGAATTTTACCTTATCATATTTGCCCCAGGGCCTGCCGCCGCCCAGAACCCCCAGCAGCATGGCGCGGGCCATGCAGTCATACATAAAGGTGAGGGAGGAGGAGCCCAGCACGATGGTTTCTTCAGGGGTGACGCCCATATAGTCGCCGAAAAGCCTCCTGGCCTCCGGGATGCCCAGCAGCTCGCCGTAGTTGCGGCAGTCAACGCCGCCCTCGCTCAGACAGTTGCTTCGGGAACTCATTACATCCAGCATGGGCTGGGAGAGCTCCAGCTGGTCGGCGCCCGGCTTGCCCCGGGCCATGTTCAGCTTAAGCCCTTTGGCTTGCAGCTGGGAGTACGCCTGAGTCAGCCGCGCCTGCTCGGCCCGCAATTCCTCTCTTGTCATTTCCTGATAGTTTTTCATGTGCAATCTCCTTCTATCCGTCGAAATACGTCCTTTTAAACCGGTCGTGGGCGGTTCCCGTGGGCCGTGCTTACGGAAGGATATTATAATCGACCGCGCACAGGAAAGCAAGGGATTTGAAGGATATTATTTTGAAAAATGCAAAATGAGAGGACCGCCCATGGGACGGCCCTCTAAAGATGCGGTTTTTGGGAATTACGCCAGACCGTTCAGCTTTTTATACAAGTCCTCCACGGTGGCGGCGTCCACCAGGGCGTCAGTGTCCTCCTCTGTGGAGGCGACCTCCACAATGCGGTTGAGGATGTCCAGGTGCTCCTCGCCCTTGGAGGCGATGCCGATAACCAGGCGGACGGTCTCATCGCCCCACTGGATGCCCTTGGGGTAGGTCATAACGGTCAGGCCGGTCTTCTGAATGAATTCCCGGGACTCGTTGGTGCCGTGGGGGATGGCGACATGGCTGCCGATGGCCACAGGGAAGCTGATATTGCGCTCCAGCATGCCCTGGACATAGCCCTCGGCGCAGTAGCCGCTGTCCACCATCAGCCTGCCGCAGGCCTTGATGGCCTCTTCGGGGGAAACGGGCTCGCAGCCCAGCACAATGTTCTTTTTCTCCAGCAGGATGGGGCCGGAGGAAGCGGGCTCGTCAGCGGCCTTGGGAGCGGCTGCGGGGGCGGGGGCTCCCTTGCGGGCTGCTAGCAGCTCGCTGACCAGGGCATCGTACTCGGGGGCGCCCATGAAGTTCTGAATGGGGATGACCCGGGCGCTGGGATTGCTGGCTACGGCGCGGTGGGCCAGTTCGTGGTGGGTGACGACAATCTGGCAGTCGCCGGGGATCTCGGACACGGGGTGGTGGATGACTTCAATATCGGTGATGCCGGCGTCCTTCAGCTTGTTTCGCAGCATGGTGGCGCCCATGGCGGAGGAGCCCATGCCCGCGTCGCAGGCAAAGACGATCTTTCTGACGGACTTAATGTCCACCTCGGCGCCGGTGGGGGCGCCGGCGTTGACGGCCTGACCCTTGGAAGCGGCCTTGGAGGCGGCTACCTGGGCCTGGGCCTCAGCCAGGCTGGCGTCCTTGCCGAAGAACTTGAGCAGGAACACGGAGATGGCAAAGCTGACTGCGGCGGCCACGGCGATGCCCACTATGTTGGCAAAGTAGCCGCCCTTGGGGGTCATCAGCAGCTCGGCGATGATGGAGCCGGGGGAGGCCGCGGCCACCAGTCCGCCGCCCAGGATGGACAGGGTGAAGATGCCGGCCATATTGCCGATCATGGGGCCCAGGATGACGATGGGGTTCATCAGCACATAGGGGAAGTAAATCTCGTGGATGCCGCCCACAAACTGGATGATGGCGGCGGCGCCGGCGGAGGAGCGGGTCTCACCCTTGCCGGCCACGCAGTAGGCCAGCAGCAGCCCCAGGCCGGGGCCGGGGTTGGACTCGATCATGAACAGGATGGACTTGCCCAGCTCGGCGGCCTGTTCGGTGCCGATGGGGGTGAACACACCGTGGTTGATGGCGTTGTTCAGGAAGAGCACCTTGGCGGGCTCCACCAGCACGGCGGTGAGGGGCAGCAGGCCGTGCTCCACCAGGAAGTGGACCCCGGCGCCCAGCACGCCGGTGATGGTAACACAGGCGGGGCCGATGACAAAGATGGACAGGATAGCCAGAATCGCGCCGATGATACCCACGGAGAAGTTGTTGACCACCATCTCGAACCCGGCGGGGATATGGCCTTCCATGGTCTTGTCGAACTTCTTGATGCACCAGCCGCCCAGGGGGCCGCAGATCATGGCGCCGATGAACATGGTGCTGTCGGTGACGTTTTCAGCAGCGGCCATGGTAATGGCCCCGCTTTCGGCGGCTGCCAGAAACAAGGATTTATCGGTGGCGATGATGGCGCCCAGGGTGGCCAGCGCGCCGGTGACGGCCCCTTTCTGGCCGCCGATGACCTTGCCGCCGGTGTAGCCGATGAGGATGGGCAGCAGGTATTTGAGCATGGGACCCACCATAATGTTGATGGTAGCGGCAGGGCCCCACTTGCCCAGCCAGCCGTCTGGAATGAACAGGGCGGCGATGAGGCCCCAGGCGATAAAGGCCCCGATGTTGGGCATGACCATTCCGCTGAGGAAGCGCCCAAATTTCTGTACACGTTCTTTCACAGAGGGTTCTCCTTTCTCGTGTTGCGTAATGTAGGGGCTGCCGGTTTTGGCGGCCCGTTGGAATAGGGGGGATCACTGGTTGACGGTGGCCTTCAGATACCCCTCCACCCCGGAGGCGGTGGACAGGCCCATGGCCTCGTCGGCGATGCGGCGGAAGTCCTTTTCATGCCAGCGGTGGATCTGGGCCCGGGAGGCCAGGACGGAGGCGGAGCTGACGGAAAACTCATCCAAGCCCCAGCACATGAGCAGGGGGATGAGCCCGGGGTCGGCGGCGGCCTCGCCGCACATGCCCACAGGGATGCCCTCCCGCTTGCCGGCGCCGATGATGCTGCGGATAGACCGCAGGACGGCTGGCTGGTAGGGGGTGTACAGCGCTTCTACCTTGGCGTTGCCCCGGTCCACTGCCATGGTGTACTGGGTCAGGTCGTTGGTGCCGATGGAGAAAAAGTCGCACTCCTGGGCCAGCAGGTCGGCGATGAGAGCGGCGGCGGGGGTCTCGATCATGGCGCCCAGAGCGATGCCGGCATCGTAGGGGATGCCGGCATCGGCCAGCTCCTTTTTGCACTGCTCCAGCAGCTCCCGGGCGGAGCGCACCTCTTCCACGCAGGTGACCAGGGGGAGCATGATTTTAATGTTCTTCTCCTCCGCCCCGGCCCGCAGCAGGGCGCGGAGCTGGACCTTGTACAGCTCGGGGCGGTCCAGGCAGTAGCGGATGGCCCGGTGGCCCAGGAAGGGGTTCTCCTCCTTCTCCATCCCCAAATAACCTATGGCCTTGTCACCTCCCACGTCCAGGGTGCGGATAATGACCTCTTTGCCCGCCATGGTCTTGGATACGGCGTGGTATGCCTCATATTGCACCGTCTCGTCGGGGACGCTGGTGCGGTCCATGAACAGGAACTCGGTGCGGAACAGCCCGATGCCCTCGGCCCCGGACCGGGCCGCAGCCTCCGCCTCGGCGGCGGAGCCGATGTTGGCGTAAAGATGGTAATACGTTCCGTCCGCATCAGCGGTAGGCTGGTTCCGGTAGACCTCCAGGGCGGCCGCCTTCTCCTGAAAATCCTTCTGTTTTGCCAAATACTCGCCCCGGGTGCGGGCGTCGGGGCTGAGCACTACAACGCCCTCGCCGCCGTCCACAATGAGGCCGTCGCCGTCTTGGATGAGCTCCAGCGCCTTGGGGATGCTGAGCACAGCGGGCAGCTGGAGCGCCCGGGCCAGGATGGCGGAGTGGCTGGTGCGCCCGCCGGTCTCGGTGATGATGCCGGCCACATTTTCCTGGTTCAGGCCCACGGTCATGGAGGGGGTCAGGTCGTGGGCCACCAGCACGGTGCCGGCGGGCAGGGCGGACAGGTCGGTGCCGGTCACCCCCAGCAGGATGGACAGCAGGCGGGAGCGGATGTCCCGCACGTCGGTGGCCCGCTGGCGCATCAGCTCGTCGTCCACGCCGGCAAACATGTCGGCGTACATGGTGCACACGGCGTCAGCCGCCCCTTCGGCACAGGAGCCGCCGTCAATGGCCTCCTGCATCTGAGCGAGCATGAAGGGGTCGGCCAGCATGGTGATCTGGCCGGTGAGGATTTCCGACTCTTTTGGGCCGGCCTGCTCCCGGATGTGGTCGGCCATGGCGGAGGTGCGCTGGTTGAACTCCTCGATGGCGGCTTGCAGGCGGGCCTTTTCGGCCTCCTTGCCGGAGTAGGGGACGTCGGAGTAGTCCAGGCTCTCCTCCCGCACACAGACGGCGCAGCCCAACCCGATGCCAGCCGACGCGTTGATTCCTTTGAGAAGCATGGCGCCCTCCTGTTATAGGTCGCCCAGGCCGGACTCCACCAGCTTGACGGCGGCGTCTAGGGCTTCGGCCTCCTGGGCGCCTTCGCAGCGGATCTCAATCTCGCTGTCCATCTTAATGCAGGACGCCATCAGATTCATAATGCTCTTGGCGTTGATGGTCTTTTCCTTGAAGATGATGGTGACGGTGCTGTCGTACTTGGCCATTTCGGCGACAAACAGCTGGGCGGGGCGCATATGCAGGCCCTGGGGGTTGATGACCTTTACGTGTTTGGATACCATAATGAATACATCCTTTCAAAAGTGATTTATTATCTCATGCAGCGCGAGGCGGCATTTAGAGAACTGGGGTTAAACTGCGACCACGTCGGTGCTGTCCATATACTTCCGGTCAGGCAGGCGGTCGGTGATGATCTGCGCCGCTTCCAGCGGCAGGATGGTGGCTGCGGTGACCCGGCCAAACTTGCTGGAGTCGGCCAGCATATAGGCTGACTGCGACCGGGAAGCGGCCAGGGATTTTAACGCCGCAGCCTCCGGGTCCGGGGTGGTAAAGCCCTGGCTGATGCTGACCCCGCTGGTGCCCAGGAAGACCTTGGTAAAGTTGTAGCGCCGCAAAGCGTGCAGTGCTTCTGAGCCTACGATGTCCACCGTGCCCGGCTTCAGCGTTCCGCCTAGTATGTAGACGTGGCGCTCGTGGGCGGAGAGCATGCCGGCGAAGTCGATGCTGCTGGTGACGAACAGGGCCTTGGAATCCTTCAGGTGGTTGGCCATGTGGAGCGCCGTGGTTCCGGTGTCCAGATAGACCACGTCATCGTCGCCCACCAGGCTGGCGGCGTAGCGGGCGATGCGCTCCTTCTCCCGGGTGTAGCGTTGCTTGGTGGCCAGGTCGGGCTCCCGGGCCAGAAATTCCTCCTCCTCCAGGCTGGTAGCCCCCCCGTGGATTTTTACCAGCTTGCCCTGGCGGGCCAGGGCGTTCAGGTCCCGGCGGATGGTGGCTTCCGAGGCTCCGGTTGTCTGGCACAGGTCTGTCACGCTGACGGTCTGGTGTTGGGAAATCTGATCCAGAATTGCGCGGGCGCGCTGTTCAGCCAGCATAAATTTTCGCCTCCGTTCTGATTGAAAATGAATAAATGATTGATTTTGACTAAAAATATCCTAGCATAGCGGGACGGGAAAGTCAACCAATTTGTGACGGACTTTGTGCACAAAAAGCGAGATATTTTTTTGTGCACAATGCAGTAAAGACAAAGGAATAACAAAAATACAGCCACATTTTACAAATAATCAATCAATTCTGGCGTCCAGTATATAGGGCCAGCCCGAGACAAAACAGGAGAAACAACAGAGCAATGAACAGGCCAAGAACAGGCCTGCGGTGCAATTCCAAGGCAAACCAATCAAAAACGTGCAAAATCACTTTTTTCAAGCGGGCGCGAGAGGGATATTTCGGCGCTTTTTCGCGTCCCTTCCCTTGCCATTGTCCAGGGGGCGGTGCTATACTTTTTATTAAGGATCACCGGAGATCAGCTAAATTATGTAACAAAGGAAGGGACAATAACATGAAACAGGCAATTATGATCGGCGCGGGCAACATCGGCCGGGGTTTTATCGGGGCCCTGCTGGAGAAGAGCGGCTACCACGTCACCTTCGCCGACGTGGCGGAGAACCTCATCTCCGCCATCAACCAACGCAAGAGCTACACCGTGCACATCCAGGACAAGGAGTGCGCCCAGTGGACGGTCGCCAACATCAGCGGCATCTCCTCCGCCAACCAGGAGCTGGTGGACGCCATCGCCGGCGACTGCGAGCTGATTACCACGGCTGTGGGCCTGCGCATCCTGCCTATCGTGGCCAAGCCCATCGCCGCCGGCATCAAGGCCAGAAGGGCCGCCGGGAGCGCCCAGATTCTCAACGTGGTAGCCTGCGAGAACGCCATTCGGGGCACCAGCCAGCTGCGGGACGCCGTCTACGCCAACCTGAGCGGGGCGGACCTGGACTACGCCAAGGAGTATGTGGGCTTTGCCGACTGCGCCGTGGACCGCATCGTCCCCAAGGCCAGCTTTGAGAATCCCCTGGACGTGGCCGTGGAGCAGTATACCGAATGGGACGTGGAAAAGGCCGGCTGGAAGGGGGAGCGGCCCGAGATTGAGGGCCTGGGCTGGGTGGACAACCTGGATGCCTACCTGGAACGCAAGCTGTTCACCCTGAACAGCGGACACGCTATCTGCGCCTACCTGGGCGCCCTGAAGGGGTATCGGACCATCGTGGAGAGCATCGCAGACCCCGCCATCGGCGCACTGGTCCATCAGGCTATGTGGGAGAGCGGCGAGGGGCTGATTAAAAAGTTCAGCTTCGACCCCGACGCCCACCACGCCTATATCGAGCGCATCTTCGCCCGCTTCCAGAACCCCTTCCTGGCCGACGAAACCACCCGCGTGGCCCGGGAGCCTATCCGCAAGCTGGCCCCCACCGACCGGCTGATGAAGCCCCTGATGACCGCCTACGGCTACGGCCTGAACGTGGATCACCTGATCTTCGGTGCGGCGGCCGCCCTCCACTTCAACTGCCCCGAGGACGAGCAGAGCGTGGAGCTGATGAAAGCCATCGAGGCCGAGGGCGTGGAGAAGACGCTGGAGAAATACACCGGCCTCAAGCCCGGAGACGCCCTGTTCACCCGCATCCTGGACGTGTACCGCGCCCTGAGCATCGCCAAAAAGTAAGCCGAATCCCAAGCCTCCCCTAACGGGGAGGTTTTTTTCTGCATTTTTTCAAAATTTCCCTTGACATTCCAGCAACCGGAAGGTGTATTATCCCCTGTGCCGGGAAATCTTTCCCAAATCTTTACTCTTTTCTTTACCGCGCGCTTAATCCCCCCGTGGTAACCTGCCTGCTATAAGGCAGGAAAAAAGAACGCCCGTCCGGCAGGGGTGGCCCCCGGAAAAATTTTAATGAAATTTTTAACTTTTCTTTGGAAAAATGTAAGGTTTCCCCAGTACAATAGCCCATACGAAATTCACCGCCCAGGCGGTGCAATATAGAGGAGGTCCGTTATGGAAACAACCACTGTCTTAGCCCCGGAAGGGACGCAGGAAACGCAACAGAAAAGGCGGAAGCTGCCCCGGCCCCGCCTGCCCAAGTCCAAGAAGGGCAAAAAATGGCTGAAACGGGGGATTATTGCCGCCGTGGTGCTGGCAGGGGCGGGCTGGTTTGCCCTCAAGCCGTCGGGAAACGGAGGGGCGGGGCTGATGGGCCAGTATGCCCCGGACGCGGCCCAAAAGCGGGACCTGACCGTTTCCGTCTCGGGCACCGGCACCGTTACCCCCATCGACTCCTACTACTTAAAGCCCCTGGTCACCGGCGAGGTGCTGGAGGCCCCCTTCGAGGTGGGCGATCGGGTGGAGAAGGGGGATGTGCTCTACCGCCTGGACGCCAAGGACGCGGAGATGAGCATCGCCCAGGCGGAGTTGTCCCTCCGCCAGGCCCAGAAGGGCTACGATGACCTGGCCTCCAACCTCACCGTGCGGGCGGGCGGGGCCGGGGTGGTTCAGAAGGTGCTGGTCCAGCGGGGGGACCTGGTCTCCCCGGGAACCCCCATCGCCGAGGTGGCGGACACCTCCACCCTGACGGTAACCCTGCCCTTCCACTCCGACGAAGCCCAGCAGATTTTCGCCGGGCAGAGCGCCCAGGTGACCATCGCCGGCACGCTGGAGACCCTTCCCGGCACGGTAGAGTCGGTCTCCACCGCCGACCTGGTGGGGACCGGCGGGGCCCTGGTGCGGCAGGTAAAAATCCGGGTGGGCAACCCCGGGGCCCTCACCGCGGCCAATTCCGCCACCGCCCAGGTGGGGGAGATTGCCTGCGCCGGCAGCGCCAGCTTTGAGGAGGCCCTGCGCCAGACTGTAACGGCCCAGGCCAGCGGAGAGGTCACCGATGTGGCGGTCACCGCCGGCAGCAAGGTGTCCTCCGGCTCCGCCCTTGTGAGTCTGGGGGGGGCCGCGGCCCAGAGCTCCCTGGAGGATCTGTCCATCGCGGTAGAAAACGCCCGGCTCTCCCTCCAGCGGGCCCAGGATGCTTTGGAAAACTATACCATCACCGCCCCTATCTCCGGGACCGTTATCGAGAAGAACGTAAAGGCCGGGGACAACGTGAACAACATTGAATCCGGATCCCTGGCCGTCATCTACGATCTGAGCTTCCTGAAGCTGGAGATGAACATCAGCGAGCTGGACCTGAGTAAGCTTCAGGAGGGCCAGGAGGTGGACATCATCGCCGACGCCATCCCCGGACAGGTATTCAAGGGCAAAGTGGACCGGGTGAGCATCAACGGCACTACCACCAACGGCTTTACCACCTATCCCGCAACTATTCTCCTGGCCGACTACGGCGAGCTGAACCCGGGGATGAACGTCTCCGCCGATATCATTGTGGAGCGGGTGAAAAACGCGCTGTCCATCCCGGCGGCGGCGGTGCAGCGCGGGGGCACGGTGCTGATCCCCTTGGAGGGCTGCCTGTCCCCGGACGGGTCCGCCGTGGTTGACCCCGCCAAGTCGGAGGAGCGCAGTGTCACCCTGGGCGGCGGCGACGGGGAGTACGTGGAGATCACCTCTGGCCTGAGCGAGGGGGAGACGGTCCTTGTGCCCGCCCAGGCCCAGGACGGCATGGCTGCGGGCGGCGGAAGCGCCGTTGTGTCCTGAGGAGGTGGGCCGGCCGTGGAACACCTCATTGAACTGAAAAACGTCTATAAAATTTACCAGATGGGCTCGGAGACCGTCCACGCCCTAGATGGGGTGGACCTGACCATCGACCAGGGGGAGTTCGTGGCCATTGTGGGCTCCTCCGGGTCGGGCAAGTCCACCGCCATGAACATCATCGGCTGTCTGGATGTGCCCACCTCCGGGACCTACCACCTGGGGGGCGTGGACGTGTCCACCATGGACGATGACCAGCAGGCGGAGATCCGCAACAAGATGCTGGGCTTTATCTTCCAGCAGTACAATCTAATTCCCAAGCTCACCGTGCAGGAGAATGTGGAACTGCCCCTGCTCTATGCCGGGGTGGACAGTTCGGAGCGCCGGGAGCGGGCTTTGAAATCCCTGGAGCGGGTGGGCCTGCGGGACAAAGGGAAAAACCTGCCCTCCCAGCTGTCCGGCGGCCAGCAGCAGCGGGTGTCCATCGCCCGGGCGCTGGCGGGGGACCCCAGCCTGATTCTGGCCGACGAGCCCACTGGCGCCCTGGACTCCCGCACCGGCCGGGAGGTGCTGGGCTTTCTCAAGCAGCTGCACCGGGAGGGGAATACGGTGGTCCTCATCACCCACGACAACTCCATCGCCGTCAAGGCGGACCGCATTGTCCGCCTCCAGGACGGGAAAATCATCTACGACGGGGACGCCCGCGACCCCCGGGCGGTGGTCCAGCCCCATGACGAGGAAGACGGGGAGGTGGGCGCATGAACTTTGGACAATCCTTCCGCCTTGCCGTCAAGTCCCTCACCACCAGCAAAATGCGGGCCTTGCTCACCATGCTGGGCATCATCATCGGCGTGGGGGCGGTCATCGTCATCCTGTCCCTGGGCAACGGCCTGACCGGCATGGTCCAGCAGCAGGTGGATAAGCTGGGCATCAACATGATCCAGGCCCAGTTCTTCGGCGGCACAGCGGATATGCTGCCCGACCCGGAGGATATGTATGACATGGTGGAGGCAAACGCGGACATTCTCACCGGCGTATCCCCCTATCTGGGGGTCAATGCCGTGGTCCGCCACGGCAGCGACAAATTCGACCGTACCAGCCTCTACGGCGTCAGCGAGATCATGTACAACGCCGCCACCGGCTACACCATCGACGGCGAGCAGCTGGCCAAGGGCCGCTTCATCAGCTACATGGACGTGGAGCGGCGGGAAAACATCTGCATCATCGGGGCCTATCTGGAGCAGGAGGCCTTCGACGGAGATGCGCTGGGAAAACAGCTTTCCATCAACGGCCGGCCCCTCACGGTGGTGGGGGTGCTCAAGCGCAACGCCGAGCTGGAGATGCTCCCCGGCAGCCAGGACGACCAGATCTACATCCCCTACACCACCGCCCTGGAGATCGTGGGCAGCCGGTGGGTCAATTTGTACATCTTCACCAGCACCTCCGGCGAGACCGCCGACGCCGGCAAAAGGATCATTGAGGCCTATCTCAACGACTTTTTCCGTACCGACGACGGGATGTATAATTACTTCTACATCATGACCATGGCCGAGCAGGCCAACCAGATCAACGCCATGATGGGGGTGGCCATGGGGGTGCTGGTGGCCATCGCCGCCATCTCCCTTCTGGTGGGCGGCATCGGGATCATGAACATCATGCTGGTCTCCGTCACCGAGCGCACCCGGGAGATCGGTGTGCGCAAGTCTCTGGGGGCCAAGCGCCGGGACATCCGCAGCCAGTTCGTCATTGAGGCGGGCACTACCTCCGCCATCGGCGGCCTGCTGGGCATCGGCTTCGGCTGTCTGCTGGCCAAGGTGCTGGAGGTCCTGCTGGGCGGAATGCTGGTGGCCAGCCTGGGCACCAGCGGGATTACCTTCAACGCCACCCCCACCCTGGGGGCCATCGGACTGAGCTTTGGCGTGTCGGTGGGCATCGGGGTGCTCTTCGGCTACCTGCCCGCCAATAAGGCGGCAAAATTGAACCCCATCGACGCCCTGCGCTACGACTAAACGGAAGGAGAACCTACCATGAGAATCAAACGCTTTTTCGCCGCCGCGCTGGCGGCCTGCCTGTCCCTCGCCTTGGCCCTGCCCGTTTCGGCGGCGGGGAACGCCCCCTCCCTGGAGGATGCGTCCCAGGCGGTAACCGCCCTGGGGATCATGTCCGGCGACGGCAGCGGCGACCTGAATCTGTCCGCCAAAGTGACCCGGGCGGAGTTTGTCACCATGGCCATCAAGGCCGCCCCCGGCGGGGACGGAGTGGGCCAGGCGGCCACCTCCCCCTACCCGGACGTCCCCCGCGGCCACTGGGCCAGCGGCTATGTGGAGGCGGCGGTAAGCCGGGGGCTGGCCTCCGGGTTCAGCGACGGCACCTTCCGCCCCAACCAAGAGATCAAGCTGGCGGAGGCGGCGTCTATGGTGCTGGCCCTGCTGGGCTACGGCCCGCAGGACTTCTCCGGAGCCTACCCCACCGGCCAGCTGTCCATGTACCACAGCCTGAAGCTGAGCCAGGGAATTGCCGCGGCCGGCGCCGCCTCCCCCCTCACCCGGCAGGACGCTGTGTATCTCTTCTACAACCTCCTGTCCGCCAAGACCAAGGACGGCGCCCCCTATATCCAGCTGCTGGGCCACAGCTTGGATGCGTCGGGTAAGCCCGACGTGGTCTCCCTGGTGAACGGCCAAATGGAGGGCCCGGTGGTAGCCCAGGGCTATAACTGGCAGGCGGAGCTGGGCTTTACCCCCTCCAAGGTCTACCGCAACGGCAGTGCCGCCACCCTAACCAATATTCAGGAGTATGACGTGGTGTACTGGAACGCCTCCATGAGCACCGTCTGGGCCTATGCCAAAAAGGCCACCGGCCCCATCCAGGCGCTGGAGCCCTCCGGGGCTGAGCCCACCTCCGTGACGGTGGCCGGCCGGACCTATCAGATTGAGAGCTCCGCTGCGGCCTACGCACTGTCCGACCTGGGGGGCTACCACCTGGGGGACAACGTCACCCTGCTGCTGGGACGCGGAGGCGGCGTGGCAGCGGTGGCTGACGCCTCCGCCAGCGCCGGGACGAAGGTGGGCGTGGTGGTCGGCGTGGAGGAAGCCTCCTACCCCGACGGAAGCGGCGGCACTTACACCGCCCAGGCCGTCACCCTCCTGGCCACCGACGGCCAGACCTACCAGTACCAGGCTCAGGGCGGCTACCGCAAAGGCAGCGTGGTCCGGGCCGTGGTGGCCGGCCAGGGCGGCGGGATCAGCCTCCGGGGCCAGGCCAACGCCTCCCTCACCGGCCAGGTGAACAGAGACGGCACCAAGCTGGGCCAGTATGCCTTTGCTCCCGGAGCGGAGATCCTGGATGTAAGCGACGCCCGAGGCGCGGTCATCTACCCCGCCCGCCTGGCCGGGCTGAAACTGGACAGCGGCAAAGTGCGCTGGTACTCCCTCAACCCCCAGGGGGAGATTGAGGCCCTCATCCTCAACGACGTCACCGGAGACGCCTACCAGTACGGCCTCCTCACCCGCATGACGGAGGAGGGCGAAGGGATGAACCGGTACTGCACCTATGAGTACGACCTGGGCGGCGTGTCCTACGCCCTGACGGGCAGTACCCGCTACCACCTCAACGGCATCGGGCTGCGGGTGCTGGGCGACCCCTCCAAGCCGGATAAGCTCCAATCACTCACGGCCACCAAGGCGGGGCAGGTCACTGGCAGGCAGCTGATTGCGGGCAATCAGACCTATACCCTGTCTGACGATGTGCTGGTCTATGAATTCCGGGATAACCGGTACTACCTGTCCGGCCTGGCCCGGGCGGAGGAGGGCGGCAGCGTCACCGGCTACTACGACAAGGCCGAGGCCCAGGGCGGACGGGTCCGGGTGATTGTGGTAAAGTAGGAAAAAACCCTCCGGCGCAAGCCGGAGGGTTTTTTAGCTGCTGCTGCGCTCCAGGAGCTCCCACTCCAGCGCCCGGGACTGGCCCGGCGCCCCGCCCAGAATGCGGATCATCTCCTCGGCGGCGGTCCGGCCCATTTTTTCCCGGTGGCGGAGGGAGGTGATGGGGATAGGGCTAATCTGGCTGTAGTAGCTGTTGTCAAAACTGACCACAGCCACATCCTGGGGCACCTTTTTTCCCATCGCCAGCAGTTCCTGAATCAGGAGGAAGGCGATTTCATCGTTGTAGCAGATGACCGCCGTGGCCGGCTCCAGCCGTTCGGCCAGGAACCGGCGGAGCAGGTCAAACCGGCGCTGTTCAATCATCTCCAGCCGGTCTTCAGTGTCATACCAGCGGAAACAGTGGTCGGAGATAGGCAGGCCGGCATCCCGGATGGCGGAGAGGCAGCCGTGGTAGCGCTGGGGGCCCTGGACGTCGTCGCTTTTGAAAATGCCGGCCAGGTGACTGTGGCCCCGGTCGATGAGGTGGCGGGACAAAAGGTAGCCGCCGCCATAGTTGTCATCGCAGACGCAGGGGACGCCCGCCAGCCCGGCGCAGGCCCCGTGGAGGAAGAGCAGCGGGATGCCTGCCTCCCGCAGGCGAAGATAGAGGTCGGCGTTGGGGCTGGGTAGGGCGGTTTTGGAGCCCTCGACCAAAATGCCGCCCACCGGCTGCTCCAGTAGCTGGAGCAAGATGTCCCGTTCGGCGCCCACCCGGTTCTCGGTGGCGTAGACCAGGGTGGAGTAGCCCTTCTGAGCAAAGACGCTCTGAGCGTCGTGGAGGATGGAGGGAAAGATGTAGTCGTCCAGGAAGGATGTAACCACCGCAATCTGCCGGGAGGAGGGGTCCCGGGCCAGGCCGGTGGTGTAGGTGCCACTGCCCTGGCGGCTCTGGACCAGGCCCTCTTCGGATAGAAGCTGGAGGGCGTGGCGTACCGTCTGGCGGCTCATGTGGTAGCGGCGGGTGAGCTCGGCCTCGGTGGGCAGCTTGTAGCCGCTGCGGCCTCCGTTCTTGGCCAGATCCTCCCGCAGCAGGGTGGCCAGAAATTTGTATTTCATTGCCATAGTGTCGTTCTACCTTTCGGTGTGAAGTACAGATTCCACCTACCATTATAACAGGGCCTATGTAAAAACAGACCAATAAAGTGGTTGGTTATCTTATCAGATTTCACATTTTCCACATATGGGCGGCAAATATTTGTCTGCTTTTTATCGCGATAACAGGACATTTGACCGGGAATTTTTGAACCGGCCGAGAAAAAAATCGAAGTTTTTCCCAATTGATAGGCAAGTTCACAACCAGATAAAATTTCCAGAAGATTCCAGTTGGCGTAGAATAATTAACTTTAAATGGGGATAGATCGTATAGAAACGCACTTATTTCTGCAAAGAAAAATATGGACGGTCAAATTTGTCTTATTTTTGCCAAAAAGTCAATAATTTGTATTATTTAATGGTACGAATTTGATAAAACGGACAATAAACGTATTGACTTTCAAAAACAAATAGGGTTTAATGCTAATGTAACCCGGCGGTGGCCAGCGAAAGCGGCGGCCGCCCATATGGGAAAGCAGTAACAACAGAAAGTGAGGAAGTAAAATGAAGAAGATTTTTGCGCTTGCCCTGGCTGCGGCCATGTCCCTGTCTCTGGTGGCCTGCGGCGGCGGCAACGCCCCTGCCGCCAGCAGCAATCCCCCTGCCGCCAGCAATCCCGCGGCCAGCACCCCTGCGGCTAGCACGCCCAGCACCGGCGACGGCAACATCCTGGTGGGCTTTGCCCAGGTGGGCCACGAGTCCGACTGGCGTACCGCCTCCACCAAGTCTGCTCAGGACGTGTTCTCCGCGGCCAACGGCTATGAGCTGTCCTTCGTGGACTGCGACAACGACCCCGCCAAGCAGCTGGAGGCCGTCCGCAGCTTCATCCAGCAGGGCATGGACTACATCATCATCGACCCCATCGTGGCCACCGGCTGGGACACCGTCCTGACTGAGTGCGACGAGGCCGGCATCCCCGTCATCGTCATCGACCGCACCGTGGACGACTCCGACAAGTATGTGGCCTGGGTCGGCTCTGACTTTAAGGTTGAGGGCCTGGCCTGCGGCGAGTGGCTGAAGGCTCACGCCGCCGACAAGGGCATTACTGAAATCAACGCCCTGGTCATCGAGGGCTCCGTGGGCGCCTCCGCCACCATCGGCCGTACCGACGGCTTCAAGGAAATTGCCGACCGGGAGGGTTGGACCATTCTGGACTCTCAGTCCGGCGACTTCACCGAGGCCGGCGGCCAGGAGGTCATGGAGTCCTTCTGCCAGAGCTATAAGGGCCAGTTCAACGTAGTGGTTTGCCAGAACGACAACGAGGCCGCCGGCGCTATGACCGCCATGGATCAGGCCGGCATCACCTACGGCGTGGGCGGCGACGTGATCCTCGTCTCCTTCGACGCCAACAAGCCCTACGTCCAGATGGTCTGCGACGGCAAGATCAACGCCAACTTCGAGTGCAACCCCATGGCCGCCCCCACCGTCTCCGAGATCATCCAGGCCCTGGAGAAGGGCGAGACCCCCGAGAAGGAAGTCTACGTCTCTGAGCACTGGTTCGCCGCTGAGGACAACGTGAAGTCCATCACCGTAAACGGCGAGCAGCAGGAAGTCATCCACGCCACTCAGGAAGTGGTGGACGGCCGTCCTTACTAAGAAGCACCTAACCCTAGTCATCGAGGGGAGGGCCCCCGGACACTACCCGGGGCCCTCCCCTATTATATTAAAATGAAGAAAGGCGAGGTGAAAAAGGATGGAAAACAATGTCGTTTTGACGATGCGGGGCATCTCCATGACCTTCCCGGGCGTCAAAGCGCTGGACAACGTGGACTTCACCCTGCGCAAGGGAGAAATCCACGCCCTGATGGGAGAGAACGGCGCGGGCAAGTCCACCCTGATCAAGTGCCTCACCGGCATCAACGACTTTGAGGCCGGTGAGATCCACGTGGACGGGGTGGAGGGAACGGTGAAAAACCACTCTACCTTGGACGCCCAGAATGTGGGCATCTCCACGGTGTACCAGGAGGTCAACCTGTGTCCCAACCTGAGCGTGGCCGAGAACTTGTACATCGGCCGGGAACCCATGACCCCCTGGCGCACCATTGACCGCAAGGCCATGGTCCGCAAGGCGGACGAGCTGGTGAAGCGCCTGGACATCAAGGTGGATGTGACCCAAAATCTGGAGAACTATTCTTTGGCTATCCAGCAGATGATCGCCATTGCCCGGGCCTCCGACATGGACTGCAAGGTGCTGATTTTGGACGAGCCCACCTCCTCCCTGGACGACAGCGAGGTGGAAAAGCTGTTCCGGGTGATGAACCAGCTGAAGAGCGAGGGCGTGGGCATTGTTTTCGTCACCCACTTTTTGGAGCAGGTGTACGCCGTCTGCGACCGGATCACCGTCCTGCGCAACGGAACCCTGGTGGGGGAGTACCCCATTGCCGACCTGCCCCGGGTGAAGCTGGTGGCCGCTATGATGGGCAAGGATTTCGACGACCTGGCCTCCATCAAGCCCGAGGGCTTCGACACCCAAAAAGACGCCCCCATGCAGATTGAGGCCCGGGGCCTGAGCCACAAGGGTACTATCAAGCCCTTCGACCTGGACATCCACAAGGGCGAGGTCATCGGCCTGACCGGCCTGTTGGGGTCCGGACGCAGCGAGCTGGCCCGGTCCATCTACGGCGCCGACAAGGCCCATACCGGCACTCTGAAGGTGGCCGGCCAAGACGTCAAGATCAACCAGCCCCTGGACGCCATGAACCTAGGAATGGGCCTGCTCCCCGACGACCGGAAGGCCGAGGGCATCATCGGCGACCTGTCCGTTCGGGAGAATATTATCCTGGCCCTCCAGGCCAAGCGGGGCATGTTCAAGCAGCTGTCCCGGGCCAAGCAGGAGGAGATCGCCGACCGGTACATCGACCTGCTCCAGATTAAGACGGCCACCCGGGAGACCCCCATCAAGCAGCTGTCCGGCGGCAACCAGCAGAAGGCCATCCTGGCCCGCTGGCTGGCCACCGACCCGGACTTCCTCATTCTAGACGAACCCACCCGGGGCATCGACATCGGGACTAAGACCGAGATTCAGAAACTGATTATCCAGCTGTCCCAGCAGGGCAAGAGCATCATGTTTATCTCCTCGGAGATTGAGGAGATGCTCCGCACTTGTAATAAGATGGCCGTCCTCCGGGACGGGGCCAAAGTGGGCGAGCTGGACGGCGAGCTGACCCAGGAGCGGGTCATGGCCGCCATTGCGGGAGGTGCGGACAATGAAACATAAAAAGCTAACCCAGAACCCCCTGTTCCTGCCCCTAATGTGTGTGCTGCTGGTGCTGGCCGTCAACGTGGTGTACGACCTGGCCCAGGGCAACGCCCCTTGGGACTTCTTCGTCACCGTCATCAACGACCAGGGCCTGCTCACCGGCCGTCTGGTCACCATCCTGAACCGGGGCAGCGAGGTGGCCATCCTGGCCATCGGCATGACCCTGGTGGTGTCCGCCTCCGCCGGTACCGACATCTCCGTGGGCTCTGTTATGTCCCTGTGCGCCTCCTTCTGCTGTATGCTGGTGGCCGGCTTCGGGGTGTCCTCGGTGGAAAACGTAGCCATTCCCCGTTTGCTGCTGGGCCTGCTGGGGGCGCTGGTCATGGGCTGTATCTGCGGAGCCTTCAACGGCGCTCTGGTGGCCTACCTGAACATCCAGCCCATGGTGGCCACTCTGATTCTGTGGTCGGCGGCCCGGGCCATCGGCCTGCTGCTGTGCAACAACCTGATTGTCTACGTCCGCACCGATGCCTACGGCGTCTTCGGCGGCTACCTGAAGAGCTTGGGCGGCCCCATCGGCCAGGTGCTTGGCTTTATGCCCACCCCCATTATCATCGCCGCCGTCTGCATCATTGTAGTCTCCCTGGTGCTGAAAAAGACGGCTATGGGGATGTACATCCAGTCGGTGGGCATCAACAAGAAGGCCAGCCGCATCGCCGGCCTGAACTCCAAGCGGATCATCTTCATGTGCTACCTGCTGTGCGGCCTGTGCGCGGGCATCGCGGGCATCGTCAACTCCTCCCGCATCACCAGCGCCGACGCCAACAATATCGGCCTGAACATGGAGCTGGACGCCATCCTGGCCGTGGCCCTGGGGGGCAACAGCCTGGGCGGCGGCAAGTTCAATCTGGCCGGCTCTATCATCGGCGCCTACACCATCCAGGCTATTACCACCACCATGTACAACCTGGGTGTGTCCAGCGCGGTAACCCCGGTGTTTAAGGCCGTGGTGGTTATTGTCATCGTGGCGATCCAGGCCCCGCCCGTAAAGGCATGGGTGCGTAAGCACGTCGCTGTGAAGTCCACCGGAAAGGAGGCGGCCCGCGCATGAAACCAGCAAACGCCATCAAAGACCGCAAGCAGATGAACGGCAACACCCTGCTGCTGCTGATTACCATCGTGCTCTTCTTCGCGCTCTACGCGGGGGGCTGCCTCATCTATGGGGCCAAGGGCTTTACCAACCTTCAGACCTTCCTCAACATTTTAATCAGCAACGCGGGCCTGATCTGTGTGGCCTGCGGCATGACCTGCGTAATGCTCACCGGCGGCATTGACATCTCCGTGGGCTCCCTGGTGGCGCTGGACTGTATGCTGCTGGCCTATGGCATGGGTTCCTGGCATGTGAGCGCCCCGGTGATGTGCCTCGCCGTGCTGGCGGTGGGCCTGATCTTTGGCCTGGTCCAGGGCTTCTGCGTGGGCTATCTGGAGATCCAGCCCTTCATCGTGTCCATGGCGGGCATGTTCTTCGCCCGTGGCATGACGGCGGTTATCTCCACCCAGCAGCTGTCCATCACCCAGGAGACCAACGCCACCTTCTATGGCTGGGCCAACTGGCGGCTGAGCCTGCCCTTCGGCGGCGTGCCCAACCGGAAGGGTGTGCTGATTATGCCCTACATCCGCGTGGGCGTGCTGATCGCGCTGCTGGTGCTGGTTGTGATTTTCCTGGTCCTGCGGTATACGAAATTCGGCCGCTCCCTTTACGCTGTGGGCGGCAGTGAGCAGTCGGCGGCTATGATGGGCCTGGACGTGAAAAAGACCAAGCTGAAAGCCTATGTGCTGTCCTCTTTCCTGTGCTCCATTGGCGGCATCTGCTACTGCCTGAACACCCAGGCGGCCAGCGTCAGCCAGGCCACCGGCATGGAGATGGACGCCATCGCCTCCGCCGTCATCGGCGGCACACTGCTCACCGGCGGCGTGGGCAACGTGATCGGCACCCTGTTCGGCGTGCTCATCAACGGCACCATCGCCTCCATTGTCCAGTTCAACGGCAAGCTGGCCTCCTCCTGGCCCAACATTCTCACCGCGGCCCTGCTGTGCTTCTTTATTGTGCTCCAAAGCGTGTTTGCCTTCCTGAAGGAAAAGAAAAAGTGAGGAGGAACGGGATATGTCTGAACATCGCGCCTGCTTGGGTCTGGAGCTGGGTTCCACCCGCATCAAGGCGGTCACCATTGACGAAACCTTCAAGCCTGTCTCATCCGGAGATTATACCTGGGCCTCCCGCTACGAGAACGGGGTTTGGACCTACCCTCTGGAGGAGGTTTGGACCGGTTTAAAATCCGCTCTCTCACAAGTAAAAGACAGGGAAAAAATTGCCGCCGCCGGGGTGTCCGCCATGATGCACGGCTATCTGGCCTTCGACAGGGACTGGAACCTGCTTGTCCCCTTCCGTACCTGGCAGAACACCATCACCGGCCCCGCCGCGGCCCAGCTGACGGAGCTGTTCGGGTTCAACATCCCCCAGCGGTGGTCCATCGCCCACTTGTATCAGGCGGTTTTGAACAAGGAGGACCATGTCCCCCGAATTGCCCACATCACCACCCTGGCGGGGTATATCCACTACATGCTCACCGGGGTAAACGCCGTGGGCGTGGGCGAGGCCAGCGGCATGTTCCCCATTGACAGCGCGGCCCTGGACTATGACCAGGCCATGGTTGAGAAATTCGACCGCCTCCCGGTGATTGAAAAGCTTCCTTGGAAGCTGCGGGACCTGCTGCCCAAAGTCCTGACCGCCGGTCAGGACGCGGGCCGGCTCACCGAGGAGGGGGCCAAAATGCTGGACGGCCTGCTCCCTGCGGGAGTAGTCTTTGCTCCGGCCGAGGGGGACGCGGGTACCGGCATGACCGCCACCAACGCTGTGGCCCCCCGGACGGGCAACGTGTCTGCCGGCACCTCCATTTTCTCCATGGTGGTGCTGGAAAAACCGCTGGAAAAGGTCTACGAGGAGATCGACCTGGTGACCACCCCCACCGGGGCCCCGGTGGCCATGGTCCACTGCAACAACTGCACCAACGACACCAACGCCTGGGTGAACGTCCTGGGGGAGGCGGCCCAGCTCTTTGGAGCCGAGCCCTCCACCGGCGAGCTGTACACCAAGCTCTACGAGAAGAGCCTGGAGGGGGACCCGGACTGCGGTGGCGTGATGGTGTGCAACTACCTGGCGGGAGAGGGGGTTACCCACATGGACGCGGGCCGGCCCCTGGTGGCCCGTACCCCCGAGACCAAATTTACGCTGGCAAACTTTTTCCGCTCCCAGCTCTACGCCACCATGGCCACGCTGAAAATCGGCATGGACATTCTGGCGGAGGAGAAGGTGGCCATTGATTCCCTCACCGGCCACGGCGGGCTGTTCAAAACCCCCATAGTGGGCCAGAGCTACATGGCCGCCGCCTGCAACGCCCCTGTTACCTGCATGGAGACCGCCGGGGAGGGCGGGCCCTACGGCATGGCCCTGCTTGCCTCCTATCTGCTGAATCAGGGGGAGGGAGAACGCCTGGAGGATTTCCTGTCAGGAAAAGTCTTTGCCGGGGCATCCGGTTCCACCGTCCAGCCCGATCCAGCCGCGGTGGAGGACTTTAACGCCTACATCCGGCGGTACAAAGCCCTGCTGAATGTGGAAAAGGCGGCTGTGGAAAACCTATAAGGAGGAATTTTTATGAATTATTCGTTCTGGTTTGTAGTGGGCAGTCAGTTCTTGTACGGCCCCGAGGTGCTGGAGACCGTTGCCGCCCGGGCACAGGAGATGGCCGGCGAGCTGTCTAAGGTCCTGCCCTTCCCTCTGATTTACAAGGTGACCGCCAAGACCAACAAAGAGATCTCCGATGTGGTGAAGGAGGCCAACTACGACGATACCTGCGCTGGGATCATCACCTGGTGCCACACCTTCTCCCCTTCCAAGATGTGGATTGACGGCCTGCGGGATCTTCAAAAGCCCTGGTGCCACTTCGCCACCCAGTATAACCGGGACATCCCCAACGAGGAGATCGACATGGACTTCATGAACCTGAACCAGGCGGCCCATGGCGACCGGGAGCACGGTTTTATCGGGGCCCGCCTGCGCAAGCCCCGCAAGGTGATTGCCGGGTATTGGAAGGACGAGGCGGTCCGGGAGCGCATCGGCGGCTGGATGAAGGCCGCTGTGGGCGCAGCCGTGTCCAAGGGCATGAAGGTGATGCGGTTTGGCGACAATATGCGGGAGGTGGCCGTCACCGAGGGCGATAAGGTGGAGGTCCAGGCCAAGCTGGGTTGGCAGGTAAATACCTGGGCGGTGGGCGATTTGGTGAAGGTGATGAACGCCGTCACCGAGGAAGAGATCGACGCGCTGATGGAAACCTACAAGGCCAATTATGACATCGCCACCGACAAAATTGACCACATCCGCTACCAGGCCCGGGAGGAAACCGCCATTAGGAAGATGCTGGACGAGCAGGGCTGCAAGGCCTTCTCCAACACCTTCCAGGACCTCTATGGCATGGAGCAGCTCCCCGGTCTAGCCTCCCAGCACCTGATGGCCCAGGGCTACGGCTACGGCGGCGAGGGCGACTGGAAGGTGGCCGCCATGACCGCCATCATGAAGGCCATGGGCGAGGGCGGCAACGGCTGTTCCCTGTTTATGGAGGACTACACCTATAACCTGGAAAAGGGCAAAGAGTACTCCCTGGGGGCCCACATGCTGGAGGTATGCCCCTGCTGCGCCGCAGCCAGGCCCCGCATTGAGACCCACCACTTAGGGATCGGCATGAACGAGAAGGACCCTGCCCGCCTGGTTTTCGAGGGCAAGGAGGGGGACGCCATCGTGGTCAGCCTCATCGACATGGGCGGCCGCCTGCGCCTGATCTGCCAGGACATCCACTGCGTCAAGCCCATCCTGCCCATGCCCAACCTGCCCGTGGCCCGGGTGATGTGGCAGGCGGAGCCCTCCCTCACCACCGGGGTGGAGTGCTGGATCACCGCCGGGGGCGCCCACCACACCGTCCTCAGCTACGATGTGACGGCGGAACAGATGAAGGACTGGTGCGCCATGCTGGACATCGAGTTTGTCCACATCACCAAGGACACCACCGTGGAGTCTCTGGAGCATGACCTGTTCCTGTCCGACCTGGCCTGGAAGCTAAAATAAACCAAGTGATGCCTCCCCTGCGGGGGAGGTATCATCAAAAAGGGGGAAAACGCATGTTAGAACAACTCAAGCAGGAAGTGCTGGAGGCCAACCTTCTCCTGCCCAAATACGGGCTGGTCACCTTTACCTGGGGCAACGTGTCGGGGATCGACCGGGACAAGGGGCTGATGGTCATCAAGCCCTCCGGGGTGGAGTACGACGGCATGACCGCCGGAGACATGGTGGTGGTCAGCCTGGAGACCGGCGAGCGGGTGGAGGGCAAGTGGAAGCCCTCCAGCGATACCAAGACCCATCTGGAGCTGTACAAGGCGTTCCCGGGCGTGGGGGGCATTGTCCACACCCACAGCCCCCACGCCGTGGCCTGGGCCCAGGCGGGGGAGGATATCCCCTGCTTCGGCACCACCCACGCCGACTACTTTTACGGCTCCATCCCCTGCGCCCGCCATCTGACCCAGGGTGAGCTGGAGGAGGACTATGAGAAAAACACCGGGGTCATCATTGTGGACACTTTTAAGGAGCGGTGCATTGAGCCCACGGCCGTCCCAGGCGTGGTCTGCGTCAGCCACGGCCCCTTCACCTGGGGCAAGGATGCGGCCCAGGCGGTGTACCATGCGGTGGTGCTGGAGGAGGTAGCCAAAATGGCCATCCTCACCCGGCAGGTCCGGGCGGCTGCGGGCCCAGCGCCCCAGCGCATTCAGGATAAACACTACTTCCGTAAGCACGGCCCCGGGGCCTATTACGGACAGGGTTAAAAAATGGCGGACGCCTGGCGCGTCCGCCATTTTTAATACTCCCGAAGGTCAATAAACGACTGGGTCAGCGTTTCCGGCGTGAACAGACGCTCTCGGGCGTAGTAATGCTTGTCCGGGACGCCGCCCTCCTCCAGGCTCTGGATGACCTCCTCCACTAAAGGGCCCACCATAGGGTCGCACTCCACATTCAGGGAAATTTTCCCCTCCAGGCAGTAGGCCAGCCCCTGCCGGGTGGCGTCGAAGGAGACTACGCGCACCCCGTCCCCGCCGCAGGCGTACCCCCGCTCCTCCAGGGCCTGGATGGCCCCAAAGGCGGCATTGTCGTTTTCGCAGTAGAGGACGTGGATGTCCGGCCGTTCCGGCTGGCTGTCCAGCCACCGGCAGGCCGCCTCATAGGTTTTTGCCTGGGTAAAGTCGCCGTCCAGCTGGGCGAGGAGGGTCCAGTTTTCATGGGCCGCCACGGCCTTCTCCAGGGCAGCGGTGCGCTCCAGCTGGGCGCTGGATCCCAGGGTGCCCTGGATGTGGAGAATATGAACCGGCCGCGCCTCGTCCTGGAAGCTCTCCTCCAGCCACGCGATGGCCTGCTCCCCCTCCCAGCGGAAGTCTGAACCAACATGGGCGGCGTAAAGGCTGTCATCTTCTACCTGCGCCATCCGGTCCACCAGGATAACGGGAATGCCCGCGTCCCTGGCCTCCTGGAGCACCGAGTCCCAGCCGGTTACGCACAGGGGCATAAGGAGGATGTAATCCACCTGCTGCTGGATAAACTTGCGGATGGCGGCAATCTGGTTATCCTGCTTCTGCCGGGCGTCCTCGAACAGGAGGTGGTAGCCCGCCTCCTCGGTGAACACCGAACGGATAGACTCGGAGTTGGCGACCCGGAAGCCGGACTCCGACCCCACCTGGCTGACGCCGATGACGGTGAGGACGGGTTCCTCATCCGGCGGCTGGGGCCGGGGGGCGCAGGAGGCCAGCAGGCACAGGACGGCCAGCAGAAAAGAGAGGCGTTTCACGGCGCGTCTTCCTCCTTCTTCTTTGGGATGCGGATGCTGATGGTGGTGCCCACTCCCTGGCGGCTGGAGATAGACAGCCCATAGGGAGGGCCGAAAAACAGCCGTATCCGCTCATGGACGGTGGACAATCCGAAGCCAACCCGCTCCCTCCGGTCTATGGCCCGGATCAGCTCGTCCAGCCGCTGGGGGGACATGCCGATGCCGTCGTCGGTGACCTGAAGGAGGATGCCGTCCCCCTCGCTGCGGCCTACGACATAGATGCGGCCCAGGCCCCGTTTCAGCTTGATGCCGTGGTATAGGGCGTTTTCCACCAGTGGCTGAAGGGTGAGCTTGGGAATGACAGCGCCCTTCAGTTCCGGGGCAATATTGACCGTATACCGCATGATGTCCTTATAGCGGGCCTGCTGGATTTGCAGGTAGCTGCACACATGCTCCTCCTCCTCCTGAAGGGTGATAACATCCCGCCCACGGCTCAGGGAGTGGCGGAAGAAGGAGGACAGGCTGGATACCATCTCCACGGCCTCCTCAGTTTTCTCCGCCTCAATCAGCCAGATAATGGTGTCCATGGTGTTGTAGAGAAAGTGGGGGTTGATCTGGGCCTGGATTAGGGCCAGCTCGGTGCGCCGCAGGCGCTCCTGGTTGTGGGCGGTCTCCTGAATCTGCCGGTTCAGCCGGCCGACCATCTGCTCAAAGGCCTCGCTGAGGGTGCGCAGCTCATATTCCTCCGCCTGAATGGGCTCCCGCTCGGTGAGATCTCCGCTGTTGATGCCCGCAGCCCGGGCGCACAAGGCGGCGACAGGCATGGTAATGGACTGTCCCAGCCGGATGGCCCGCCGGATGAAGATGAGCGCCAATATCAGGACAAGGACGGCGATAAAGAGAAAGTCCGTTACCAGCTTGCGGCTGGTTTGGCTCTGGAGGGCGTTCAGGCGCACCGCCTCGTAGTAGAGGTAGTTGTACATGTACTCCTGGATCAGTGCGGTGAGGACGTAGATGTTGTTTTCCAGCTGCCTTTGCCGTTCATCGTAGTTGCCGGTGTCCCGGAGCTCGTAAATTTTTTCCTCCAGGTTCCGGCACAGGCTGAGGACGCTGGAGATGGCCATACGGCTGTCTTTTTCGGTGGTGGTGGACAGCAGCTCCCGGGCAAGCTGCTGGGCGGCGTGGACCTCGTCTAGGGGGAGGCCGTCGGAATATTGGCTCTCAATGACATAGTAGTACATTTTCAGGTCGATATTGGACTTGAAGTCCTGGTTGAACTCCGAGGCGGTGGTAATGTTGTACAGCAGGTCCGTGTACCGGCTGTTGTACCGGGCCAGCAGGGAGGCGGCTGCGGCCAGAATGAGCGCGGCCAGCAGCACAAACGTAAGGATCAGCCCCCGGAGCCGGTGCTGGATGGAGGAAGGACGGGGGGGAAGGGTCATGTCCGCCGCCCACCTCCCGCCCGGTAGTCCCGGGGCGTGCAGCCCTGGGTCTTTTTAAACAGGAAGGAAAAATAGTGGGGGTCCCGGTAACCCACGGCGAAAGCGATCTCCCCGGAGCGTTTATCCGTTGTGCGCAGCAGCTCGCGGGCCCTGTCCATCCGCTTGCCGGTAACGTATTCGGTAAAGGTAGCCCCCATCTCCTGGCTGAATACGGCGGACAGGTAGTTGGCGCTGATGTTGATCTCCCGGGCCACCTGATTCAGGGAGAGGGTGTCATCGGTAAAGTGGCTGTCGATGTAATCCACGGCCTGGCCCAGCAGGGTGCCGTACTGGCTGCTGGAGGCTTTGTCCCGCAGCGTGGCGGCCTGGAACAGGACTTCGGTGAGATAGTGCTTCAGGTCCGCCTGGGTGACGTTTTGGCCTGTCAGCTCCAGGCAATCCGGCAGGGACAGGAATTCCTCCTGGCTGGTACCCAGGCCGATGGCAAACTCGGTGGCGGCGAACCGGACGCTGAGCATCAGGAATTGGCAGAAGGGCTGGGAGCCCAGGGCCTGGGCCACGCTGTGGAGATACTCGTCCACAAAGCTGGGAATTTCCTCGGCGGCAGCGGACTGGAGCACCCCCTGCCAGATGGAGGGGCTGACCTTGGCCGGGTCCAGGCCGGCCAGATTGTCGCCGCCGTCCTGACGGGTGAGGAAGCCAACCGTCTCGGCGGACAGGATGTGCTGGCGGGGCAAGATATACCGGCAGGCCCACAGGCGGGAAACCTCCTCAAAGCAGGCGGGCAGGGCGCTGAGCCGCTGGGTGGGGGTTCCCATGGCCAGGGACCAGCCCTGGCCGGGGGCGCAGGACTCATACTGATCCCTTACCGTGTCGATGCACCGGCGGATGCAGTCGTCCATCTTGCCCTGATCCGCCATGATCAGGACCACGTAAGTGTTCAGGTTCCACCGCAGCAGCAAATACTCGGGGTATTTCATAAAGTGCTCCAGAAGGGCGTCCCGCACCCGGGCGGCGGGCTCGGAGTAGGTCTCAGACACGCCGGAGCCCTTGGGCAGGATGGAGAACAGCGCAATGGTGTAGCACTGGGCCCGCAGGTCCAAGTCCAGACTGGCGGCCTCGTTGTAAATCTGCTGGACGGTGAGCTGGCCGCCCACCACCCGCTCAAAAAAGCGGCGGCGGGCGTACTGCTCATACTCCTGGGCGTCGTGATGAAACTGGGCCAGGTAGTTGTTTCCCCCGATCTTTTCCTTCAGCTCGCCAAGAACCCCCATCAGGCTGTTCTTGGTAATTGGTTTTAGCAAAAACCGCTCCACTCCAATATCAATGGCCTGCCGGGCGTATTCGAAATCGTCATACCCGGAGATGATGACGATTTTTATGTTAGGAAATTCCCTTAGCACCAGGCGGCTCAGGTCCAGGCCATCCATGAAAGGCATGCGGATGTCGGTGATGAGCACATCGGGCTTGGCCTGGCGGATCAGAGGCAGGGCCATTTCCCCGTCCCCGGCCTCCCCGGCGAACTCATAGCCGCATTGGGCCCAGGGCACTGTGTCCCGCAGGGTCTCGCGGATGGTGCTCTCGTCCTCCACTAAAAATACGCGCAGCATAAAGCCCCTCCCCCTTGCTTGACGGTTTGAATATCCTGATTATACCGCAGTCAGGCGGCCTGGGCAAGAAAAAACGCGCAATTGGGGGGATAAAACCCCGCCCGTATGGTGGAAGGCCGGGCGCGCTTATTGCCCGCTGAAAAACAAGAGGTCCCGGGACGGGAGCTCCACCTACATTTTCCGCCCCGCCTCCGGGACCGTCCGCCGGCCGCACGGCGGTGCCGGTGTGGCGGGTGGCGATTATAATTTCCTCCCCGTCATTGACGGCATGGAGCCGGGGAAGGTCCACCTAAAATAGCCCCGCACCTGGGAAGGCCCCCCTATATTCGTTCTGACACAGCGCACACAAGCGTAGGGCGGCCTCGCCCTCAATCATCTTCTGTCTTATCAACAGGGCGGCAAGGGCCGCCCCCGGCGGGACGGCCCCTGCGATATGTACGGTATTACATAGCCTCTTCGTCAATGACTTGGGCCTTAATGAGGTTGGTGAAGCCGCTTTTGCCCAGGGGGACGCCGGCGGTAATAACCACCACGTCGCCGTGCCGGACCAGCCGCTCCTTCACGGCCACCTCGGTGGCCAGGGAGAAAATGCGGTCGGTGGAAGTGACCTCTCCGGTGAGGAAGGGGATGACACCCCAGGATATATTCAGCTGGCGGCGGACTTTCTCGTGCATAGTGAGGGCGGCCACCGGGCAGGCGGGGCGGAAGCGGCAGATCATCCGGGCGCTACGGCCGGAGTTGGTAGCGGCCAGAATGGCTGTGGCGTTCAGATCCTTGGCGGTGAGGCAGCAGGTATGGGTAATGGCATCATTAATGTCGGAAGCGGGGATAATCCGCTGCTTCTGAAAGTTCCTCCAGTAGTCAATGGCATTTTCCGTCTCGGTGACAATAGCGGCCATGGCGGTGAGGGCCTCCACGGGGTATCTGCCCCCGGCGGTCTCGCCGGAGAGCATGACGCAGCCGGTTCCATCGTACACGGCGTTGGCCACATCGGATACCTCGGCCCGGGTGGGGCGGGGATTGCGGATCATGGAGTCCAGCATCTGGGTGGCGGTGATGACCGGCTTGCCCGCCTGAAGCCCCTTGCGGATCATCTGTTTTTGCAGGATGGGCACCCGGGCAGCGGGGATCTCTACGCCCAGGTCGCCTCGGGCCACCATAATACCGTCGGCAGCGGCAAGAATCTCGTCCAGATTGTCAACGCCCTCCTGATTTTCGATCTTAGCGATAATTTTCACCTCGTCCCCGCCGCACTCCTGGAGGACGGCGCGTACCGCTTCCACATCCGCAGCCCGGCGGACAAAGGAGGCGGCAACGAAATCGAAATCGTTTTCCACGCCGAAGCGGATGTCGTCCACATCCTTCTCGGTGAGGGCGGGGAGCTGGATGTGGACGCCTGGGATGTTGAGGGACTTGTTGGCGGACAACGTTCCGCCGTTCTCCACAGTGCAGATGATGTTTGCGCCCTCAATGCGCTCTACCCGGATGGCTACCAGGCCGTCGTCGATCAAAATCTGCTGGCCGGGGGCGAGCTCCTCGTGGAGGCGGGGGTAGGTGACGGATACCCAGCCCTTGTTGCCCACCACATCCTGGGTGGTAAGGGTAAAGGGGTCGCCGGACTCCAGCGTAACAGACGGTTCCTCAAAGCCCCGGATGCGGATCTCCGGGCCCTTGGTGTCCAGGATGGTGGCCACCGGGCGACCCATGGCGTCCCGGACGCGTTTGAGCATATTCAGCCGGGCCAGGTGCTCCGGATGGCTGCCGTGGGAAAAATTGAACCGGGCCGCGTCCATGCCGGTGCGGATGAGGGTGCGGATCATCTCCTCGTCATCTACCGCAGGGCCCAGGGTACAGATGATTTTTGTTCTTCTCATTGTGATTACCTCCTTCGGGCATCGTTGTTCATTTCCTGCTTACGCCCCATATGTTACAAGAAAAAATCCGAGTTGAATAGGGCAGATTTTCATAAAAATGCGGGGGCAGCCGCACAAAAAGTGGGCTGTCCCTCCAAGAAGGACAGCCCGCTTAACAGATTATTTACAAGATTTTAACACATTTTTGCCCCGGCAGGGATCTTATCGTCCAAAATCAACAGGTTCAGGGCCTCCTCCCCCTTTTCGGTGTGGACGGCGGAGATGAGCATCCCCTTGGACTCCTGGCCCATCATCTTCCGGGGGGGCAGGTTGACGATGGCCATAAGGGTTTTGCCGATCAGGTCTTCCGGCTTGTACCACTTGGCGATGCCGGAGAGAATCTGCCGGTCCGTGCCGGTGCCGTCGTCCAGGGTAAACCTCAGCAGCTTTTCGCTCTTCTTTACCGGCTGGCAGTCCTTCACCTTCACCGCCCGGAAATCGGATTTGCAGAAGGTGTCGAAGTCAACCTTTTCCTCCAGCTGGGGCTCCAGCTCCAGGTCGGGGAGGGCGGCCCTCCGTGCGGCCTCGCCGGCCTGCGCCAGCTGTTTGAGAGCCTTTTCCGCGTCCACCCGGGGGAAGAGGTTGTCCCCCCGGACCACAGACACGTCCTGGGGCAGGGAACCCCATACCGCGGCGCTGTCCCAGGTAGAGTTGGCTTCCGAAGCGCCGGTTTGGCGGAGCACCTCGGCAGCGGAGGAGGGAATGAAGGGGGTGAGCAGAATGCCGCAGACGCGCAGCGTCTCCAGGAGGTTATACATCACCCGGGCCAGACGGGGGCCGTTGGCCTCCATGTCTTTGGCCAGCACCCAGGGGGCGTTTTCGTCGATATACTTGTTAGCCCGGTCGATGACCTTAAAGATCTCCGCCAGGGCGTTCTGGAAAGCGAACTTCTCCATCTGTTCCTCATAGCGCTCCCGCAGGGAGGAGGCCATGCCCACCAGGCCGGCGTCTTTTTCCGCGTCCTCCGCCTGAAGTTCAGGCAGCGTGCCGCCAAAATACTTGCCTGCCATGGACACGGTGCGGCTAAGCAGGTTGCCCAGGTCGTTGGCCAGGTCCACGTTGACGGTCTGGATCAGGGCCTCGTTGGAGAAGCTGCCATCGGAGCCGAAGGGGAAGGTGCGCAGCAGGAAGAAGCGCAGGGCGTCCACCCCGAACATCTCGGCCAGGATATAGGGGTCCACCACGTTGCCCTTGGACTTGGACATCTTGCCTCCATCCAGCAGCAGCCAGCCGTGGCCGAACACCTTTTTGGGCAGGGGCTCCCCCAGGCTCATGAGCATGGCGGGCCAGATGATGGAGTGGAATCGGACGATTTCCTTGCCCACAAAGTGGACATCGGCAGGCCAGAACGTGTCGTAGTCGTGGTATTTGTCGTTGTCATAGCCCAGAGCGGTGATATAGTTGGACAGGGCGTCCACCCACACGTAGACCACATGTCCGGGATCGAAGTCCACGGGGATGCCCCAGGTGAAGGAGGTCCGGGAGACGCATAGGTCCTCCAGGCCAGGCTTGATGAAGTTATTTACCATCTCGTGGACCCGGGAGCGGGGCTCCAAGAAATCGGTGTCCTCCAGCAGGTGCTGGACCCTGTCCGCGTATTTGGACAGCTTGAAGAAGTAAGCCTCCTCTTCGGCGTCCTGCACGTCCCGGCCGCAGTCGGGGCACTTGCCGTCTACCAGCTGGCTCTCCGTCCAGAAGGACTCGCAGGGCTTGCAGTACTTGCCCACGTACTTGCCTTTGTAGATGTCCCCGTTGTCGTGCATCTTTTTGAAAATTTTCTGAATGGCGCAGACATGGTAATCATCGGTTGTGCGGATGAAGCGGTCGTTGCTGATGTTCATCAGCTTCCAAAGATCCAGAATGCCCCGGGGCCCGGTGACAATGTTGTCCACGAACTGCTGGGGGGTGACCCCGGCCTCCCTGGCCTTGTCCTCAATCTTCTGGCCGTGCTCGTCGGTGCCGGTGAGGAACATCACCTGGCAGCCGGTGAGGCGCTTGTAGCGGGCCATGGCATCGGTGGCCACGGTGCAGTAGGTGTGGCCGATGTGCAGCTTATCGCTGGGATAGTAGATGGGGGTGGTGATATAAAAACGTTTTTTGGCTTCCATTCAAATTCATCCTCCGTCAAAGATTGATGCCGGGAGCGTCCCCGGGCTGTTCCATGCTGTCTTCCTCCTGGGGGGGAGGCATTCGTTCTGGCCAGGGGCCGCCCAGCAGGGCTCGGGCAAAGCCTAGGGCGGATAGGGAGAAGGCTGCGGTGGCGGCTGCGGTAAACAGGTCGGGGCCGCCGGCCAGGGAAGTGATTCCCACCGTAACGCCCATTAAGGCGCAGAAGAGGGTCCGCCGGGGCCGGGGCCTGCCGTAGAGAAAGCCGGCGGCGTAGTAATGGGCCAAGGTGAGCAGCAGGGCGGCAAAGAGGGAGAAGCCGTATTTCATCAGTACCGGCTCGGTACCGTGCTTCAAGTGGCTGGCGAACACCCACACCAACGCCGCCAGGGCGGGGAAGGGGGCCAGGAAGCAGCCGCTATGGTTCAGCGTTCCCCGGTAGGCCATCCGGCCCATGTGCAATAGGCCCAGCCCGGCCGGGATGCACAGCGCCCCCGTAAGCAGCTGGGAGGCGGGAAGGGAGAGCTGGTACAGCTCCGGTGCGGCCCGCCACAGCCGGAGGGCCTGGAAGCCGCCCTGCATCCCCAGGCCCCCGGCGGCAAACAGGAGCAGCCCAGCGGCGGCAAGGACGGCCATCTGCCCCGCGTCCGGCGAGCCGAAGGCGGGAAGGAAGTCGTCCAGGCCCTCCCGCTTTTTCAGGGACGAGAGCAGGAAGACCACGGCCATTAGAGCGGTAAAGCCCAGCAGGGCGCAGGTGGCGGGGGCGCCGTTAACAAACAGGCCCAGGTCGGGCTGATAAGCGCTGGCAAGCTGCCACCGCCGCAGGAAGAACCCGGCCGCGCCCCCGGCGACAGCCAGGGCGGGCAGGATGATGTCTTTTCTCATCACTATAATCCTCTCATTGGGAAGATGTTGTCTATAATGAAGGTTATCATATACCAGACAGGAGGAAAAATCAATCCTTTTTACAGCTGCGGCCTTCTGCCGGGGCCATTGTTTTTCCTTCCAAACTGAAACCACAAGGCAATGAGCAGCAGGATGACGCCCAAGATGGTGCCCAGCGCGCTGACCAGCTGGGAGATCAGGCCCTTGTAGTCCAAAATGGAGAAAAAGGCCAGAAACACCAGGTCGCCGTACAGCAAAAGCCGGGCGGTGGGGTCCATGCGCTTTCTGGCCCGGTCCTTCCCGTCGGCCAGCTTTTCCTGCTCGACCTGGCGCTTCAATTCCACAGTGCGGCTGTGCCTGCGTTTTTTGTTCTTAGCCATGGGACGCTCCTTTCACAATGGCGGCCGCGCCCACAACCAGATCGCCGTCATAGAGTACTACGGCCTGGCCCGGGGTAATGGCCCGCTGGGGCTGGTCAAAGGTGAGCCGGATGGAGTCCTCGCCGGTTTGCTCCACGGTGCAGGGCTGCTCCGCCATACGGTAGCGGATTTTCGCCCGGAGGCGGACGGGGCCGTCCAGCCGGCTGCAGGGGATGAGGTTCAAGTGGTTGGCGGTGAGGGTCCGGGTAAAGAGGCTGGCATTGTCCGACAGGACCACGGCGTTATCCTCAGGGCGAAGCTCCTTCACATACAGCCGCCCGGCGCTAGAGGACACGCCCAATCCCCGGCGCTGGCCCACGGTGTAGTCGATGATGCCTGTGTGCTGCCCCAAAGCGGCCCCGGACTGGCTCAGGTAGGGGCCGGGGGGGTAGTCCTTGCCGGTGTGGCGGCGGATAAACGCGCCGTAGTTCTTGTCGGGAACGAAGCAGATGTCCTGGCTGTCCCGTTTGCGGGCGTTGAGAAGACCGGCCCTGGCGGCAATGGAGCGCACCTCCTCCTTGGACAGCTCCCCCAGGGGGAACAGGGCCCGGGACAACTGCTCCTGGTTGAGGACGGCCAGCACATAGCTCTGATCCTTGTCGAGGTGGGCCGCCTTTTTCAGCAGCCAGCGCCCGGAGCCAGCGTCGTAGTCCAGGCGGGCGTAGTGGCCGGTGGCGACTTTGCCCCAGCCCAGCTCGCCGGCCCGGCGGAGCAGCGCGCCGAACTTCAGCTTCCGGTTGCACTCCACACAGGGGTTGGGCGTCTCTCCCGCCTCATAGGAGCGGACAAAGGGCTCTACCACTTCCGCCTGGAAGCAGTTTGTAAAGTTGAATACGTAGTGGGGGATGTGAAGGCGGAACGCCGCGGCCCGGGCATCCTCCACATCGTCCAGGGAACAGCAGGCGCTCTCCCCGTTCAGGCCGGCCGGGGCGGCCAGCTTCAGGGTGACGCCTACAACGTCGTGTCCTGCCTGCTGGAGGAGCAGGGCGGCGGCGGAGCTGTCTACTCCGCCGCTCATGGCGGCGGCAGTTTTTTTGTCCATAAGGGCCTCCATGGTCATATCGCTGAAAATTATGAAAAGTATACCACAAATTTCCCCCGCTGGCAACTTCAAACCCCTGGAAAGACCGGGTTGAGCGGGTGTAAAATACATCTTGTATTCATGGGGGCAAAGCATGGAAAGACGGCACAAGATGTAGTAGACAAAGGGGGCGGAGTATGCTATAATCCCTCATGGACTCTGAGCCGGGGGCCGCGTTTGGAAGGAGACGGTCCCGCCGGGGTCTTTTACTATGAGAGGAGAACAGGCATGAAGGTTATCAAACGGGACGGCGCCAGCGTGGATTACGACCGCAGTAAAATTGTCATCGCGATTGAGAAAGCCAACGCGGAAGTCCCTGAGGCGGAGCGGATGAGCCGTGAGGGCATCGACGCCATTATTGAGGGAATTGAGGCGCAGAAGCGCAAGCGCATCCTGGTGGAGGACATCCAGGATCTGGTGGAGCAGGGGCTGGTGGCCGCAAATAAATTTCATCTGGCCAAAACTTATATTATCTACCGCTACAACCGGGCCCTGGTCCGGAAGGCCAATACCACGGACGAATCCATATTGGCCCTGCTGCGCAACGAAAACAAGGAGCTGGCCGAGGAGAACTCCAACAAGAACACCATGATCGCCGCCACACAGCGGGATTACATTGCCGGCGAGGTGAGCCGGGACCTGACCCGGCGCATTCTTTTGCCCGAGCACATCTCAAAGGCCCACGACGAGGGCGCCATCCATTTCCATGACGCCGACTACTTTGTCCAGCCCATCTTCAACTGCTGCCTGATTAACATCGGCGACATGCTGGAAAACGGGGCCGTGATGAACGGCAAGCTCATTGAGAGCCCCAAGAGCTTCCAGGTGGCGTGCACCGTGGTTACGCAGATTATTGCGTGCGTGGCCTCCAACCAGTACGGCGGGCAGAGCGTGGATCTGCGCCATCTGGGCAAATATCTGCGCCGCAGCCGGGAGAAGTTCAAGGCCCATGTGGCCTACGAGTGCGCCGGGCAGGTGGACGAGGCCACCATGGAGCGGCTGGTGGACGACCAGGTGCGCAGCGAGCTGAAAAACGGCGTTCAGACCCTTCAGTACCAGATCAATACCCTGATGACCACCAACGGGCAGTCCCCCTTTGTGACGCTGTTCCTCAACCTCCAGCAGGGCGACCCCTATATTCGGGAGAATGCCATGATTATCGAGGAGGTACTCCGCCAGCGGCTGGAGGGCATCAAAAACGAGGCGGGCGTCTACATCACCCCGGCCTTTCCCAAGCTGGTCTATGTGCTGGATGAGCATAACTGCCTGAAGGGCGGGGAGTACGACTATCTCACCCAGCTGGCCGTCAAGTGCTCCGCCAAGCGGATGTACCCCGACTATATCTCCGCGAAAAAAATGCGGGAGAACTACCAGGGCAACGTGTTCTCTCCCATGGGCTGCCGGTCCTTCCTGGCGCCCTGGAAGGACGAGGAGGGCAATTACAAGTTTGAAGGCCGGTTCAACCAGGGCGTGGTGTCTCTGAACCTGCCCCAGATCGGCATCCTGGCCCACGGCGACGACGACAAGTTTTGGGCGCTGCTGGACGAACGGCTTCAGCTGTGCTTTGAGGCCCTGATGTGCCGCCACAACGCCCTGAGGAAGGTCCGCTCCGATTCCTCCCCCATCCACTGGCAGTACGGCGCCATCGCCCGCCTGCCCAAGGGAGCGTCCATTGAGCCGCTGCTCTATGGCGGGTACTCCTCTATTTCGCTGGGGTATATCGGGCTGTATGAGGTGACCAAGCTGATGCGCGGGGTCAGCCATACCCAGCCCGGCGGCAGCGAATTTGCCCTGGCGGTAATGAAGCGGCTTCGCCGTGCATGTGACGACTGGAAGGCGGAGACCAATATCGGGTTTGCCCTCTATGGCACGCCCGCCGAGTCTTTGTGCTACCGCTTTGCCCGCATCGACAAGGAGCGCTTCGGTACAATATCTGATGTGACAGACAAGGGATATTACACCAATAGCTATCATGTAGATGTCCGGGAGAAGATCGACGCCTTCGATAAGTTTACCTTCGAAAGCCAGTTCCAGAAGATCTCCACCGGCGGATGTATCTCCTATGTGGAAATTCCCAACCTGCGCCACAATTTGGAGGCCCTGGCGGATGTGGTCCGGTTCATTTACGACAACATCCAGTACGCCGAATTCAACATCAAAAGCGACTACTGCCAGTGCTGCGGCTTCGATGGCGAGATTGAGATCAACGAGGACTTCCAGTGGGAGTGCCCCGTCTGCCACAACAAGGACCAGTCCAAGATGAACGTCACCCGCCGCACCTGCGGGTATTTGGGTGAAAACTTCTGGAACGTGGGCAAGACCAAGGAGATTAAGGCGAGAGTGCTGCATCTGTGAGCCCCGGGCTGCGCCAGATACCCCGCTCACCTTCAAAAAGGAGAGCAAAGAATATTCCTGCGGGGCCTCTGAAAGAGGCCCCGATGTTATCCTGGGAGATGATCTGCAATGGACCAATACCGCACCTCCGGCACAATGAATGAGGATACTCTGCGGGAATTCAGCAAATATTTTCTGCCGCCCAAGTCCAAGCTGATGGCGCTGATATTTATCCTTGTGTTCGGTGTCACGGCGGTTTTGAATTTTATGGGCGGGAATATGGTCATGGCAGCGATTGCTGCGATTGCTGTGGTGGTTTTTATTGTGGAAGTCCCGTTAATAAAGCGGCGGATGCTCCGGAACAACATTGCCCGCCTCCGGGAGAACTACCCGAGTGGCTGCTGCCGGTATGAGAGCTTTTTTGTCGTGGACGGGGTCCATATCCACAACCTGTCCAACGGCGGCGAGAGCCTGCTGCGCTACGAGAATTTTGCCCGGGCCGCGGAGACGGAGCATGTCTTTTTCGTCATCAGCAAAATGCAGCAGTTCTTTCTGGTGTTCAAGGACTGTCTTACCCCGGAGCAGCAGAAGAGCTTTCTGCCCTTTTTAAAGGAAAAATGCCCCAAGCTGAAAATCATGCGGTAAGGAGAAGGTTATGAACTATGCCGACATTAAAAAGGTAGACGTGGCCAACGGGCCGGGTGTTCGGGTGTCGCTGTTTGTTTCCGGCTGCACCCACCGCTGCGAGGGGTGCTTTAACCCCGAGACCTGGGATTTTTCCTACGGGGCTCCCTTCGGAGAGGCTGAAATCGTAAAAATCCTCGCCCTGCTGGCTCCGGACCACATTCGGGGGCTGTCTCTGCTGGGAGGGGAACCCTTTGAGCCGCAAAACCAGGCCCCGGTACTGGAGCTGGTGCGCCGGGTGCGGAAGGAGCTGCCTGGCAAGAGCATCTGGTGCTACACCGGCTATCTCTACGAGGAGCTGGACCAGATCGGGGACCACGGCCGGGAGCTGCTGGAGCTGCTGGATGTGCTGGTAGACGGCCCCTTTGTCCTGGCGAAAAAGGACCTGGGCCTGCGCTTCCGGGGTTCCAATAACCAGCGGATCATTGACGTGCCCGCCTCCCTCCATGGGGGAGGAGTTCGGCTGGCGGACGGCTATATGAAATAAAGGACGCCCGCATATCAGAAATAACTCAAGATGATGCAAAAGGAAGCCGCTCCGGTTTTGGGGCAGCTTCCTTTTCAAAATTTGTGCGTCCGCTATGAATAGATATGACTATTATGATTTTGGAATACGAAAACGAATTGGGAGTTAAGAAAAGGGAACAAAAAGCGGCGGTCCGTCTAACCGTACCACCTGGTCCGTGTGCTCCAGCACCGCCTCCTCGTGACTGACCAGAAGGACGGGAGCCGGGAGGGCTTTCAGGCGCTCCAGGATGCGCAAAGCCCGGGGCAGGTCCACCCCGGCGAAGGGCTCGTCCAGGAGATAGAGCCGGGCGGGGAGGGCCAGGCAGCGGGCCAGGGCCAGGCGCCGGCCCATGCCGCCGGACAGGGCGGCGGGCCGGGACAGCTCCTCGCCGGTGAGCTCCGCCAGGTCCAGCAGGGCGGAGGCCGCGCCCCGCCGGTCCTTGGGCAGAACGTCGGTGAGATGCTGCTCTACCGTCCGCCAGGGGAGGAGGCGGTCGTCCTGAAAGAGGAGGGCGGTCTGCCTGGGCGTAATGCCCTCCACCACGCCGCTTTGGGGGGCCTGCAGTCCGGCCAGAATGCGGAGCAGGGTGGTTTTGCCGCAGCCCGAGGGCCCGCTGAGGGCGGTGACGCCTGCGTCCGGAATCGGGAGGGAGAAGCGGTCCAGGACGGGCCTGTCCCCGAAGGAGACGGTGAGCTCCCTGCAGAGGATCATGCCTGCCGCCCCCTTCCCCACTTGGCCAGGCAGGCCCTGAGCATGCGCTCCAGCGCCAGGCTCAGGGCGACAGTGACTGCCGTCCAGGCAAAGAGCTGTGGAATGTCCAAATAATACTTGGTGTAATAAATCTGCTGGCCTAGGGAGGGCTCCGGAAGGCAGAGCACCTCGGCGGCTACCCCGGACTTCCAGGCCAGCCCGGTGGCGGTAGATAGGGCGGACAGGATGTGGGGACGCAGGGAGGGCAGGTAGATCAGGTGGATCGTCTTTCCCAGAGAAAACCGGTAAGCCCGGGCCAGCTCCAGAAGTTTGGCGTCTGTGGCCTGAATGCCCCGGGAGAGGCTGTCCCACACAACGGGCAGGACCATCAGGGCGGAGATGACGGACGGGACGTTGTCCCGCCCCGTCCACAGCAGGACCAGCAGGATGAAGGAGGCCACCGGAGCGGCCCGCACCACCCGGATGGCGGGGGAGAACAGCCGGCCGCACCAGGCGCTGACGCAGGTCAGCACGGCCAGCGCCGCACCCAGGAGGATGCCCCAGCCCAGCCCGATGGCGATCCGGCTCAGAGAGGCCAGCACTGTGGCCCAGAATTCCCCCGTGCCGGCCAGGGCGGTCAGGGCGTTCCAAACGGAGGCGGGGTAGGGCAGCAGCAGCTCGTTGCCCCTGCCGCCCACATGCCTGTCCACCAAAAGGGCGCAACCCTGCCAGACCCCCAGCCAGAAGGCGGGGGCCGGCAGGGCGTACATCAGTTTTTTCAGGGACCTAGCCCACGCCATAGTAGAAGGAGTCGTAGGGCAGGCCGCCGCCAATGGACTTGGGCTCGGCGTGGAAAAGGATGGAGTAATAATCCTCCAGCATATCCCGCATTTCCTGGCCGGTTATAAGGGTCAGGGAGCACTGAGGAATGGCCTTTTCCGCCACCTTCTCATTGGGCAGGATGCCCAGCTCCACGGCCAGGGAACCCGCGCCCGGTCCCTCCATGAAGGAGATGGAGTCGCCATATAGGTCGATAAAAGCCTCAATCAGCGCCGGGTCGCTGTTTTCAATAAACTCGGTGCGGGCAACCAGGCAACCCATCGGCAGCTCGCTGCCCTCCAAATCCTTCCAAGCGTCGGACAGGGAGACGGCCTCACGAACGGCGCTGTCCTGAACCATCAGGGCGGTGGCGGCGGGGACGGGGAGCATACAGAGACCCGCGTCAGAGGAGGCGATCTGGGCGGTAATCTCCTGAGGTGTGAGCCACTGGATGTCCACCTGGGAGGGGTCCACGCCGCTGCCCTCCAGCAGGTGGTTGAGGATGTGCTCCGGATTGGCCCCCCGGGTGTTGGAGGGGGCGTAGAGGGTTTTGCCCTTCAGGTCGGCCATGGAGTGGACGGTATCTCCCTTTTCCAGAATATACAGTACTCCCAAGGTGTTGACGGCCAGCACCTGGATGCTCCCGCCGCTCTTGGCATAGAGGGTGGCGGCGGCGTTGGTGGCAATGGCGGCGATATCCACGCTTTTGTTGGTCAGGGCGTTGGTGACCTCCTGGTTGTCGGTGACAATGGTGCTGTCCAGCACAAAGGGCATACCGTCAAAGGCATGCTCGGTGGAGTAGCTGTCCATCAGCCAGGACGCCCCCACCCCGGTGGGGCCGGACAGGGCCATAAAACGTATGGTTGGAGTATCGGCCTGAGGGGCGGAGGGGCCGGCGGAGCCGGATTCGTCCGGCTGGCTGGAGCTGGCGGAGTCAGGCGTGGAGGAGCCGGAGCCGTTGGAGACGGGCTTGGGCCCGCAGCCGGCCAGCAGGGACACAGCCAGGGCGGCGGACAGGAGCAGGGACAGGGTGCGTTTCATGGTTGGATCATCCTTTCTTGTTCACAGGACCGTTTCCAGTCCTGCGGGATCAATGATGGTGATGCTCTTGCCCTTGCGGACAATGAGGCCGCTGTCCTCCAGGGCGGAGAAGGCCCGGTAGAGGGAGGCCCGGCTCACGCCCAGCCGCCGGCAGAGCTCGGTGGCCGGGCAGGAGCTTCCGCTGCCGGACAGCAGATAACGGGCCAGCTTGCCCTCCGCTCCGGGCTGAGACAGGGTCTGGAGCCGCCCGGACAGGAAGCGGATGCGTCCGGTGAGGTAGCGCAGGTAGTTTTCCCGGATTTGGCTCTGTTCAGCCAGCAGGCGGTCTACCAGCTGCTGCTCCAGCATCAGGCACAGGCTTGGCCTCTGAGCGGTGACGGTGGCGGCGAACTCGGCCTCGTCGCTGTATAGGGCCGCGGCCCCAAACAGGTCCCCCGCTTTCAGCACGCTGACGGCCAGCGCCCCTTTGGTTACCCGGAGCTGTCCGTCCAGCACCACCGCCAGGCTGCGGCGGAAATCCTGGGGGCTGTACACCACTCCCGGCTCAAACCGGACCCTGCTGGCGCCCTCCTCCTCCGCCAGACGGAACAGCAGGGCTTTGTCTACGTTCCGGAACAGCGGGCCGCGAAGCAGCAGGGCGGCCTCCTCCCGGGTAAGGGGCATGGCGATCACCTCAAAACTGTCTTATTTGAGACAGTTTTGATTATACAAGCGCCGCGGGAAAAAGTCAACCCCGGCGATGTCCCTCGCCGGGGTTGAAGTTATTTCTTTGGCGCCTGCACGGTCTCCCTGTGTGCCGCGCCGTTGACAACGCGGATGTCCGCAATGACCTGCGCTACCTTGCCCAAGTCATTGGAATTGCTGTAGGTGGCGGTGAGGAGGAACAGAAACGGGCCGGTGATGACCTCGCACACTCCCTGGTACAGCCCCTCGCCCGCCTCCTGAATTTCCTTCCAGCCCCAGCGCAGGGCGCCGCCCCTCAGCTTGCGGGACTCTACCCCGTGGAGGGCGTTGAGATTGTTGGTGAAATGGGCGTCGCCCTGCCGCGTGCGGTAGGCGTTTACCCGCCAGACGGGCCCGTCCCCTGCGCCGTCGCCCCAGAGGTGGGTGCCGCCGCCGTTTTCCCACGCTTCCCAGCCGTAGAGGTAGGCGCCGGGCAGAGTGAGCCGCAGGGCTCCCAGCGCGTGGGTGACGGGGCCCTTTCGGTAGCCGGGGGAAAAGGCTTCGCACAGGTCCGGACCCTCGGGCAAGGTGGGTTCCCGTTCCGCCAGGGCGCACAGCTCCCGGTAAGAGGCCTGGGGCAGGGGGAGCCGAGGGTCCAGCTTGGCGGCCCGCTCCAGGTCATCCAAAATGGAGCCGTTGATGGCGGCATCGTCCAGGCTGCGGGAGGAGGGGGCAAAGCAGCACGTTTCCCACAGGGCGTTGATGGCCCGGTTGCGGAAGAATTTGGCGTCCTGAGTCCGCCCATTCCAGAGGAAAAAGCGCCCCGCCAGCGCCTCGATACCACCTTCGTCCACCATGTGCACCAGTTCTGTCAGGCGGAAACGCCCCATGGGAGTGACCACCGTGTCCGGGATATCCTCCGGGGCGTATTGTTCCAGATCCCAGCACAGCTGCATGCCGGATACGCCTTTGCCGGCCTCCTGGCGGCACACGTCTACCAGGGTCCGGAGCCAGGGGTAGAAGTGTTCCTCCTTCATGCGCTGAAAGTCCCGGTGGCGGAAAAAGCCGGTTTCATCCTCCACCGTCAGGGCGCGAATGGGCAGGCTGTCCAGCAGCTCCACTGCGGCCCGGTGGAACCCCGCTCCGGCGGGAGTGGAGGTACAGCCCCCCCGCACCAGCCATGGCCCCTCCGGCTCTTCCCCGGGCCGCCAGAGGATGCTCAGCTCTCCCCCAAGCGGGCACATGATCACCTTGAGGCCACCTTCTCCCGCGCTCAGGTGGTAGTTTCGTTCCTCTGCCAGGACGCGTGCGGCCTCTAGCAGCGCCTGGGGATGTTCAATCCTGCCTGTGAATTGCAAACCAATGCTCATGTGCCGCTCGCCTCCAGATAGGCCGCCGGGCCGCTGGCGTAGAGATCGCCGCCGTGGGCGTCCAGAATAACGGTGAGGGGCATGTCCTCCACCTCCAGGCGGCGTACCGCCTCACAGCCCAGGTCCTCCCAGCAGATGACCTCCAGCTTCTTTACGCAAGCGGCCATCAGGGCCCCCGCGCCTCCCAGGGCGGCCATGTAGACAGCGCCGTTGCGGACCACAGCATCCTTGACGGCCTGGTTCCGGGCGCCCTTGCCGACCATAATGGCCTGGCCCAAATCCAGCAGGCGGGGGGAGTAGGCGTCCATCCGGCCGCTGGTAGTGGGGCCGGCGGAGCCGATTACCTCCCCAGGCCGTTCCGGGGTGGGGCCGACATAGTATAGAACCGAGTTTTTCACGGGAAAAGGCAGCTGCTTTCCCGCGTCCAGCAGCTCCATCATCCGCTGGTGGGCGGCGTCCCGGGCTGTGTACACCGTTCCAGACAGCAGCACCGTGTCCCCCGCCCGCAGCCGGCCCAGGTCCTTTTGTGCGATAGGAGTGGTCAGTTTGTATTGCATTACAGCACCTCCGTTGCTCTGCGGGTCACATGACAGCTCACATTCACAGCCACCGGAAGGCCGGCCACATGGGTGGGGGCGGTCTCAATGGCCAGCCCCAGGCAGGTGGTTTTTCCGCCAAACCCCTGGGGGCCGATGCCCAGCCGGTTGATCTCCTCCAGCAGCTCGTCCTCCAAGGCGGCGTAGTAGGGCTCGCCGTTGGGCTGGTCCAGGGGGCGGAGCAGGGCGTGCTTGGCCAGGGCGGCCACCTTATCGAAGGACCCGCCGATGCCGATGCCCAGCACGGTGGGCGGGCAGGGGTTGGGGCCGGCCAGCCTGACCGTTTCCAGGACGAAGCGCTTCACGCCCTCCACCCCGTCGGCGGGCTTGAGCATGGCAAGGCGGCTCATGTTTTCCGATCCGAAGCCCTTGGGGGCCACGGTGAGGACGCACCGGTCCCCAGGGACAATGCGGGTGGTAATTGCGGCCGGGGTATTATCCCCCGTGTTGACCCTTCGGAGGGGATCGCCCACAATGGACTTACGCAGGAAGCCCTCGCCGTAGCCCCGGCGGACCCCCTGGTGGATGGCCTCCTCGAACTTTCCGTCGATGTAAACCTCCTGCCCCAGCTCCACAAAGACGCAGGCCATGCCCGTGTCCTGGCAGATAGGCAGCTCCCGCTCCCGGGCCTGGACCAGGTTATCCTGAAGCAGTCCCAGGGTCTCACGGGCCAGGGGCCAGGGCTCAGCTTGGCGGCAGCGCTCCAGGGCGGTGGCCACGTCGGCAGGAAGCTGGGTGTTGGCTTGGACGCACAGCCGGGCTATCGTGTCAGCAATTGCGGAGGCGGAGATGGTACGCATGGCGGCAGACTTCCTTTCCGTAAATTTTTTCCCATTATTTTACCATAGATGTCCGTAGCTTTCAACGCAAGGGGGAAAAAAGTTACGGGGCTTTGAGGGAAATTTTGAAAATTGTGCAAATTAGCGTACTAGTTTACTAAATTAAAAAGGCGCTTTGTATAGTATTTTACACAAATAGATTGACTTTTCGTCTGGAAAGATATATCATATTTAACAGATTCCAACCGCTATATGGAGAGAGGAGTATGTTTATGAAACGGAATCTAAAACGTGTGCTGTGCCTATGCCTGACCCTGGCTATGGCCTGCGGCGCCTCCCTGATGAGCGCTTCAGCTGTGGAGGGCGCGGAGGCGGAAGTTCCTGCCTTCATTGCCTCCCGTCCCGACGACCCCGCAGTGATTCCCGAGGGGCTGGAGATCGACTGGAACCACCGCTATACCTACGCCGAGCTGGAGGGACAGCTCAAGGCTATGGCCAAGAAGTTCCCCGGGATTACGGAGCTGTATTCCATCGGTACCACCTGGCAGGAGCGGGACCTGTGGTGCTTGGAGATTACCAACGAGAGGACCGGAAAGGATAACAAGACGGGCATCGGCGTTTTTGCCAACATCCACGGGGGCGAACGAGAGAGCGCTTCCTCCGCCATGTATACCGCCTGGTGGCTCACCCTGAATTCCGGGGACGATTACGTCAAGGGCCTGCTGGACAAATACGTGATCTATGTCATTCCCGTAATTAACCCGGACGGCTATGAGCAGTCCTTTATCAACAACAACCGGCCCAATCTGCGCCCCCGGGACCTGAACGGCGACGGCGTGCCCTTCAGCGATCCCTATACCGATATCAACGGCGACGGCTATATCGCCACCCTCTACCGGGGCAAGGCCGATGACACCCCGTCCACCAAGCTGGCCCGGTTTGGCATGGAGAGCCCCGACTGGGACAAAAACGGCAAGCTGGGCGACGACCCCCGCAGCAGCGGCATCGACATGAACCGTACCTTCAACTACCAGTGGAACCGCTTCGACATTGAGACGGTGGACACGCAGGTGGTGGGCAATAACTCCTGGAGCAGCGCGGGGGCCGGCCCGGCCACCGAACCTGAAATTCAGGCCGTTCAGGACTTCTTATATGCCACTCCCATGCACGCCATGACCACCCTCCACACCGGCATTCAGTGTGTGCTCTATCCCTGGTGCTACCGTACCTACGATGCGGACAATCCCAAGGACGGGGAGATTCCCTTCATGGCGGAGACCGCGGAGAAGATGGCAAAGCAGTTCCAGGCCACCACCGGCCGGGGCTTCTACTGGAAGTCCTCCTATGAGGACTACCCCACCTCCGCTGAGATGATCGACTACGCCTACGGACGGCTGAACATCCACGCCTACACCATTGAAGTGTACAATGGCGGCACCTCTGGTAACATTGAGGACTGCAAGTGGGAGAACAAGCTGCCTGAACCCACCTGGGTGTTCTACTCCCAGGAGGATATCCGCACCAAGCTGGGCCTGGACCCCGCTGCCCTTACTGATGCGGACGGTAGTCCTCTGGCGGAGGACGAGGGCCTGTGGTTCTATACCAGCTCCGTGGCCCAGATGGTGGATAAAGCCCCCGACGATCAGGCAACCATGGTCAAGGGCGCCCGGGACGCCATCCTCACCATGATCGAGAGCGAGCCCCACGGTCAGGGCGCGGTTGTGCCCCGTTACAAGAAGTAAACGCAAAAAGGAAGGGACATGGTCCCTTCCTTTTTATTACCAGTCGTGACGGCTGGTGTTGATGTTGCAGGCGTAAAAGGTCCGGGCAATCTTGCCGGGGCCGTTGCCCTCAACACAAAGTTGAAAAATTAACTCCACTACCGGGGCGGTTTCTTCATCTGCGATAAGATGTGCGTCCTCACCCTTTATATATGCTTGCTACGTTAGCGTGCTTCCCCTTTTCACCCGTGAGTAAAATTCTCTTGACAGAAAGACAACAATGTGTTATATTTATGATGTCAACATCGTGTCATACATTGAGGAGGCGATTACCGTGATACAACAAATATCTGATGCTGAACTGGAAATCATGAAAATCGTATGGGGGAACCCGGAGGAGGTGACGCTGTTTCCCTATATCATGGATGGGCTGGCGGCCAAGGGCAAGCCGTGTCAAAAGAACAGCCTGATTGTTCTGCTGTCGCGGCTGACGAATAAGGGCTTTTTGAGCGCCAGGAAAGTCGGCCGCCGCAACGAATATACCACGCTCATTTCGGAAACGGAATATCAGACAGCGCAGACAAAAAAATTCCTGGATAAGATTTACGAGGGAAACGCCAAAGGTCTGGTTTCCAATCTGATTATGGGCGACCTGCTGACAGACGAGGAATACGAGGACTTGAAAAAGCTGTTGGAGAAAGGGAAAGAGCAGCAATGAACGCAGCTTTGAAAATCTTCCTGTCCATGTCCTTTTCCGGCAGCTTGCTTATTCTGGCTCTGCTTTTGGGAAAACGGTTTTTGAAAAACAAAATCAGCCGACAATGGCAGTATTACATTTGGCTGGTTGTTGTTTTGCGGCTGCTGCTCCCGTTCGGGACGGAAGTAAGCCTGATGGGGAAGGCATATCAGGCTGTCGATCAGGCAATATCCCAGACCGCTCCTTTACCGCCGCAGCAACAGCCACCGCTAAACGTTCCGGGAGGCAATCTTGCTCCCGCTGTTGGGGCGGAGCAGCACAATGAAACGGTGAATAGTCCGGCGGATGATGTAACAACCGCCCACCCGCTTCAAGATATTGGAGTGTTGTTAGGCAATCATATCTGGCTGGTGTGGCTGGTGGCCGCGCTGGGGCTGCTGATACGGAAAATAACAATCTATCAGGGCTTTGCGCGATATATCAAGGCTGGATTGACCCTGGTTTCTGACATTGAACTTTTGGACCGGCTTTCTATTGTCGCGGAGCAGTCAGGCATTAAAACGCCGGTTGAGTTATGTGTCAATCCGTTAGTTTCCTCCCCGCTGCTGATTGGATTTTTCCGTCCATATATCGTACTGCCCAGCGCGGATATTCCCGAAAAGGATTTTCACTATATCATTCTGCATGAACTGACGCACTACAAACGGCGGGATATGTTCTATAAATGGCTGGTTCAAATTACCGTCTGCCTGCATTGGTTTAATCCGCTGGTTCATCTCATGAGCCGGGAAATTACCAAGGCTTGTGAGTTCTCTTGTGATGAAGCCGTCCTCGCTAAAATGGAGAGCGGCAGCGCCCAGGATTATGGGAAAACCTTGCTTGACGCTATGGCGGCAGTGGGAAAATACAAGGAAAATCTTGGCGCCGTTACTTTAAGCGAAAATAAAGAACTGCTAAAAGAAAGGTTAGGTGCGATTATGAAATTTAAGAAAAAATCAAAAGCAATTCAGCTTTTGACTGGTATGCTGACGTTATGTATTGTTTTTAGTGCAGCTTTCGTCGGGATTTATCCTACTGCCGCCGCTGCGGATGTGCCAAATTCGATAAATACAGAAAAATCCGTACCGCCGCTGTTTGATAATTCGCAAACAGCAGACAATTCGTCAGAAATGGAAACATTGGATTTTAAGGGAACATCCTATTATTTAGTTTATAATGAAGCCCAACTCAGAGCGATTGGCACAGGCAAGTACGGCATGAACCTGAATTATATGCAGCAAGCGGATATTTCCTTATCCGCAGGTGATTGGGTTCCCATCGGAACATGGGATGTCCCTTTTACAGGAACCTATAACGGCAATGGCTTTGAAATCACGGGCCTTACCATGACCGACCCGGACGCAGAGATTATAGGACTGTTTGGGGTTGCGAAAAATGCACATATTTACAACATTACCCTGCGGGACTATGACATCGCGAGTGCGGGAAAAAATGCCGCTAATAAGTCGGTTGGAGCAGTCCTTGCGATTGGGCAAGGGAGCCGTTCCTATGATAATTTTGTCTATCCCAAAGAAGCAGCCGTGAGCATTGAGGATAATTCTTCAGAGATAGAGCGGTATTATAAAGCCGACAGTTTGCCTCTGTTTGAAATCACTTTCTCCCGGCTGGACGAAAATGCTCAAAGGACATGGCTTGAAAAGCTCTATGCCGAGAGCGATTTCGCTTTCTTCTCTGTTGCTGTGCGCGGACTTGGCTCAAATTCTCCTCTGCTTGCCGACTTTGCAGAAAAGGCATATACCGATGAAGAAATGGCGTTTTTCTCCACTTTAACGGACTGTATGGACGAAGCGGAACTGGAACTTTGGCTGGACAGGGCTTTGGAAGATGGAAACTGGGCATTTCAATCTATGCTCTTTGATAAACTGAACCGAGGCGAAGAATTTGACGAGCTGGAAGAAAAACAGGAGAAAGAATGGGCCGAAGCACAGGCGGCGGAATACCAGGCTGTGGGCGTTACAATGGACGGCAAAGACTATTATTACCAGGGCCAGCTTGTCAACATCTTTTTAGACATCCGGCCCAACAAATCCGTTTACACGCTGAATATGAACCCAAAAGGAACTGTCAATATTAAAATAGTCCGTGATACAGAAAACAAAATCACAGGCGTCGCCTATATGACCGAAGCAGAAGTGATTGAGCTGTTGGGGGATATGGACGATCCGGATGATAAAACTGGCGTGGAAATAATCCCCGTTGATTTCAAAACCGTAGCGTCGGGAGAAACCATTTTCCTGGGGGAATACACATTGTCCGATGGGGACGAAATATTGTACGACATTTCAGCGAAAACGGGAAATAGAATAAAAGTCTTTTTCGCAAAGGACGAGCAGAAGGATGTGTCCTATTGGTCGGTGAACAACCTGCGCCAGCCGGGTGAACCGCTGGAATGTATTGC
>CANDCW010000002.1 GCA_947383275.1 uncultured Bacillota bacterium
ACGATGACGGAGCGGCCGGAGTAGTCCACCCGCTTGCCCAGCAGGTTCTGGCGGAAGCGGCCCTGCTTGCCCTTGAGCATGTCAGATAGGGATTTCAGCGCCCGGTTGTTGGCGCCGGTGACGGCGCGGCCCCGGCGGCCGTTGTCAATGAGGGCGTCTACCGCCTCCTGGAGCATCCGCTTTTCGTTGCGGACGATGATGTCCGGGGCATTGAGCTGAATCAGCCGCTTCAGGCGGTTGTTCCGGTTGATGACCCGGCGGTACAAGTCGTTCAGGTCAGAGGAGGCGTACCGCCCGCCGTCCAGGGGGACCATGGGGCGAATCTCGGGGGGAATGACGGGCAGCACGTCGATAATCATCCACTCGGGTTTATTGCCGGAGACGCGGAACGCGTCCACCACCTCCAGCCGCTTAATGATTTTGACTTTCTTCTGCCCGGAAGCGTCCTTCAGCTCTTTGCGCAGCTGCTCGGACAGCTGCTCCAGGTCGATTTGCTGGAGCAACTTTTTCACAGCCTCGGCGCCCATACCGGCGTCGAAGTCATCCTCATACTTCTCCCGCATATCCCGGTATTCCTTTTCAGAGAGGATCTGGTTCTTGGAGAGGGGGGAGAAGCCGGGGTCAATGACAATATAGGCGGCGAAATACAGCACTTTCTCCAGAATCCGGGGGCTGATGTCCAGCAGCAGGCCCATGCGGGAGGGGATGCCCTTGAAATACCAGATGTGGGAGACGGGGGCGGCCAGCTCAATGTGGCCCATCCGCTCCCGGCGGACCTTGGCCTTGGTGATCTCTACGCCGCAGCGGTCGCACACCTTGCCCTTGTAGCGGATCTTCTTGTATTTGCCGCAGTTGCACTCCCAGTCCTTGGTGGGGCCAAAAATTTTCTCACAGAACAGGCCGTCCCGTTCGGGCTTAAGCGTGCGGTAGTTGATGGTCTCCGGGCGCTTGACCTCGCCGTAGGACCACTCGCGGATCTGCTCGGGGGAGGCGATGCCAATGCGGATCGCGTCAAATTCAGCGTAACTCATGTTTCGATCTCCTCCCTGTCTCAGTTATAGTCGTCTTCGGCGAAAAGGGCGTCGTCGGAGCCCTCTTCCACTGTGTCGATGGTAATGTCGTCGTCGTCGCTCTCACCCTTAAAGGTGAAGCCGCCGGCGGAGGCGAAGTCTTGATCGTCTGCCTGATAGCCGAAGTCGTCCTCGCGGTCGTAGTAGTCATCCCGGACGGGCTGGTAGCCGTCATCGTCGTCATCCTTGAGCTCGATCTCGCTGCCCGAGGCGTCCAGCACCTTCATATCCAGGCACAGGGACTGCAGTTCTTTAATCAGAACCTTGAAGGACTCGGGCACGCCGGGCTTGGGTACGTTCAAGCCCTTAACAATGGCCTCATAGGTCTTGACACGGCCGGTGACATCATCGGACTTGACGGTGAGGATCTCCTGAAGGGTGTAAGCGGCGCCATAGGCCTCCAGGGCCCACACCTCCATTTCTCCGAAGCGCTGGCCGCCAAACTGGGCCTTGCCGCCCAGAGGCTGCTGGGTGACCAGGGAGTAGGGGCCGGTGGCCCGGGCGTGGATCTTGTCGTCCACCAGGTGGTGGAGCTTGAGGAAGTAGACGTAACCTACGGTGACAGGGTTGTCGAACCTGCGGCCGGTACGGCCGTCATAGAGCCAGTTTTTTCCGTCGATGATGCGCAGCCGGCCCTCCTGCTGCCACTGGGCGACCTGGGCGGTGTCGGCCATCTCCCCGGCGGTGAGGGGGCGCATAGCCGGACCGTCAGCGCTGCTGACAACAGCGGCCTTTTCGGCGGTTTCGCCCTCGTCGGACAGGTAAAGCTGTTTGCCGATCAGGGGTTCATCCCGGCCCACCGTCCGGGCCAGGCCGGCCATCTTCAGGCACTCCTGAATATCGGCTTCGGTGGCGCCGTTAAAGATGGGGGTGGCTACTTTCCAACCCAGGGCCTTGGCGGCGTAGCCCAAATGGACCTCCAGCACCTGACCGATGTTCATACGGGAAGGTACGCCCAAGGGATTCAGTACGATGTCCAAGGGGGTGCCGTCTGGGAGGAAGGGCATATCCTCCTGGGGCAGGATGCGGGACACCACACCCTTGTTGCCATGGCGGCCGGCCATCTTGTCGCCCACGGAAATCTTGCGCTTTTGAGCGATATAGACCCGGACCACCTGATTGACCCCGGCGCCCAGCTCATCGCCGTTTTCCCGGGTATAGACCTTCACGTCTACCACGATGCCGGCCTCGCCGTGGGGCACCTTCAGGGAGGTATCACGGACCTCCCGAGCCTTTTCGCCAAAGATGGCCCGGAGCAGCTTCTCCTCAGCGGTGGCCTCCGCCTCGCCCTTGGGGGTAACCTTGCCCACCAGGTAGTCGCCGGCGCGAATCTCCGCGCCCACCCGGATGATGCCGTGCTCGTCCAGGTCCTTCAAGGCGTCGTCGCCTACGTTGGGGATATCCCGGGTGATGGTCTCTGGGCCCAGCTTGGTGTCCCGGGCCTCGGTCTCATACTCCTCAATGTGGATGGAGGTAAACACGTCGTCCTTGACCATCCGCTCGTTGAGGAGGATGGCGTCCTCGTAGTTGTAGCCTTCCCAGGTCATGAAGCCCATGAGGATGTTCCGCCCCAGCGCGATCTCGCCCCGGTCGGTAGAGGGGCCGTCTGCCAGCACGTCCTGAAAATCCACCCGCTGTCCGGCGTCTACGATGGGCCGCTGGTTGATACAAGTGGTGTGGTTGGAGCGCAGATACTTGGTCAGGCGGTAATCCTTGGTCTTGCCATTGTCATAGGCCACGGTGATATACCGGGCGGACACCTTGGTGACGGTGCCCGGGCCCTCGGCCAGAATGGCAACCTCGGAGTCGATGCAGTTTTTGTGCTCCTGGCCGGTGGCCACGATGGGGGCTTCGGGCCGGAGCAGGGGAACGGCCTGACGCTGCATGTTGGCGCCCATCAGGGCGCGGTTGGCGTCGTCATTCTGGAGGAAGGGGATCATGGCAGTGGCCACGGACACCATCATCTTGGGGGATACGTCCACGTAGTCTACCCGGTGCTTATCCACGGAGATCGTCTCGTTGCGGTGGCGGCAGGTAATCCGCTCGTGGACGAAGCGATTTTCCTCATCCACCGGCTCGGTGGCCTGCGCGATGATATACTCGTCCTCCACGTCGGCAGTCATATAGGTGATCTCATCGGTGAGCTTGCCGGTCTCCTTGTCCACCTTCCGGTAGGGGGACTCAATGAAGCCGTACTTGTTGATGCGGGCGTAGGAGGCCAGATAGGAGATCAGGCCGATATTGGGACCTTCCGGGGTCTCAATGGGGCACAGGCGGCCATAGTGGGAGTAGTGGATATCGCGCACGTCGAAGGAGGCGCGGTCACGGCTCAGGCCGCCGGGGCCCAGGGCGGACAGGCGGCGCTTGTGGGTGAGCTCAGCCAGGGGGTTGGTCTGGTCCATGAACTGAGACAGGGGGGAGGAACCGAAAAATTCCTTGATGGCCGCGGTAACGGGCCGGATGTTAATCAGGCTCTGGGGGGTGACCACATCCAAGTCCTGAGTGGTCATCCGCTCCCGGATGACCCGCTCCATGCGGCTGAAGCCGATGCGGAACTGATTCTGGATCAACTCGCCCACGCAGCGCAGGCGGCGGTTGCCCAGGTGGTCGATGTCATCGGGATTGCCCAAGCCGTAGGCCAAGCAATTGAGGTAGTTAATGGAGGCCATGATGTCAGCCACGGTAATGTGGTTGGGGATCAGGTCCTCTTTGGAGCGGCGGATGGCGTCCCGCAGCTCATCGCCCTGGTACTGATCCAGCAGGGAGCACAGGACAGGGAAGGAGACCATCTCATCAATACCCGCCTCAGCGGGGTCAAAGTCCACAAAGTCCTCCAGGCGGACCATGTCGTTGGAGAAAACCGCGACCAGCTTGCCGTCCACGTCTGCGATGGCGCGGTTCACGCCCCTGCGGTCCAGCTCCTGGGCCCGCTCGCGGGTGAGGGTTTCGCCGGCCTCGGCAATGATCTCGCCTGTGCGGGGGTCGGCCACCGGCTGGGCCAGCGTGGCTCCGGACAGCCGGGTCCACAGGGCCATTTTTTTGTTGAACTTGTAGCGGCCCACGGTGGACAGGTCATACCGCCGGTGGTCGAAGAAGGTGGCATTGATGAGGGTCTCGGCGGAGTCCAGCGTGGGAGGCTCGCCGGGGCGCAGCTTGCGGTAAATCTCAAGCATGGCCTCCTCATAAGTTTTGCAGGCGTCTTTTTCAAGGGTGGTAAGGATACGCTCGTCCTCGCCGAACATTTCGATGATCTCAGGGTCGGTGCGGGGGCCCAGGGCGCGGATGAGACAGGTGACGGGCAGCTTGCGGTTCTTGTCGATGCGGACGTAGAACACGTCGCTCAGGTCGGTCTCATACTCCAGCCAGGCGCCCCGTCCGGGGATTACGGTGGTGGTATAGGTTTTGTTATCCGCCTTATCTACCTCGCGGGTGTAGTACATGCCGGGGGAGCGGACAATCTGGGAGACGATGACGCGCTCGGCACCGTTGATGACGAAGGTGCCCGAGTTGGTCATGATGGGGAAGTCTCCCATGAAGATCTCCTGCTCATTGATCTGATTGTTCTGGGTGTTGCGCAGCTGCACCTTTACCTTGATGGGGGCGGCGTAGGTGGCGTCCCGGGCTTTGCACTCCTCCACGTCGTACTTTGGCTTTTCATCCATAGAGAAGTCCACAAAGGACAGCTCCAGGTTACCGCCGTAGTCCACGATGGAGCCCACATCTTTAAACACCTCTTTCAGTCCGGTGTCCAAAAACCACTGGTAGGAAGTTTTCTGCACCTCCAGCAGATTGGGCATCTCCAGGATCTCCTCATACCGGGCGAAGCTCTTTCGGGGGGTCTTGCCGTACATTACGTCCTTGACGACCATGCTGAAAAATCAACTCGCTTTCTTCAGAATTGACGGTTGGCTGTCACTTTTATGGGCCGTATTTTGGGAAAACAGGGAAAAATTGCCGTCAGTTTGCACAAACCGGGGGAGAAAAACGGGGATGATACGCTCGAATGCGTGGGCGTTTTTCTTGCCCCCGCTCTTGCCAATCTCCTAAGGGTGTGCTACACTGACATCGTAAACATGGGAAAGTGTCCAGGGATGTAAGAGGACATAAAATCATTTTATTCTACCATAATTAGGATGGGCTGTCAAGGCCAATCCTATTTTTTTATAAAAAAGCCGCTCCCCGCCTGCGTACAGACGGGGAGCGGTACAATTATGTATCAATGCAATCAGACGATTCGGCGGCCGCCTACAAAGCCAGTGGTATAGTAAGCGTCAGACATACGGCTGATAATAACGCCTACCTTGGAGGTAGAAGCGTGGATGAACTGGTTGTTGCCAATGTACAAGCCCACATGGCTGGCGCGCTTGCTGGAACTACCCTTTTTGAAGATGACCAGGTCGCCGGGCTGAAGTTCGCTTCTGGAGACGGCAACGCCGTTATCCAGCTGGTCGGAGGCGGAGCGGTTGAGCTTATAGCCGAACTGCTTGTACACATAGGAGGTGAAGCCGGAGCAGTCAAAGCCGCTGGGGGAGCTGCCGCCGTAGACATAGCGGTAACCCAGGAACTGAAGGGCGTAGTCGGCAATCTCCTGACCCTTGGTGGAGTTTTGAGCCTCGGCGGCGTCCACTTCCTTCACGTAGTCGCCGCAGACATACCCTGTTTCAATCTGATACCAGCCGTCCAGCACATCTACCACCTCGGCGGTCCGCCCGACGGACAGCTGCCCCACCTTGTCATAGTCGGTGCTGGGGCCAGTGCGGATGTTCAGGGGGCCCTGGAGAACCTTGATGTACATAACGTCCGCCAACTGGTCGGTAGGGGCGGCGTTGGACTGGGCCGCAGGAACGGCGGCAGGGGCTGCGGCGGGCGCCTCGCCGTCTTCAGTGACGATAAGATAGTCGGCGGAAACGTAGCCCTCCATATCCTTGTAGGAGACGTGGTACCACCCGGCGTCAGGCTGGTCAATAACATTCACCTGGGAGTTGTGGGGCAGTTTGGTTAGCACGGCGCTGTCGGTGCTGGCCTGGGACCGCAACCGGAGAGTGCTGCCCTCGGTGTTGACAGTGCCGGTAGCGGCCAGTGCGGGGGTAACCAGGGAAGCGGTCAGCAGCAGGCCGGCGGTGAGGCGGGAAACAGTGTGCTTGAAATTCATATTGACGTCCTCCTATATCTGTGACAGACGGCTTATCTACGGTAAGGTATCCAATTTGTAACCTTTTGTTACTTTCCGGACAGTGCCCGGTCCAGCCAGACGGCGGCCACGTCCATGGCGGCGTAGAGGCTGTCCTTTTCACTCTTTTTGACCACCCGGTCCCGGCTCTTTAGATCGGGGTCAGTAAGCTGAAGCTGGACGGAAACTTTGTCCGCAACAGACAAATCGCCTTGATTTTTGGAGGAAAGGACTTGGAGCATGATGATGTACTTTTCAGCCATAGTCCCGTAGTAAATGAGATTGTCTTTCCGGCGCAGGGGGTGCCCCTTATAGGAAAGAGGAAGGTTTTCGCTTGCCATAATATGCCTCCTCAAAAATTGGTAACTGAAAACTGTAACCGAATTGTAACACAATTGTTACCGTTTGTCAAACCCTTTCCGCCAATTTTCTCCGGGAAATTTTTCCGAAACCATGAGGACCGCCGGGCAGGGCGCTCCTCGGGAAAACAGCTATACTTCGGGGTGCCGCCCCTCGGTGGACAGATAGGCGGGACCGTTGCTGTGGACTTTGGCGAAAGCGCGGCGCCGGACTACCAGCATAAGGAAGAGAAAATGGAACAAGGCGGTGATGGTCCAGGTGACGGGGTAGGACATATAAAGGCAGGCGGGGGTGTGGTAGATGGGGAATACGGTGGCCACCCACAGCAGCCGCAGGCCGCAGGCGCCCACAATGGAGGTGACCATGGGAATGACCGAGCTGCCCAATCCCCGCAGCACGCCCACCAGGGTGTCCATGATGCCGCAAATGAAATAGGGGCAGCAGATATATTCCATCCGTATCAGGGCCTGGATAACTACGTCGGGTTCGCCGGGGGCATAAATGCCGGCTAGCGGTGTGCCGAACAGATAGGCCAGGTTGCCACAGACGATTCCAAAGAGGGCCGCAAACAGGACGCACAGTCGGGCCACCTTGTCTACCCGGTCACACTTGGCAGCGCCGTAGTTCTGGCCCACGAAGGAAATAGCGGCCTGGTAAAAGGCGTTCATGGAGACATAGACAAAGCCCTCGATGTTGGAGCCAGCGGAGGAGCCCGCCACCAGAACCGGGTCGTTGAAGGAGTTGAGGGAGGACTGAATGACTACGTTGGACAGGGAGAACACCACGCCCTGGAACCCGGCGGGCAGCCCCACCTTTAAAATTTGAACGACCACTTTTTTCTTGAAGCCAAGCTGCTTTAAGTCCAGGTGGAGGGGGCCTGATTCCTTCATCATGCACCGCACGACCAGAAACGCGGAGATGTACTGGGCGATGATGGTGGCCAGCGCCACACCAGCCACATCAAGGTTGCAGCCGATGACAAAAACCAGATTCAGAATTACATTGACCACACCCGCAAGGGTAAGGAAATACAGCGGCCGCTGGGTGTCGCCCTGGGCCCGGAGAATGGCTGCGCCGAAGTTATAGATCAAATTGGCGGGCATTCCGAAGAAATAGATGCGTAAGTACACAGTGGCCAGGTCGATCACGTCGGTGGGGGAGGACATCCATTCCAGCAGCTGGCGAACCATCACCACGCCGAAGATCATCATCACCACGCCGCTGGTCAAGGCCAGCGCCATGGCGGTGTGGACGCTCTGGCGCACATTGTCGTGCCGGCCGGCGCCCAGATCCCGGGACACCACCACGTTAGTGCCTACCGACAAGCCCACAAATAGGTTAATCATCAGATTAATGAGGGAAGTGTTGGAGCCTACCGCCGCCAACGCTTCCTTCCCGGCGAACCGGCCCACCACCACCACATCTGCGGCGTTAAACAGCAGCTGGAGCAGGCTGGAAGCCATCAGAGGCAGGGCGAAAAGCAAAATCTTGTCGGCCAGAGATCCGTTGCACATATCAATGCTGTGTTTTTTCTTCACGATGCGTAATTCCCCTTTAAAAACACACTTTTTTGAAGCCAGACTATCTTACTACAAGAAAAGGGTATGGTCTAGTACCAAAATGTACAAATAATGGGAAGGTATTTTGTTCCTGCGGCACCGCAGTTCCATATAACAGGAGGGGATGAAGCACGCGCTTTCATTGTGCTCCGCCGGTTTTTTGAATGGCGCGTTCCACCAGCCGTGCCAATTGGCTGATATCCTTTGCGTTGCGCTGAACGGTTCTTGACATCATCCATTTCAGATCGAGCAGTACGCCCTGCAACCGCTCGTAGGAAGCGCCGGAACTTTTCCAATCCCCCCGCGCCTCACCGATGTGCAGCATGTGTTCTGATGTGGGGAAAACCGGTCCTTTTTGATTGAAGGGCATCAAAAAAACGTTGTAAACAGAGGGCGTTCGGCCATTTTTATCTTTGAATTTAGGATCGGTGGCCACATATTCTCCATATGTAATCTGCTTATGGATGGAGGAGGTGGTGGGGAGATCCGCGGGATCCCCGCTGCCGCCGTAGCGGTAATATTTGGCGTCCAGAATAAATATCGTTTCACCGTCCCGCATGATCGTATCCGGTTCAAGGGGCGGTTTTACGTGTCTGCCGCCGGCGCCTAAATACCACGATGTTCTTGGAAAATAGAAGCTTTTGTTGCCGATACCAAAATTGAAGTCAATCAGCCGTTCCCAGACGTACTCAAAGTGGTCTGTTCCATAGAAAAATTCCGCGGTCCGGCCGTTCCTGCCGATGTATTGAATCATGTCAATCATGCCCAAAAACAGTGCCTTGTTGTTGTCATTGTTTTCGCTGCGGAGCCGCTCCCTCAGCGCCGCGACGAAGCGCTTTTCATGAAACAGGACGGATGGCTTTTGCGCCTTTCTGGCTGGAAACAGGAAGCCGATCTTCTGATAGGCCTCCTCTACGCAAAATTCGTTTATCTTTGTAATAAAGCTAGATGAGCTGGCTTTGGATTTCCGCGCGGCGGCAGTCAGGTAGATAAACGAGTCATCCTGCGGATAAGCCCTCTGAGTTTTGATTGTCCTCGGCCAACTCTTGGGCCCGCAGCCATTTGCCGTGTAGAAAGACTCATTTTCTGTGTAATAGCCTCTGCGGTAATATTCGGTAAGAACGGTCAGATAAGCTTGAATAGGAAAGCTGACGGCCTTGGGGGCAGGAAGCGAAATCTGTGGAAACGGCCCCTCATGCGCGCCGGAAAAGCGAGTCAATACCCGTATCAGCAATTGGATGTCGTTCTTTTGCGCAAGGCCGGTTTGGCCAAGACGGTAACAAATTGGAAAATGAACTTCGATCCGCCCCCCGTCGGAACGAATTCCTACAAAGGTATCCGTGCCTCGGTTTGTTGTTACATGGCACTTATATAAAGGCATTGATTCTTTTTCCATACAACGCTCCTTTATCCATCTGGATTGAGCCTGAAGATGTCATCTATAAAGATGCTGAAGCGGTTGTCTCCCTGCGCCGCTTCAAAGGCGTGGATAAGCTTTTCCAGGCTGTCATATTCACGTTTGAACACTTCGTCCCTCGTAAATTTAAACGCGTCGTCCCACAAATACTTGAGCACCTTTTCCGGGAAGCTGTGATTTCTGTCGTCGGCCTCCTCCTGCGTCATATGGTCTGAGGCGGTGTGGAACCTTAAATCGTCCTGCGTAACAAAATACGCGCCAAGCCGCTTGTCCTCGGATGACGTCATGCCGGCGTTTTTCGCAAGGATCAAGTCGTTGATTGCGGTGTGAAACGCCGCCCATTTGATGCTTGTGTCGAGGACGTTCTTTTGCGCGAGTTTGGATTTATGCACGTCATTTTCAACCATGCGCATGTTCCACCTCCTTTGAAACGCGGTATCGAGGGTAAATACGTTCTGGTCTGATGTGTTCATGGTGGCGATAATGGACAAATTTGATGGCAGCTTGATTGTATGTTCCGTCTGGCCGTGGAGATATACTTTGCCCGCTATATCCGCGTTGGTTATTTCATGCGTGCCGCTGCCGTCCTCGTTTCTGTCGAGCAGATGGAAGATATCGCCAAAAATGGCCGGGGCGTTTCCGCGGTTAATCTCCTCTATCACAAGGCAGTACTTTTTCTCAGGATTGTTGTAAGCGTCCGACAAAATACGCGTGAACAGTCCCGGAGAAAATTCATACCGGATTTTTCCAGTACTTGTGTCCGTGAGGGGAAGGATCTGGCCGGCAAAATCGCCATAGGTGTAATCTGGATGGAACACGACGCGCTCAACGGCGCCGGCGCCTTTACAGTACTTGACCGTGACGGTGAAACTCTTGCCGCAGCCGGGAACCCCGTACAGCAGCACATTGGCGCCGCCTTTCAATCGTTTGGATTCGTCGATTGCGTACCGCTGCCGATATTCGGCGTCCGGCGTTTTTGGGCCGAATTCCTCCATGCACTGAGAGAGCATGGCAGTTACGATTTTGTGGTACTGTTCTTCGGTAATCGGGAACAGGGACTCAGTCTGTTCATGGGACAGCACTGTATGCTTCACATCGTCGTCCACCGCCTCCAGCGAAGGGCCAGCGGCGCTTTCAAATACCTTTTCAATGACGCATGAGCTGCCCTCCGCCGGCTCTTTGGCCTGGAACAGATAGGCAAACATTTTTTTGCCGTTGGAAATGTATCCGGCGATTCTGTCCCCGGGACGCAAGCCGCTCAAAGGCGCGGTTTGCCCTCTTACCGCGAATGAAATTTTAAAATCATTTCCATGCCCGATGAGGGAAAAGGTTTTAATGCCTTCCTCTATAATCATGATGTAACATTTGTTCATTGCCTTATCCTTCCGCCATTTCAATCAATGAGTAATAGTAGGTCTTCATTCTGCCCAAGCGCTTTCCGTCATCCAGAACCTCAATGTATTCCTGGTAGGAATAACCGCCGAGGATGCTTTGTCCGTTGATTTGCAAATCGTAGAAAGGCGTTTCTCTCGGCGAAGTTACTTTTTTTCTTCGATTTTCCACAAATCGGACCAGCAGAGTTTCCGGCTTCCCGTCCACTGAGACATCCAGTTTATAACCGGAATCATGGGCATATGGGGAAATTTTCGCTGGGGTAAGAATCTCAACATGTTTGCTGTTTTTCTGAAATATGATTGCGTTTCGGGGATAAAAATCTATGGTGTATTGGATGCCGGACGCGTCCTCAATGCGTTCAATCAGTATTTCATCGCCCACCTTTGCGCCCACCATTTTATAATATCGCCCTAAGCCGGATATGCGCTCCTGTTTGTTTTGCCCAGTCTGCACATACATTATGTTTGAATTTTCCGGAGTAAACAGCGTTCCGGTTTTCCTGTCGTAGATCTCCAGCGCCTGCCTGTTTACAAACATATCTGACAGGTTGACCTCATTGGGGATTGCAATATAGGAGTCTTTTGTGACGCCTAAGTTCAACTCCGTGGCGTTGAGCCGTTTGATAAAACTATGGATTTTCACGCTGCTCACCTGCCTGCTCTAAAATTTGTCGAACAACTTGCGCAATGCCTCTGGCCATTATAACGGGCACGGCGTTTCCGATTTGGGTATACGTTTTGAGATATGGCCCAAGGAATAAATAGTCATCCGGAAAAGACTGCGCTCTTGCCGCTTCTCTGGGGGTAAGGGCCCTGGCCTGCGTGGGATGTATGTGGGAGTGGCAATCCGAACGCAAGTGAGCGGTAATGGTACGGCAGGGCCTGTCCGCATACAAACGGAAATATTTGTCCTTAAACTTATCATTGCGGTGCGCGTATGGCATAATATCTGCAATGCACGCGCTGGTCGCATCATCGCCTTGCGCCATTCTGCCGTATATTTCATGGTTCAACAGGCTGCAATACCTGGCTTTATGGTTAAAGACAAGCGGAATTTCCCTGCCTTGATTTATCAGCCGCAGATAACCGTTCTCCGCACCGGTATATGGATTGACGTCGATTTTTTTGCCGCCTTCTTCGGTGTCCACTTCGCCCACATTCATAGCATGCGGGGGTTCCAATTCCCGGACGCCCTCCAATGCGTCCTTGAGGATATAGCGGGCCCTGTGGGCGGTGTAATTTGAAATCAGGTCAAAAACAGTTTCCGGCCTGAGGTCAAGGGCCGCCGATATATCGTTTCTTACGGCAATGTATAGCAGCCTCTCCCTGCTCTGAGCAACAGAAAAATCCACAGAATTGAGCAATTTGTAAGCGACACGGTAGGTGTATGTGTTGCCGTTTTTGTTAACAGAGATCGCTTCATAATCTTCTACCACTTGTCCGGCGACTTTCAGCATCCCCTTTACGTTTTCCATAATTACGATTTTAGGCGTGAGCCGTGCAACGCAAATCAAGAAATATTTGTACAGCTCGTTTCGCGGGTCGTCAATGATTCGGTGATGCTTATTTGCGGAGCTGAAACCCTGGCAGGGCGGGCCGCCGATGACCACATCCACCTCGTCCGCTACGGATTGTTCAATGTATTGTGACAGCTGGCGAATGTCGCCGCAGATGATTTGCGGGGAGGGAATCTCCATGTGGTTATATTTGTATGTCTCAGTACACAAGCGATCCAGGTCGTTGGCAAGCAAAGTTTTGAAACCCACCTGCTGGAAGCCTAAGCTGAAGCCGCCTGCCCCGCAGAACAAATCGACGAGGGTAAAGGCGTTCCTGCTCTTCTCGTAATGTTGTCTTTCCGCCCTGGACTTGTTGCTCAACCGCTCTACAAATGGGCGCAAAAGCGCTTCGTTTTCAAGCACATATGCCACAGCCTCCATAAACTGCTCAAATTTCTTTGACTTTAGGAAATTATTTAAGTCACGCAGTTCTCCCTGAGCGGATATAAGCCCCATGTCAATCATCTCCTCCACGCAGAGGCTTTGGTTGATTTGAGGGGGCTGTAAATTGTATTTTTTGGCGGCAGAAGCGACTGTTTTCATATAAATATCAATTTTTTCTTTGAAAAAACTTTTGTCAGGATTCGATTGCAATGCTGTTACATTCCTGAATATCATCGCCGCTATCCCTTTCCAACTCGTCCAATTTTAATTTTATCGCCTTTGCGATTGATTCGGCCAGCATGGGCGGAACAGCGTTTCCAATCTGTTTGAACTGTTCTGTCCTGGAGCCCTCAAAGACAAAGTCATCCGGGAATGACTGTAAGCGCGCGGCCTCCCGGATCGTGATGCTCCGTGCCTGTTCGTGGTCCGGGTGGATGAACTGATTTCCGTCTTTATATAAATGCGCGATGATCGTTCTGGCAGGCATGTCCCACCATTGTACCTTGTAACTGTTGAAAAACACGCGCTTTTTTTCATGGGCCAGATCTGGCCGGAAATCTAAAAGCTGAAGGAAATTCCAATGGTTTTCAGCCATTGCCTTGTAACGTTCAATGTCCGCCTCGTTGTTTTTTCTTGCCACATGGTACCTCAAAACGGTATCGGACGGTTTGCGCAGCAGTTTAACATATTCCGAGCATTCACTGTAATCATTCGGATAGTTTACCTCAATGGCGCCTTCTCCCGAATGAAGTTTCGGCAAATCCCCGATGGCGTCCCTCACGGTGACGTAACGATTTAACCCGGATGTTTTTTTTCCTATGTCTCCCGGCAAATAGTGGGTTTTTTGAATTTTGGCATACACATCTCCTGGCGTTACATCCAGATCTCTTCTGGTGCCAATCAATATGACGCGTTTACGCTCCTGCGGAACGCCATAGGAGGTTGCGTTAAGCACAATCGTTTCCTCTTTGCTTAACACTCTGTAATTTTTCCGCAAGCGCCGGAGGATGATTTTGAAAATGCGTTTCCCTCGCAGTTCAGTGTCCAAAAGACCGAGTACGTTTTCGAATACAAAAAATTTTGGCTTAAAATGGTTGAGGACCTTGACATAGCTTTCAAACAAATAGTTTCTTGGGTCCTGCTGCATACTATTTTCGTCTCTGGCTTTGCCCAAAGGCGAGAAGCTCTGGCAGGGCGGGCCGCCAATGATAATGTCTACCGTTTCATCTCCGACAACCGCCTTGATTTTCCTTACAATATCTTTTGCGGTAATGTCCTGCTCCATAACAGCTTGGTCTGCGGCGCCGTAGCCGTAGTAACGCATACGGGTCTTTAAGGTTTCACACGCAAAATGATCAATTTCGACATGAGCCAAGGCATGAAAGCCCTGTCTGTAAAACCCTTCGCTTAACCCGCCGCAGCCGGCGAATAGATCGATAAAGTTGTATGTTTTCACGGCGTTCTCCTTAGGCTTATTCAAGATATGCTTTTCTACTGCTGAACGGTTCATCCTTGTTTTCTATCCAGTAACTATTATAGCACAAGCGGGAAGAAAGGCAAGCTGCATACTCTTGATTTTGAGGAAGCGCGGGGCAATCTCAGGCGGCGCGTCCCCCTTTTGTTGCCTTTTTGTCCGAAGTCTTGTATAATAGACTCTGTATACTTGGAAATAAAAGGAGCTGACTGTTATGACCCAGTACGATCCTCACAGATACGCCTACGCATCCCGCCGGACTGTCGTTTTCGCCCAAAACGGAATAGCTTGCACATCAGTCCCGTTGGGGGCTCAGGTGGGGCTGGAGGTGCTGAAGTCCGGCGGAAACGCCATGGACGCCGCCGTGGCTATGGCGGCGGGGATGCCCCTGTTCGAGCCCACCGGCAACGGCCTGGGTTCCGACGCCTTTGCCCTGGTGTGGGTGGAGCGGGAGAAGAGGCTCTACGGACTTAACGCCAGCGGGGTGGCCCCAGCTTGCCTCAGCGCAAAAACCGTAAAGGAATTAGGCTTTACGGAAATGCCGGCGGAGGGGTGGATTCCCACTATGGTCCCTGGAGCGCCTGCCGGCTGGGCTGAACTGAACCGGCGGTTTGGAAGCAAACCGCTGACAGAGCTCTTTGCCCCTGCCGTCTCCTATGCCCGGCAGGGAGTGCCCGTCCCGGTAAACGTGGCGAAGCAGTGGGCTAAGGATTCCCTGCGCATCCAAAAGGCGCTGAAAGAGAACCCGGCCCCCCATGCCTACTGGTGGAAGTCCTTTATGAAGGGGGACGGCTCCCCCTACGCAGCCGGGGACCTGTTCCGGTGGAAGGAGTACGCCCAGACCTTGGAAGAGCTGGCCGCCACCGGCTGTGAGAGCTACTACCGGGGGGCGCTGATGGAAAAGATTGTCTCCTTCAGCCGGGAGACGGGGGGATATTTTACAGAGGACGACTTCCGCAATTACCGCCCGCAGTGGGTGGAGCCCATCACAACCGGCTACCGGGGGTACACCGTCTGTGAGATACCCCCCAACGGCCACGGGATTACCGTGTTGATGGCGTTAAATATCTTAAACGGCCTGGAGCTGTCCTCAAACCGGGAGTGTGCAGATACTTATCATAAAATCATGGAGGCCGTTAAGCTGGCCTTCGCCGACACCAGAACTTACGTAGCTGACCCCCGTTACATGAAAACCAGAGTGGAGGATATGCTTAGCCCAGAGTATGCGGCCCGCCGCCGGGCCCTCATTACGGACAAGGCCCTGCTCCCGGAGGCGGGGGACCCCTCCTGCGGCGGAACTATCTACCTGTGCACCGCCGACAGGGAGGGAAACATGGTTTCCTGGATTCAGAGCAATTACACCACCTTTGGCGCGGGAGTGGCGGTCCCCGGGACGGGAATCTCCTTCCAGAACCGGGGGGCCAACTTCTCCCTGGACCCCGCCAGCGACAACTGTCTGGCCGGGGGGAAGAAGTCGTACCACACCATTATCCCTGGTTTTTTGATGAAGGACGGGGAGGCCGTCGGCCCCTTCGGGGTTATGGGGGCCTTTATGCAGCCCCAGGGGCATGTGGAGGTGCTGGTAAATACCATCGACTACCACATGAACCCCCAAGAGGCGCTGGACGCTCCCCGGGTGCAGTGGATCGGGGGGAAACACATCCAGCTGGAGCGGGAGATCCTGCCGGAGATCGCCGCCGAGTTGTCCGAGAGGGGCCACGAGGTGGAGATCGTTGACGACCCCATCGACATGGGCCGGGGCCAGATCATCTGGCGGACCGAAAACGGTCTGCTTATGGGTGGCACCGAGCCCCGGTGCGACGGGACGATTGCGGCGTGGTGAGGACCGCCCTTGTATTCCGGGCCAAGACGCGGTATAATATGACAAACACAAGAAAAGGGGAAGGCTATGGAAAAGCGATACATCGCCGCCCTGGACCAGGGGACCACCAGCAGCCGCTGCATCCTCTTCGACCAGGAGCAAAACATTGTGGGCATGGCCCAGAAGGAGTTCACCCAGTTCTACCCAAGTCCGGGCTGGGTGGAGCACGACCCCATGGAGATCTGGTCCAGCCAGTACGGAGTGCTCATGGAGGCGCTGGCCCAGAGTGGGGTGGATATCCGTGAGCTGGCCGGCATCGGCATCACCAACCAGCGGGAGACCGCCATTGTCTGGCACAAGGACACCGGCAAACCGGTGTACAACGCCATTGTGTGGCAGTGCCGCCGGACGGCGGGGCTGTGTGAGGAGTTGAAACGGGACCCCGCCTTTGTGGACTATGTGAAGGAGGCCACCGGCCTGCTCATCGACGCCTACTTCTCCGCCACCAAGATCAAGTGGATTTTGGATAACGTTCCCGGAGCCCGGGAGCGGGCGGAGGAGGGAAAGCTCCTCTTCGGAACGGTGGACAGCTGGCTGGTCTGGCGGCTGACCAACGGTGCGGTCCACGCCACCGACCCCACCAATGCCAGCCGGACCATGCTGTACAACATCAAGGACCTGCGGTGGGATGAGAAGATTTGTAAAAAGCTGGATATTCCTATGTCCATGTTGCCTCAGGTGCGCTCCTCCAGCGAGGTTTACGGGACGGTGAACATCCAGGGGGTGGAGGTGCCCATCGCGGGCATTGCCGGGGACCAGCAGGCCGCTCTCTTCGGCCAGACCTGTTTTGAGCCGGGAGAGGCCAAAAATACCTACGGCACCGGCTGTTTCCTGCTGATGAATACCGGGGAGACCCCCTTTGTCAGCAAGAACGGCCTGCTCACCACCATCGCCGCCGGCCCGAACGGCAAGGTACAGTATGCCCTGGAGGGCAGCATCTTTGTAGGCGGGGCCGTGATTCAGTGGCTGCGGGACGAGCTGGGGCTGATCTCCGACTCCTGCGACACGGAATATTTTGCCGGAAGGGTAGAGGATACCGCCGGAGTGTATGTGGTGCCCGCCTTTACCGGCCTGGGCGCGCCCTACTGGGACATGAACGCCCGGGGAGCCATTCTGGGCCTGACCCGGGGGGCGGGGCGCAACCACATCATCCGGGCGGCTTTGGAATCCATCGCCTACCAGACTGCCGACGTGCTCCGGGCCATGGAGGAGGACACTGGCATCCCCCTGCGGGAGCTTCGGGTGGACGGCGGGGCCTCCGCCAACAACTTCCTGATGCAGTTCCAGGCGGATATTGTGGACCGCGCCATCCGCCGCCCCAAAATCCGGGAGACCACCGCCTTGGGGGCCGCCTATTTGGCCGGGCTGGCTACCGGGGTGTGGGCCGGCCTGGATGACATCCGGGGCAGCTGGACCCTGGACCGGCTGTATGAGCCGAAGATGGAGGCGGAACGGCGGGAGGCGTTGCTGTCCGGCTGGCACGATGTGGTAGACCGGGTAAGGAGCAAGTGACATGGTACAAGAGACAAAGCGGTTTTTGTCCTATATCTGCCCCCGCTGTATGCAGTCGGTGATTGTGGAGCGGGACCTGTTCTCCCTGGCGGCGGCCCCGGCCCACATCAAGTGCCCCTGCGGCAAGTCGGAGCTGGGGGTGGAGTTTTTTCTTAACCGGGTGCAGCTGACGGTGCCCTGCCTGTTCTGCGGGCGGGAGCACACGGTGTCCTGCTCCTCCCACGCCTTCATTCGTGAAAAGGCCCTGGCTTTCTCCTGCGCCGCCTCCGGGCTGGACTGCTGTTACGTGGGGGAGGAGGGGCCGGTCTACGCCGCCACTGCCCGGCTGGAACAGGCTGTTGACAAATTGGGAGAGGACGCGGCGGAAAACGGCGCTTTTCTGGACGAGATGGTCATGGAGGAGATCCTCTCCGAGCTGAGGGATATCGCCGCCCGGGGCGGCATCTCCTGCACCTGCGGCAGCAAAAGGTGGGGATTTGACGTTCATTTCAGCTCGGTGGACTTGTGTTGCCAGGACTGCGGCGGCAAGTACCGTATTCCCGCCGCCACTGCCGACGATATTGACGACCTGTGCTGCAAAACATCTATTTTGATTCGAGGTAAGGAACAACAATGAGCAAATTCTTTGAGTACGAAATTCGTTTAAATGGCCTGGATGTAGATGGAAGGGACCAGTGCAAGGCGTCCGCCTTGCTCAACCACCTGCAAAACGCCGCCACCCTGGCAGCGGAGGACGGGGGCTTTTCCCGGGAGACGCTGGTGGAGCGGTATGGGGCCTTTTGGATGCTGGCTCGGTCCTGGTACCAGCTGTCCCGGCCCCTGGGGTATGAGGATAAGCTGACGATCCGCACCTGGCACCGGGGGGCACGGTCAGCCATCATGTACCGGGACTACGACATCCTGGCCAACGGCCAGCTGGTGGGGGAGTCGGTGTCCGCTTGGGTGCTGGCCGATGTAAACAGCCACAAGCTGATGCGGCTGAGCACAATCCCGGAGCTGACCGATACCGGCGGCGGAGCGCTGTGCAAGACCATGACCCTGGCCAAGCTGCGCCAGCCCGGAGACCTGGCCGAGGCGGAGCGCCGCCTTATGCGGTACAGCGACTCCGACTTGAACGGCCATGTGAACAACACCCGCTACGCCGACTTTGCCTGCGACGCGGTGGGCATGGAAAATCTTCCCCAGGACCGCTATCTGGCTGAGCTGCGCATCGGCTACCTGGCAGAGTGCCGCCCCGGCGAGGTGCTGTCCATCCAGACCAGCGGCCTGGGAGACAGCCGGTTCGTCCGGGGCGTGGATACGGAGGGCAAGCCCCGGTTTGAGGCGGCGCTGTACTTTGGGGAGACGCCGGTTTAAGGTGTGGAAAAGGAGACTTATATTGAAAAAACTGCCATTTAGAATACAAATCCGCGTTTCATTAGCTATCATAGTTTGCGCATTTGTACTTGGGCAAATCGTAAAGATGGGTGTATTTCATAACATAGGCTGGATTCTGGTCGGATTGCTTTTTGCCATCAACCCCGTGTGGCCGGAGGCGGTAGATTGGCGGGACCACGGTGAGCTGAGAAAGGGCATACGGATTGGCGGCGTGCTTGTGGTCATTGTATTCGGATTTTTGATTCGCCATGGAGTGTGATTTCCGCCTTGACAACCTCAAAATCACAAGGTACAATAGATAAAATATCGAAAAGGAGACGTGGAATTATGGTGAATCAAGACGCCGCCCAGAAGTTTGTGAAGCAGGGCCTCACCTTTGACGACGTACTGCTCATCCCCGCGGCCAGCGACGTGCTGCCCGCCGACATCGACCTGAAAACCCGGCTGACCAAGAAGATCAGGCTGAACATCCCCCTGATGAGCGCCGCTATGGACACGGTGACCGAGTACCGCATGGCCATTGCCATCGCCCGGGAGGGCGGCATCGGCATTATCCATAAAAATATGTCCATCAGCCAGCAGGCCGAACAGGTGGACATGGTAAAGCGCTCGGAAAACGGCGTCATTACCAACCCCTTCTGGCTGGCTCCCGGCCACACCCTCCAAGAGGCCGACGAGCTCATGGCCAAGTTCCGCATCTCCGGCGTGCCGATCTGCGACAACGGCAAGCTCATCGGCATCATTACCAACCGGGACATGAAGTTCGAGACGGACATGAACCAGCTCATTGACAACGTGATGACCAAGGAAAATCTGGTTACCGCGCCCGAAGGCACTACGCTGGCCCAGGCGAAGGAAATCTTGCGCCAGCATAAGATTGAGAAGCTGCCCATCGTGGACGAAGAAGGCCGGCTGAAGGGCCTGATTACCATCAAGGACATTGAAAAGGCTGAGGTTTACCCCAACTCTGCCCGGGACGAGAAGGGCCGTCTGCTGGTGGGTGCTGCCATCGGCGCCACTGCCGATGTGCTGGACCGTGTCGCGGCCCTTACCGAGGCGGGCGCCGATGTGCTTACACTTGACTCCGCCCATGGCCATACTCAGAATGTGCTGGAGACCGTGAAGCGCATTAAGGCGCTTTATCCCGATATCCAGCTGATCGCCGGAAACGTGGCTACCGCCGATGGCTGCAAGGCCCTCATTGAAGCGGGGGCGGACTGCGTAAAGATCGGCATCGGCCCCGGCTCCATCTGCACCACCCGCGTGGTGGCGGGAATCGGCGTGCCCCAGATTACCGCCATCTACGACGCGGCCCGGGTGGCCGCCCAGTACGATATCCCCATCGTGGCCGACGGCGGCGTGAAGTTCTCCGGCGACATCGCCAAGGCCATTGCCGCCGGCGGCGATGTGGTTATGCTGGGGTCCCTGCTGGCCGGATGTGAGGAGTCCCCCGGCGACACCGAGATCTTCCAGGGCCGCAGCTTCAAGGTCTATCGGGGCATGGGCTCTCTGGCCGCTATGAACAAGGGATCCAGAGACCGTTATTTCCAGGAGTCAAATAAGAAGCTGGTTCCCGAGGGCGTGGAGGGCCGCGTCCCCTATAAGGGAGGGGTAGGTGAAACCATCTACCAGCTGATGGGCGGCCTGCGGGCCGGTATGGGCTACACCGGCTGTCACAATATCAGTGAGCTGCAGTCAAAGGCGCAGTTTATGCAGATTACTGCGGCCGGCTTGAAGGAGTCCCACCCCCACGACATTTACATTACCAAGGAGGCCCCCAACTACACCATCAGCCCCAACTAAGCGAAGTCAAGCGGGCCGTGCCAACAACCGGCACGGCCCGCTTTGCTGTGAAGGGAAACAAGGCGGGGGTCTGCTTTTTTGAGAGGAGGAAGGTACTGTGTTCAAGCTTCTGCTGGGCCGTGCGGGAAGCGGCAAGACGACCGCTGTGTTGAAACGGCTGTGCCAGGCGGGCAAAGAACGGCCCCAGGTGCTGCTGGTACCCGAACAGCAGTCCCATGAGACGGAGCGTGCGCTGTGCGCTGCGGGCGGACCCAAAGCCAGCCTATACGCTGAAGTGCTGTCCTTTAGCCGTTTGGCCAACCGCATTTTTCAGAAGGCGGGCGGGCTGGGGGAGGAGGAGTTGGAACCGGGCGGACGCCTGCTGCTGATGTACCGGGCAGTGCAGGGCGTTGCTCCTAAGCTGACTGTGTACAGCCGCCCCTCCAGAAGGCCCGCATTTCTCACATCCCTGCTGGCGACAGCGGATGAGTTGAAGAGCTGCTGCGTCCCCCCGGAGACACTGGTCCGGGCAGGAAAGGATGCATCCGGCCCCGAGGGAGATAAGCTGCGGGACCTGGGGCTTATTTTTGGGGAATATGAAGTCCTCACAGCCCAGACCGCTTTGGATCCCCGGGACCGGCTCACCCGTGCAGCGGATAAGCTGCGCCTCTGCCGCTGGGGAGAAGGAAAGGACATCTGGCTGGACGGCTTTATCGACTTTACCCCCCAGCAGGGAGAACTGCTCCGACGGCTGATGGCCCAGGCCCACTCCACAACTGTCACGCTTACCTGCGGACAGTTGGAGGAGGATGGGGAAAGCATATTCCTGCCGGCCCGCCGCACAGCCAACACGCTATTGCGGTTGGCGGGGGAGGAACGAATTGGCTGTGAAGTAGAACACCTTGTCATAAATGAAACGGATAAGGCGGAGCCGTTGGTCTGCCTGGAGCAGTCACTTTTTGCCGAAAACACCCCGGAACCCATTTTGTGCGGTGGGACAGTGGAGCTGCTCCGGGCGTCCGCGCCCCGGAGCGAGGTGGAGTGGACTGCCGCGCGCATCTTGCGTCTAGTGCGGGAGGAGGGATACCGATTCCGGGATATTGGCGTGGTGGCTCGAAACTACGGGACTTATCGAGATCTGGTGGAGTCTGTCTTTGCGCGCTACGGGGTGCCGGTATTCTCCTCCGCCATGACGGATATCTTGGAAAAACCGGTGCTGGCGCTGGTTACTGCCGCCCTGGAAACTACGGCGGGCGGCTACCGATATGACGATGTTTTCCGCTACCTAAAGACCGGCCTGACTGATTTGTCCCAGGAGGATGTGGATCTGCTGGAGAACTATGTCCTGAAGTGGGACATTAAGGGCAGCCGGTGGACCCAGGCGAAGGACTGGTCCTGGCACCCAAAGGGCTACGGATTAAAATTCTCTCAGGAGGACAGAGAGCTTCTGGCCCGGGTGGACGGGGCCCGGCGACAGGTGACGGCCCCCCTGGAGGCCCTGCGGAAGAACAAGGACCGGACGGGGCGTGGACAAGCAATTTCACTTTATACCTTTTTGGAGGAGATCGACTTGCCGGCTCGGCTGGAGGAACGGGTAGAGACCCTCATCCGGCGGGGGCAGCCTGCTCTGGCGGAGGAGTACCGGCAGCTGTGGGATATCCTATGCGGCGGATTGGAGCAGTGCGCCGGCCTTTTGGGAGACGTCCCTATGGAGCTGGAGGAATTCGCCCTGCTATTTCGGCTGGTGCTCTCCCAATACGATGTGGGTACGATCCCCGTCTCCCTAGACCGGGTAACGGCGGGAGAAACCACCCGTCAGACCGGCCATAGGGTGCGGGCGCTGTTCCTCCTGGGCGCGGACGATGGCTCGCTGCCCCAAGTTGGGATGGCGCCCGGACTGCTGTCCGACGACGACCGGGCCCTACTGGCCGGTTACGGCTTGGAGCTGGCCCAGTCTCAGCGGAACCTGCTCTATCGGGAGATGACCACCATCTATCAGATCTGCGCCCGGCCCAGTCAAAAGCTGGTTGTCACCTGGCCGGTCCAAGGGGCGGGCGGGGAGGAGCGCCGGCCCAGTTTTCTGGTTGGCCGGCTGCGACTGCTATTTTCAGATTTGAAGCCAGTGCGGGAGGAGGAACTTCATGGCTCCTTCCGGCTGGAGGCCCCTTTACCCGCCTTGGAGCAGGCGGGACGGGACAGGAACGCCCGCCAGGCGCTGGAGGCGCTTCCTGAGTTCCGGGAGCAGGTGGACCGGCTGGACCGGGCCGCAAATTGGGAGCGGGGACGGCTGTCCCGTCAGGCAGTGGACCGGCTGTATGGCAGGCGGGTGGCTATGTCCGCATCTCGAATGGATAAGTATAAATCCTGCCATTTTTCCTATTTTATGCGCTATGGACTGGCGGCGGAGCCTCGCAAGCCTGCAGGCTTTACAGCGCCTGAGTACGGCACCTTTGTGCACTATGTGCTGGAGCACGTCCTTCAGGATGAAATGTTTGCCCAGACTACTATCCCCGGTATGGAGGAGGACGGAAACCGGGAAAAAAGACTGCGCAGCCTGACCAGGCAGGCGGTAGAGCGCTACGTTGGCGAAGAGCTGGGGGGGCTGGAGGGGCAGACTGCCCGGTTCCGGTATCTGTTTCGCCGCCTGCTGCGCTCTGTCCAGGCGGTGGTGGACAACGTGGCTGAGGAGCTGCTGAATTCCAGATTCAGGCCTATTTCCTTTGAGCTGGGGTTTGGCAAGGGCGAGCAGCTACCTCCAGTGGAGCTGAGCTGCGCGGGGGTGACCATCAGCATCACCGGCTTTGTAGACCGGGTGGACGGTTGGGTGGACGATGGTAAGCTCCATCTGCGGGTGGTGGACTATAAGACAGGCCGCAAGACCTTTGACCTTACGGAGGTATGGAATGGCCTGGGATTGCAGATGTTGCTTTACCTGTTTACCTTGGAGGAGAAAGGAAAATCCCTTTACGGCCTGCCGGTGGAAGGGGACGGTGTGCTCTATCTTCCCGCGCGGGAGGCCGTCATTCGGGGCCGCCGGTCCATAAGCGATGAAGAGCTGAAAAAGCAGGTGGATCGGGAGCTGAAGCGCAGCGGCCTAGTGGTGAGCGACCAGCGGGTGCTGGATGCGATGGAAGTCCGCAGGGAGAGAGGCTATCGTTTTTTGCCTCTGCGGGTGAAAGCGGACGGGAGCGTCACTGGCGAGGCCCTGGCTTCCGCCGAACAGATGGGCAGGCTGGGAAAGCATGTGCAGCGGGTGTTGGAGGACATCTGCCGGGAGCTGGCCGGGGGGAACATTGCCGCCGATCCTTTCTGGCGCGGCCCGGAGAAAAACGCCTGCCGCTTCTGCGACTATGCCGCCGCCTGCCACTTTGAACCGGGCCGGGGCGGCGACTGCAAGCGCTGGCTGTCCGGCGTTGACGCCCAGGAGTTCTGGGAACAGATTGAGGGGAAGGCGTAAGGAGGTTATTGTGGATATTTGTCTAAATTATGTGGTTGCCGGGCAGGGTTTTCCGTTGGTAATGCTGCATGGAAATGGGGAGGACCACACCTATTTTAAGCACCAGATCGGTCCTTTTTCAGAGTGGTACCAGGTGATTGCTCCAGACACTCGGGGGCATGGGCGGTCCCCGAGGGGCAGGGCCCCCTTTACGTTGGACCAGTTTGCAGAGGACCTGAAAGCGTTTTTGGACAGCCGGGAGATCAGGCGCTGCCATCTTTTGGGATTCTCTGACGGGGCCAATATCGCCCTGCTGTTTGCCCTGAACTATCCGGAGTATGTGGAAAAGCTTGTCCTGAACGGGGCCGACTTATATCCCTCAGGGGTAAAGCTGTCCACACAGCTGCCTATTGTTCTGGGCTGGGGACTGCTTCAGGCAGTCCGCCGCTTTGACAAAAGAGCTCGGCCCAAATGGGAGCTGCTGGATCTGATGACGACCCAGCCTCACATCAACGCCAAGGCGCTGGCTGTTTTGAATATGCCTGCCCTGGTGGTGGCGGGGAACAGGGATATGATCCGGGAGAAGCATACCAGACTGATTGCCAAATCCATCCCCGGCAGTGAGCTGGCCATTCTCCCTGGCGACCACTTTGTGGCCCGCCGAAACTGGGAAGCGTTCAATCCGGTTATTCTGGAGTTTTTAAGGAAATGAAGGGGGATTTGTTATGGAAAGCAGTAAAAATATTCTGACCATCGGGGATGTGCCTGGCTATGCAAAGGTGGGGCTGTCCGCTGTCTGGCCTATTTTGTCCAACATGGGCCACAGCGTCTACAACCTGCCTACCGCTCTGGTGTCTAACCCCTTTGAGTATGAAAAATTCGCGATATTGGATACCACGGACTATATGCGCCAGACCATCCAGGTGTGGAAGGAGCTGGACTTCCAGTTCGACTGCATCACCACCGGCTTTCTGGCCTCTGCGGCCCAGGTGGGGATTATCCGGGACTTTATCGCCAGCCAGAAGAAGGAGGGGCTGCTGGTAATGACCGATCCCATCATGGGGGACGAGGGCAAGCTGTACAACGGCGTGACCGAGGAGACCATCGAAAATATGCGCCGCCTCATCGGGGTGGCGGATGTGATTGTACCCAATTTGACGGAGGGAGAGTTCCTCTCCGGCCTATACCAAGGCAGGGAAGCGCTTACCTGGCAGGAGGCCCGCCAGATGGTGGATGCCCTGCTGGCCTTTGGCCCCCGCTCCGTGGTGATTACCAGCGGCCAGGAGGCAGAGACGGGGGATCACGTGGTGTGGGGCTTCGATCACGCGGCGGGAGAATATTTTACCATTCCCTATCGTCTGATCAGAGTCCATTTCCCAGGCACAGGGGATATGTTTTCCGCCGTACTGGCCGGGGAGCTGTTGGCCGGAAAAACCTTTCCTCAGGCCACCAAGCGGGCTATGGATGTGGTTGAGCGCCTGATTTTCCTAGAACAGGGTGAAATTGAAAAAAATAAGGGGATCCGCATTGAAAAATACCTGAGCGTGCTCAAGGAGTAAGGAGAAACGCCCATGCCATTTCCGTTGACAGATGAACAGCGAAGTATTGTGGATGACCGGGGGGGAGAGCTGCTGGTGTCCGCTGCCGCCGGGTCTGGGAAAACTCGGGTGCTGGTGGAGCGGCTGCTGGACCGGGTAACCAAAGAGGGGTTGGATATTGACCGTTTTCTGGTTATCACCTACACGAAAGCCGCCGCAGCCGAGCTGCGGGGGCGCATTGCCCAGGAGCTGTCTGACCGGCTGGCCCTGGCCCCCAACGACCGCCATCTGCGCCGCCAGACCACTTTGGTCTACCGGGCAAAGATTTCCACCATCCATTCCTTCTGCGCGGACCTCATCCGGGAGAACGGGCACCTGTTGGATTTGGATCCGGACTTTCGCCTATGCGACGAAGGGGAGAGTCAGGTGCTCATGGCCCAGGTGCTGGAGGAGCTGCTGGACAAGCGGTATGAGGATCTGCCTGAGGACAGCCCCTTTACCCTGTTGGTGGATACTCTGTCCGCCGGGCGGGACGACAGCCGCTTGGCCCAAATCACTGTGGATATCTTTGCCCGGGTGCAGAGCCACCCCGACCCTGCCCGCTGGCTGGAGGAGCAGAAGGCGCTGTGGAAGCTGGATGGGATTACCGACCTGGCCCAGACCCCCTGGGGCGCGCCCCTGTTGGAGGATGCCAAGCGGCAGGCCCGAGGGTGTCGGGTCCGGCTGCTTCGGGCCTTGGAGCTGTGCCAGGGAGATGAGCTGCTGGAGGTCAATTATGGCCCGTCCATTTCCGCCACGCTGGAGGGGCTGGAGGATTTTTTGCTGGAGGAAACCTGGGACGGCGCCTATGCCCGCCTGCCCATCCCGTTCCCCGCGGCGGGGCGGAAGCGGAAGCGGTCTGTTTCCATCAGCCCTTTTGTGGCGGAGCAGACCGCCAGGGCTGGGGAGCGGATGAAAGCCATCCGGGACCGGTGCAAAAAGACACTGGAAAAGACGGCGGAGCCCTTTTGGGGAGACACCGCAGCCCAGTTGGAAGAGCTGTCCCTGTCCGCGCCGGCGGTGTGCGCCCTGATGGACCTGGTGCTGGAATTTCAGGACGCCTTTTCCCGGGAAAAAGCCAAGCGGGGGTTGGTGGACTTCTCTGACCTGGAACACTTCGCGGTAAAGCTGCTTACCGATGGGGAGGGGAATCCTTCCGAGCTGGCTCACTACTGGGGAGCCCGGTATGACGAGGTGCTGGTGGACGAATACCAGGATACCAACCAGGTGCAGAACGCCATTTTTGGCGCCGTCTCCGGCAATGGACGGCGGTTGTTTCAGGTGGGGGACGTGAAGCAGTCCATCTACCGCTTCCGGCTGGCTGATCCGACCATCTTTTTGGACAAGTACCGCCGCTTTACCTCCGGAGACAGTGCGGAGGAGGGAGCGCCCCGCAAACGGGTATTGTCTCGGAACTTTCGTTCCCGGCCCCAGGTACTGGAGGGGTGCAATGATCTATTCAGAAGCATTATGTCAACTGAATTCGGCGAGCTTGACTACACCGAGGACCAGGCGTTGGTGCCGGGCAGATCCTTCCGCTCGGAGGAACGCTCCAGTGGCCCGGATCCCTACGCGCTGGAACTGGATGCCCTGGACCTGTCCTTCCTGGGGGATTGGGAAGGGGAGAAGGACGACAAAAACCTTTTGGAAGCCCGCTTTGCTGCGCGGAGAATACGGGAACTGCTGGACCGGCCCCTTATGGTCGAGGAGGGGGAGGGGCTGCGCCCCCTGCGGCCTTCCGATGTGATGATCCTCCTGCGCAGCCCAGGCCCGGTGCTCCACCACTACCTGCGGGCGCTTAACGAGGTGGGAGTCCCTTGGGCGGCCGACGGGGGAGAGGACTTCTTCGAGACCACTGAGGTCAACGTGGCTTTGTCCATTCTCCAGGTTGTGGACAACCCCAGGCAGGATGTGCCTCTGATCGCGGCCCTGCGCTCTCCGGTGTATGGCTTTACCGCAGATAAGCTGGCCCTTCTCCGGGCGGACAGCAGCGGTGATTTCTATACCGCCCTGGTCAACGCCGCTGACAGCGGGGATGGGGCGTGCCGGGATTTCCTGAGCCATCTGGAGGAGCTGCGCTTTGGCGCGGGGGATCGCACCTGCCGTCAGCTGATGTGGCACATGTTTGAGAAAACCAATCTGCTGGGCATCTTTGGCGCGATGGAGGATGGAGGAACGCGGCAGAGCAATCTGCTGTCCCTCTACGCCCTGGCCGGGCAGCTGGAGGACAGTGGATGCCGTACCTTGTTCCAGTTTTTGCTCCGCTTGGAGCGGCTGCGGAGCACAGGCTCCCGGTTGGGGACCACATCAGGGAATGGCCGGGAGGGAGAGGGGGTGTCTGTCCTGTCCATCCACCGCTCCAAGGGACTGGAGAAGCCGGTGGTACTGGTGTGCGGCCTCACCCGCCGCCTTAATCGGGATGACCTGATGCGCCCGGTTCTGTTCCACCCCGTATTGGGGGTGGGGCCCCGTGGGCTGGACCGGGAACGTATGGTGGAATACCCTACTTTAGCCCGGCGGGCGGTGGCCCGCCAGCTGGATCGAGAGATGATGGCGGAGGAGCTGCGCCTGCTCTATGTGGCCATGACCCGCTCCCGGGAAAAACTGATTCTTACTCTGACGCTCCCCGAGGGGGCGGACGCCCTGGCGCGGCTGGGGGAGAGCCTGCCTGTCTCCCCCATGTCGCTGGAGCAGCAGCAGAGCGTGGGGGCGTGGGTGCTCCTTTACGCCCTCACCCGGCCGGAGGGAGCCGCGCTCCGGGATTTGGCTGATGTGCCTGAGGAGGCAACGGAGGCAGCGGGCCCCGCTTGGGACATCCGGTGGGTGGATGGGACCGCCCTGAGTGAAGAACATCAGGTGGAAGGCTGTTATACCGATCTTTTGGAGGAGGCGGACGGGGATCTGAGCGTACGCCTGTGTTGGGCCTACCCTTATATGGCAGCGGCCAATCTGCCCTCCAAGCTCACTGCCACCCAAATTAAAGGCCGGACTCTGGATCAAGAGGCAGCGGAGGATGCCGCCCTGCCTCCCCGAAAGGGCCAGCCCATTACCCGGCCCAACTTTATCGCCGAGCGGAAAGGGCTGACCCCCGCGCAGCGGGGTACCGCCCTGCATCTGGCCATGCAGTACCTGCCTTTGAACGGGAACAGCAGCCCTCAGGCGGTAGCGCTTGAACTGGACCGTTTGGCGCAGGAGGGCTTTTTAACCAAGCTTCAGCGGCAGGCGGTAGAGCCGGAGCGGTTGTCTGCTTTTCTGGACAGCCCTTTGGGCCGGGCCATGGCCAATGCGGGGGAGAAGTGCCGTCGGGAATTCAAATTTTCGGTGCTGGCTTCCGCCTTGGACTACTTTCCGGATGGAAAAGGGGAGGAGGTCCTGCTCCAGGGTGTCATCGACGCCTGGTTTGAGGAGGAGGACAGCGTCACGGTAGTGGACTTTAAAAGCGACCAGGTCGCACCCGGCGGTGAGCGGGCCAGAGCGGAGGAATACCGTCCCCAGCTGGCCGCGTACAGTCAGGCATTGTCCGCCATCTTGGGACGGCCCGTCAACCGGCAGGTGCTGTGGTTTTTTGCCACCGATACGGCGGTAGAGCTGCTGTGAGGGAAGCGCGAAAAGAGCCCTGCCCCGCTGGCGCTATCTTTCTACCAGTATAATGTCCTCCCCGAAGCGCTTGATTGCCCCCCAAGGGATGACCTTGTCCTCTTCCCGTCCCAACAGCCCAAAAAAGCGCCGGCGCCCGGGGATCACCAGGGCCCGAACCTGACCGGACTCCAGATCCACCTCCATGTCTCCCACATAGCCGTACCGGCTGCCGTCCTCCACGCTGATCACTTCTTTGTACCGCAGCTCCGCGATTCTGGTATCCATACCCACGCCCCCAAACTGTTTTGATTCAACGTATGCGGCTTGGGGGCTGTCCTATGCGGTTAAGAAAACCTTCATGAAATCTTAATCTTCCTCCCACTTTGTCCTTAAGGAAGCTCTGCTATTCTTGTGGACAGAACAAACGAGAGGAGGAGCGGAATATGGATTGGCTGTTTCCTGCCGCGCTGGCCCTAACGGGCACATTTGGAGTATTAATGGGGCTTTGGGGCGTTTGGTATCTGGTTTCAGGCCTGGCCTGTGTGCGGAAGCCGATGGACTATGGTTTCCATCCGGCGAAGACGAAGTTTGCGGTTTTGATTGCCGCCCGGAACGAAGAGCTGGTGATCGGTCCCCTGATCAACAGCCTGCTCACCCAGGATTACCCGTCTGATTTGTACGACGTGTGGGTTCTCCCCAATAATTGTACCGACAACACAGCTCTGGCGGCCCGAAACTTTGGAGCCAAGGTGCTGGAGTGCACCGTTCCGGTGAAAAGCAAGGGGGAGGTTCTCCGTTTTGCCTACAACCGGCTCCGGGGCCGGCAGTATGACGCCTGGCTGGTTTTTGATGCGGACAACGTGGTGGACCGCCGTTTCCTGTCAGAGATGAACAATGCCCGGCTGGCCGGGGCTCAGGCGGCCCAGGGTTACCGGGACAGCAAAAACCCCTATGATACCGCCGTATCCAGCAGCTCTTCCATCTACTATTGGATGATGGACCGCTTCCACAATGGCGGAAAGGCCGGCTTAGGCGTATCCGCCATGATCGGCGGAACTGGCTTTATGGTCACCCAGCAGCTGCTGGACAAACTGGGCGGCTGGCGTACGGAGACCATCAGCGAGGACCTGGAAATGACCGCTCAGGCTGTTCTGGCGGGGGAGAAGGTGGCCTATGTGCCAAAGGCGGTCACCTACGACGAACAGCCCCTTACCTGGGAGCAGTCCATCAGGCAGCGCCGCCGCTGGACCAGTGGTACGCTCCAGGTGGCCCAGCGCTGCCTGCCGGTTCTGGGGGAAGCTCAGTCTGACCGGCCCCGTCTGGTGCTGTTTGACTTGGAGCTTACCCTTCTGATGCCCGCCTATCAGCTGGCCGCTCTGGCGGGATTGATTTGCACCGTGCTTACATCAGCCCTGGGCGGAAAAACGCTTCTTCAATCTCTGCTTCTGGGATTGGCGGGGGCCTGCGGCAATATCGCCTGGGCAGCTGTTACCGCAACCGTTGCCGCCGGGATTGTCATTACGCTGGAGGGCAAGTGGGACCGCCGCCTGTGGAAAGGATTGGCGAGCTACTGGCTGTTTCTCCTCACTTGGCTGCCCATTACCGCCGTCAGCTTTTGGAAAAAGACCACCGTCTGGGAGGAGATCCGCCACACCCGCGCCATGGTCCCTCAGCTGCCGGGGAAATAACCAAAAGCCGCTACCCCTTACGGGGTAGCGGCTTTTGGTTATTACTGCACCGGCTCGAAGTCGGAGGCGGGGCGGCGGCAGATGGGACAGACAAAATCGTCGGGGAGGGTATCGCTCTCATAGATGAAGCCGCAGATTTTACACACGAAGCCCTTGGGCTTGGGGGCCTCCTCCTGAACGGGGACGGGCTCCTGGCCCTTGACAGATGCGGCCAGAGCCTGGGCCAGGACCTCCAGCTCTGCTTCCTGGCTGGGAGCCAGGGCGGACTTGAGGGTGACGAAGGGCTCGATAATCTCCATTTCCTTCATCCCGCCCAGGATCTCCGCCATCAGCTTGCCGCTGGTGGGGGCCCAGGAGCCGTTCTGAATGAGGGCGGCTTTCCGGTTTTGCAGATTGTGGTGAGCCAGATCCCGGAGCAGGTGTTCCATGGGGTCAAAAATGCCGTTGTTGTAGGTGGGGCAGGCGAAGACGATGTGGCTGTACTTGAAGCAGTCGGCCAGCACGTAGGAGTAATGGGTGACGGATACATCGTGCATTTGAACCGGGATGCCCAGCTCGGCCAAGCGGCAGGCCAGGATATTGGCGGCGGTCTCGGTGTGGCCGTAGATGGAGGCGAAGGGGATCACCACGCCTTGGACCTCAGGCTCATAGGAGGCCCACTTGACGTACCGGTCGATGATTTGCCCAAAATTTTTGCGCCACACAGGGCCGTGGAGAGGGCAGATCATCTGGATGTCCAGCTTGGAGGCTTTGCCCAGCAGGGCCATCACCTGGGGGCCGTATTTGCCCACAATGTTGGTGTAGTACCGCCGGGCCTCGTCCAGCCAATCCCGCTCCCAGTCGATCTCATCGGCGAACAGCACGCCGTTTAGTGCGCCGAAGGAGCCAAAGCCGTCGGCGGAGAAGAGAATCTTGTCGGTGGAGTCGTAGCTGACCACGACCTCAGGCCAGTGGACCATAGGAGCGGCCACAAAGGTGAAGTTGTGCCTGCCGGTGCACAGGGTGTCGCCCTCGCCCACCAGGATGGCCCCGGAGGGATCGGTGGCGTGGAACTGGCGGATCATATTGATGGCCTTGCCGTTGCAGACAATGCGGGCCTCGGGGTGGCGGAGAACCAGGTCACCCAGGGTGGCGGCATGGTCGGGCTCCATGTGGTGGACAAAGATATAATCCAGCTTCCGGCCGTCCAGAGCGTGCTCCAGATTCTCCATAAACTGGGTCTGGACCGCGCGGTCCGCTGTGTCAAACAGGACGGTTTTTTCGTCCAGCAGCAGGTAGGAGTTGTAGGACATCCCCCGGGGGACGGGGTGGGCGGCCTCAAAGACGGGGTGCTGGCGGTCATTGGCGCCGATCCAGATGAGGTCGTCAGTGACCTTGCGGGTACAATACATAGGAAAACCTCGCTTTCGTATCGGTATTTTATCGTTCCATAGTTTAACATATTTTTCCGGAAATTGCGATACTTTTTTGTGCAGGGCCAAAATTTTTCTCTTTTCGCTGGAATCCGTTGAAAAAGAGGGGAGTATCCCGTATAATATTGCACGAAGATTGGAAAGGCGGGGCAAACATGTACCAGATTGATATTATGACATTATTCCCCGACGTGGTGGGAGATATGCTCTGCGAGTCGGTTTTGGGCCGAGGGCAGGAGCGGGGATACATTCGGGTGGAATGCCACCAGATTCGGGACTACACGGTCAACAAGCAGAAGCAGGTGGATGATTACCCCTACGGCGGCGGCCGGGGGGCTGTGATGCAGGCCGATCCCCTGTTCCGCTGCTGGGAGCATATCTGCCGGGAGGCGGGGGAGCGGGTGCACACCATCTATATGTCCCCGGCGGGGAAGACCTTTAGCCAGTCCGACGCCCGGCGGCTGAGGGACGATTACCAGCGGCTGATTCTGGTTTGCGGCCACTACGAGGGGATTGACGAGCGTTTTATTGAGGAGTGCGTGGACGAGGAAATTTCCCTGGGGGACTTCGTGATGACGGGCGGGGAGATCCCTGCCATGGCGGTGGCGGACGCTGTGTGCCGCCTGGTACCCGGGGTGCTGTCTGATCCCTCCTGTTACGAGAATGAGAGCCACTGGAACGGGATGCTGGAGGCCCCCCAGTACTCCCGGCCGGAGGTGTGGCATGGCCGGGCGGTACCGTCTGTCCTGCTGTCAGGCAACCACGCCAAGGTGGACCGGTGGCGGCGGAAAATGTCCATTTTGCGCACCCGCCGGCGCCGCCCGGACTTGTACGAAAAGCTGGATTTGTCCTCCAGGGAGGACCAGAAGCTGCTGGAGGAGCTGGAGGAGTAATAGGCGGCGCTTGTGATATTTTCTACAAACCCTCTTTACATCGCCCCAAAGGTATGGTAAACTGATTGATACGATCTAATTTAAAATACCATGTCTGGAGTTGGAGCATATGAGTTTTAAAATTGTAGTGGACAGCTGCTGCGACTTAACCCCCGCAATGCTGAAGGATCCCGTGTTTGTGAAGGTTCCCCTGACCATCCGGTCCAACGGCAGTACCTTCATAGACGATGAGACCTTCGACCAGGCTGATCTGCTGTGGGCCATGCGCCAGAGCGAGGACGCCCCCTCCACCTCCTGTCCCTCTCCACAGGCCTATTTGGACGCATATCGAGGTGCGGACGATGTGTATGTGGTAACCCTGTCCGCCCTGCTCAGCGGCTCCCATAACAGCGCCGAACAGGCCCGCCTTCTGCTGGAAGAGGAGGAGCCGGAGGCCAACGTCCATGTGTTCAATTCCTGCTCCGCCGCAGCCGGAGAGCTGCTGGTGGCTATGGCGATCCATCGGCTGGCCGCAGCTGGAATGCCCTTCAAGCGTGTGGTTACTGAGGTAGAACAGTTTATTTACCAGATGCAGACCATGTTCGTACTGGAATCACTGGAAAACCTGCGCAAAAACGGGCGGCTTACCAAGCTTCAGGCGGTGATTACCGGAGCGCTGAAAATCAAGCTGTTCATGGGCGCCACCCCAGAGGGGGAAATCTGCAAGCTGGGCCAGGCGCTCACCATCAAGCAGGCCCTGACCAAGATGGTGGATAAAATCGCCGCCGACGCCGCCCATGTGGGCCGCACCCTGGCCATCTGCCACTGCAACTGCCTGGAGCGGGCGTTCCAGGTAAAGGCGATGGTGGAAGCCAAGTGTAAATTTGCTCATATTGTCATAACCGAGGCGGGGGGCATTACCAGCGTCTACGCCTACGATGGCGGAATTGTGATCGCCTATTGACAAAATTCCCTATTTGCGTCCATAATGAGGGGATGGGTTAACCATCCCCTCATTATATATTATCAGGAGGAATTGGTATGTCTATGAGCCGTGAGCAGGCGTGGAGCCTGCTGACAAAATACAATCAGGAACCCTTTCATCTGCGCCACGCCATTACAGTGGAACACGTTATGGGGTGGTACGCCCAGGAGCTGGGTTATGGGGACGAGGCCGGGTTCTGGTCTGTGGTGGGGCTGCTCCACGACCTGGACTTTGAGATGTGGCCTGAGGAACACTGCACCAAGTCCCAGGAGCTAATGAAGCAGGCCGGGGTGGAAGAGTCCATCATTCGAGCCACAGCCAGCCACGGCTGGGGGCTGCGGGTGGATATCAAACCGGAACACGAGATGGAGAAGGTCCTTTATGCCAGCGATGAGCTCACCGGCCTGATCGGGGCGGCGGCGCTTATGAGGCCCTCCAAGAGTGTGGCGGATATGGAGCTGAAATCCCTGAAAAAGAAGTTTAAAGACAAGAAATTTGCCGCCGGTTGTTCCCGGGATGTCATTGCCAATGGTGCGCAGCTGTTGGGCTGGGAACTGGACAAGCTGCTGGACATGACGCTCAAGGCAATGCAGGCCGAGGAGGAGTCCATTGAGGAGGCCGTGGCGGCTTTAGAGTAACAGGACCGATTATCCCGGAAAAATGACCAGCTATCCCAAACCGCTGGACAGGGGCAGGGGAGCGGGGCTATACTGTGGCCAAGAGAGGGGGAGGCGCCTATGGAGGTGGAGGTCAAGCTGGAACAGGGCCGCCAGGAACCCAAAGTGGTCATTCTGGCTGGGGAGGACAGCCCCGAGCTGCGCCATTTGGCGGACAGCCTGTCTAAACTGGCACTGGGCCCCATCCTGGTAAGCCGGGGAGAGGAGAAGCTGCTGCTGCCTCAGGGGGATTTCCTCCGGTTCTACGCCGACGGCAAGGGGGTGTCCGGCCAGACGGCAGGGGATATCTATGCTGTCCGTCTGCGGCTGTATGAGCTGGAAGAGAAGCTGGATTCCACCCGGTTTGTCCGTATCTCCAACAGTGAGATTGTCAATCTGAGCCGGGTAACGGCGGTGGATTTGTCCCTGGCGGGCACCATCTGCATGACCTTGGACGGGACGGTGCGGGCCTACGTGTCCCGGCGGCATGTGAAACGGATCAGGGAAACCCTGAGGTCGGGGAGGAGGATTGACCATGAAACAGATTAGATGGGACTGGATCATGCGTATTTTGGCGGGCGGCTTGTTAGGACTGGGATTCAGCGTGGTTCTGGTGTCCTATATCGTCGGGGCGCGGGGACCGTCGCCGGCGACATGCCTGCTGTGTACCGCTCTGGGGGCGGCGGTGGGGACGGCAACGCTTCCCTTTGCCGATAACGGCAGATCCCTGCTGCTGTGCTCAGCGGCTCATTTTGGGATTACCGCTGTGCTGTTTACGCTGCTGACGGCCCAGTTAGGGGCGCGAGGCGTGGAGCTGCTGGCCTGGCTGGTCATTCTGACGCTGGCGTACGCGGTTATTTGGCTGGGACGGTGGGTTGGCTGGTATGTGGAGGTGATGCAGCTGCGCACCCTGCTTGGGCTGGCCCCTGGGCCGTCGCCGCTGAAGTGGCGGGAGACGCTGCCCCATCTGGGCTTTGCCCTGCTGCTGTGCGGCGTGCTGCCGCTGCTGCTGCGGTGGGCGGACCACGCCGTGTCGGCGGATGTGCCCGTCCTGTCCGGGCTGCTGCTGCCCTATGTGCTGCTGCCGGTGGCGGGATTCTCCTCCGGGCTGTCTCTGGGCAAACGGCAGGGGGTGTGCCTGCTTTATCCCGCAGCCTGTTTTCTCTGCTATCTGCCCATGGTGTTTCTGCTGTTCAACAGCAGCGCCATGTTCCACTGCTTTATGGTGGCCGTCCCCGCCCTGGCAGGCAATGTGATGGGCTGGATGTACCGCCGGGCAGTGCCAAAAAAAGAAACATAATAGAGCGGGGGCCCCGCCAGCTGGCGGGGCCCTTTTGTGTCAGGACAGCTGGAACTGTCCGGTATAGAGCCGGTAGTACCGGCCTTTTTCCTCCATAAGCCCTTGATGGCTGCCTTTTTCCTCAATTTCTCCGTGCTCAATGACTACAATGCAGTTGGAGTTGCGCACGGTGGACAGGCGGTGGGCGATAACGAACACCGTCCGGCCCTCCATAAGCGCGTCCATGCCCTTTTGAATCAGAGCCTCAGTCCGGGTGTCAATGGAGGAGGTGGCTTCGTCCAGGATCATTACCGGCGGATCGGCTACTGCGGCCCGGGCAATGGCCAGCAGCTGCCGCTGGCCCTGGGATAGGTTTGCCCCGTCGCCGGTAACCATGGTCTGGTAGCCCTCGGGCAGGCGGCGGATGAAGGAGTGGGCGTTGGCGCTTCTGGCTGCGGTGATGCACTCCTCATCGGTGGCGTCCAGTCGGCCATAGCGGATGTTGTCCATGATGGTGCCGGTAAACAGGTGGGTATCCTGGAGCACTGCCCCCAGGGACCGGCGCAGGTCGTCCTTGCGGATGGCCTTCACGTCGATGCCATCGTAGGTGATAATGCCCCCCTCGATCTCATAAAAACGATTAATCAGGTTTGTGATGGTGGTTTTCCCCGCGCCGGTGGAGCCAACAAAGGCGATCTTCTGGCCTGGATCAGCGTAGACGGACACATCCTTCAAGATCCGCTTGCCGGGGACATAGGAGAAGTCCACGTGGCTGAACCGCACTGCGCCCCGCAGCTCGGTTAGGTAAAAGTCCTCGCCGGGAACGTTTCGCACTGTGCCCCGGATAAGATGAAGGGACATCTGCCCGTCAGGGCCAGGGTACTTCCAGGCCCAGCCGTGGCTGGCCAGCATAGCCGGGTCGGGGACGGACTCCGGGTCGGTGATTTCGGTCAGGGCCTCGTCTTTGCCAACAAAGACGGGAACCAGCTCCATGCCGTTGCCCCGGGGAGTTTTCCAAGCCCAGGTGCGGGGGTGCCCGTCGCCGGTAAAGAGGGAGAGGGTGCCGTTGGCGTCTTTCTCCGCGGCCACCAGGGTGACAGAGCCCTTGTTTTCCTCGGCGGCGGTGTCCATCACTTCGAAAATGCGCTCCGCTCCCGCCATTGCGGACAGCAGGGTGGTCATCTGCTGGGAGATCTGGTTCAGCGGCTGGCCAACCTGTTTGGAGTAGTTGAGGTAGGTGGCCAGCCCGCCCAGGTCAAAGCCCTGGAGGACGGAGAGCAGCCCGCCAAAGGCAGCGGTGAGGGCGTAGCTGACGTTCATCAGGTTGCCCGCCATAGGCATAATCATGGTGGAATAGAAGTTGGCCTGTTGGGCGGCGTCCCGGTAGGCGTTGTTCAAGTTACGGAATTTTTCCTTGGCCTGCGCCTCGTGGGTGAAAGCTTTGACCACCTTCAGGCCCTCGATGACCTCCTGAATCTCGCCGTTGACGGCGCCCAGGGCCTTTTGCTGCTTCTGGTAGAACCGGCGGCTGCGGCCGCCCATTTTTTTAAAGAGAGTCATGGTCAGCGCCAGGACTGCCAGGGTGACGAAAAACAGCTGCCAATTGATGAACAGCATCAGCGCCACCAGCCCCACAAACATCAGACAGCTGGACAGCAGGGAGACCACGCTTTGCTGGAGGGCCATCTGCACATTGTCGGCGTCGTTGGTGAAGCGGCTCATGAGCTCGCCGTGGGGGTGCCGGTCAAAGTAGGAGAGGGGCAGCTTTTGCAGGCTGTCGAACAGATCCTTGCGCAGCCGGTTAACGCCCTTCTCCGCCAGCCGGACCATGGCTGCGGACTGGCAGTAGGTTGCCAAACAGCCCAAAAGGTAGACGCCGGCCAGCTTCAGAATGGATAGGGCCAGCCCGGCAAAGTCAGTACAGCCGGACCAGATAAAATTGTTAATGATGGGCCGCATCATGTACGATCCACCCAGATTGGTTGCCACCGATGCCAGCAGGCACAGCAGTACGAAGATCAGGGGCAGCTTACTGCGGGTGAGATAGCCCACCAGCCGCATCGCGGTTTTTTTCATGTTTTTGGGCTTTACCGGCCCGGTACGAAAGGCTTGATTGTGTCCTGGCATTATCCGCCCACCCCCTCTTTCTGAGACTGGTAAATTTCCTGGTATATTTTGTTATGGGCCAGCAGGTCGCCATGAGTCCCCCGGCCCGCAATGTGGTCGTCGTCCAAAATAAGAATCTCGTCAGCATACTGTACCGAGGAGATGCGCTGGGCGATGATAATGACGGTGGTGTCCTTGAGGTTTTTATGGAAGGACGCCCGGATAGCGGCCTCAGTGGCGGAATCTACAGCGGAGGTGGAATCGTCCAGAATGAGAATGGCCGGCTTGCGGAGCATGGCCCGGGCGATGCACAGCCGCTGCTTCTGTCCGCCGGAGACATTGGTGCCGCCTTGGGTGAGCAGGGTGTCGAAGCCGTTGGGCAGGCCCATGATAAAGTCGTAAGCCTGGGCGTCCCGCGCGGCCTGGATCATCTCCTCTTCCGTGGCGTCAGGCCGTCCCCACAGCAAATTCTCACGAATGGTGCCGGTGAACAGCACATTGGTCTGTAGCACCATGCCGATGCGGGAGCGCAGCGCCTCCAGGGGATAGTCCCGAACGTCTACACCGTCCACCAGGACCGCGCCGCCGGTGACATCGTAGAACCGGGGGATCAGGTTGACCAGGGAGGATTTTCCTGTGCCGGTGCCCCCCACAATGGCCACAAACTGTCCCGGTTCCACGGAGAAGCTGATGTGGGACAACACGTCGTCTCCGGTACCGCCCACGGCGTACTTAAAAGAGACATCCTGAAATTCCACATGGCCCCTGGGGGCGGGGAGGGAAGCGGTTTCTGCTCTGTCCTGAACAGAGGGCCGGGCGTCCAGCACCTCGTTGATGCGCCGGGCGCAGGCTTGGGCACGAGAGAGCTGAAGCAGAGACATCGCTACCATCATCACGCTCATGAGCACCTGCATGATGTAGGACAAAAAGGCGTTCAAGTCCCCCAGCTCAAAGGTGGCGCCCATGACCATCCGGCCGCCAAAGTAGAGCACAGCTAAAGTGGCGCCGTTCATGCAGAGCATCATGATGGGCATCATCGCAATGACACGCATACCAACGGTGAGGCCGGCAGTCATCAACTCATCGCTGGAGCGGTTAAATTTTTCCCGCTCGTGGTCCTCCCGGACAAACGCCTTGACCACCCGGATTGCCACCAGATTTTCCTGGAGCACATTGTTCAGTCCATCGATCTTCTTCTGCATGACCTCAAAAAGCCTGGAGCAGATCCGCATCAATCCTGCGATTGCCAGAACCATCAGCGGGATGATGACCAGCAGGACCACGGCCAGCCTGGCGTTGAGGTACAAGCTGACGGCTAGAGCGGCAATGAGCATCACCGGGGCCCGGACCAGCATCCTCAGCCCCATGGCCAGCATCATGGTCATGGCGTTGACATCGTTGGTCATGCGGGTGATGAGGGAAGCGGAGGAGAAGCGGTCGATGTCGGCGAAGGAAAACTCCTGCACCTTGTCAAACAGGCACTGGCGCAGGTTACCGCCGAAGCCTTGGCTGGCAAAAGCGGCATATTTGGCCGCCAGCACGCCGCAGGCCATGGAGAGGGCCGACAGCGCCAGCATCGCCGCCCCCAGCAAGAAGATATAGCCAGTGTCCCCCGAGGGGATGGCCACGTCCACAATCTCCGCCATAACCAGGGGGAGAAGCAGCTCGCAGATAACCTCCAGAATGATGAGAACAGGGGATTTTATGGCGTCCTTTTTATAACCCTCCAAATGGGTCAGGAATAGGGAAAGCAAGGTAAGATCACTCCTTTTTGTTGGAATTTCAGGTGGTGAGGTTGTTCAGCATTTTCCTCATAAATTCCATCAGCTGATTGTACTCCTCTTCTGTAAAACCGGCCATCATCCGGGCGGACACCCGCTGAAAGACGGCCCGGCAGCCCTCCACCGCGCCGGTTCCCTTTTCGGTGAGCAGCACCCGGTTGCGCCGGGCATCCTTCTGCCAGGGCTCCCGGCGGATATAGCCGTCCCGCTCCAGGCACTTGAGGGAATTGGCAATGGCGGCGGGGGAGACGTGGAGCAGGTCGGCAAGCTCCCGCTGAGCCTGACATTGCCCCTCCGGGCCCTCCTCTGCGGACTGGAGAATAGATACCAGCATAGGGTGGCCGACCTCGCCCAGCCCGGCGGCGTTCAGCTCCGCTTGAATGGCGGCACGATGGGCCTGGTTAAATTGACGGGACAGCAGATCCATCTCGTGAAAAGCGTCTTTCACGAGGAAAACCTCCTTTCAAAAATTAGTTAACCCATTAATGATTAACTTGTTGATTATTTTACTCGGGCGGGAAATATTGTCAAGCGCTTTTGGCAAGGTTCAAAAAATGTTTACAGATAGAGCCCTTGACGCGGTCCGCAGAAAAACTCCCGAAAGGAACACGGGCCTACGGCCTGCACAATTCTTTCAACTGGTCCGGCTCCAGAAGATATATGGTTCGGTAGCCCAGCCCCACCCATTTCCGCTGTGCGAATTCATTGAGTACCCGGCTGACTGTCACCCGGCTGGCGGAGACGGCGGCGGCAATGTCGTCCTGGGTGCAGGAGACCGTTCCGTTTCCGGAAGCCAGCGTGAGAAGATAGTTGGCGACCCGCCAGCGGGCGGGGCGGAAGGCCATTTGATCCACCTGGCCCGACAGCAGCCGCACCGTCCGGGCCAGGTATTTCATCATAGCCAGGGCCAGTTCCGGGTTGCGGGCGAACTCTTGGGTTACCAATTCCCGGTCGATGGGTACAATTTCGCAGGGAGACTGCGCGGCTGCCGAAGATACCCGGGGCAGCTCATCGAAGAAGGAAGCCTCCCCGAAGAGGCTTCCGGCGGTGTAGATGTTGAGGACCCTCTCCGCTCCGCCTTCCGATTGAATGAAACTCTTCACTCGCCCGGATTTGAGGAAGTAGAAACAGGTGGCCTCCGTGTCTTGCAAGTAGATGAGGTAGCCGGGGGAGCACCGCACCGGCGGACGCCCTTTGGCAAACGTTTCCCATATTCCGGCGGGAAAGTCCAGTTCTTGGTTCATGCTCGGCCTCCTAAAAAAATTGTTACCATTGTATCATACTTTACATTCTTCCGGCAAGCCCCGTGGTAAAATCCTCTCAATCAAACTGCAAGGAGGAAAAACCCTATGGGAATGACAATGACGCAGAAAATTTTAGCCAAAGCAGCCGGGCTGGACAAGGTGGAGCCCGGCCAGCTCATCGAGGCCAGGCTGGACCTGGTGCTGGGCAACGACATCACTACCCCCGTGGCTATCACTGAGTTTGAGAAAGCGGGCTTTACTCAGGTCTTTAACAAGGACAAGATCGCTATCGTCCTGGACCACTACACCCCCTGCAAGGATATTAAATCTGCCCAGCTGTGCAAGCAGGCCCGGGAGTTTGCCCACAAGCATGCGATCACGAACTTTTTTGATGTGGGCCAGATGGGCGTGGAGCACGCCCTGCTGCCCGAAAAGGGACTGGCCGCCCCTGGCGAGGTCATCATCGGCGCCGACTCCCACACCTGCACCTACGGCGCCCTGGGGGCCTTCTCCACCGGAGTGGGTTCTACCGACATGGCCGCTGGCATGGCCACTGGATTGCTGTGGTTCAAGGTGCCATCCGCCATCAAAGTGACGCTGAAGGGCAAGCTCCAGCCCCACGTCAGCGGCAAGGACGTTATTCTTCACCTCATTGGTGAGATCGGGGTGGACGGGGCGCTGTACCAGTCCCTGGAATTTGCCGGGGAGGGGGTAGGCTCCCTGTCCATGGACGACCGCTTTACCATTTCCAACATGGCCATTGAGGCGGGCGGTAAAAACGGCATCTTCCCCGTGGACGAAAAAACCATGGAGTACATCAACGGCCGGGTCAACCGTCCCTGTGAGGCATTTTCTGCCGACCCGGACGCCGTCTACGACCGGGAGGTGGTGATCGACTTGGACAAGCTGGAGCCCACTGTGGCCCTGCCCCACCTGCCCGAAAACACAAAGGTGGTGTCTGAGGTGGCCGGGACGCCCATCAACCAGGTGGTCATCGGCTCCTGCACCAATGGACGTATCAGCGATTTGCGCATCGCCGCTGCTATTATGAAGGGAAAAAAAGTGGCCGGTAACGTCCGATGCGTGGTCATTCCCGCCACCCAGGAGATTACCCTCCAGGCCATGAAGGAGGGCCTGATTGAGACCTTCATCCAGGCCGGAGCCGCTGTCTCCACCCCCACCTGCGGCCCCTGTCTGGGCGGACATATGGGCGTGATGGCCGAAGGGGAGCGCACCGTCTCCACCACCAACCGCAATTTCGTGGGCCGCATGGGCCACACCACCTCTGAGATTATCCTGGCTTCCCCCGCCGTGGCGGCCGCCTCCGCCATTGCCGGCTGCGTGGCCGACCCCAGAGTTTAACAGAAAGGAACTGAATACCATGAAAGTTTACAAATACGGCGCCAACGTGGATACCGATGTCATTATCCCGGCGCGGCACCTGAACGATCCCTCCCCGGCGGCGCTGGCCAGCCACTGCATGGAGGATATTGACAGCAGCTTTGCCTCCACTGTGGAGGCGGGGGATATCATTGTGGCCGGCCCTAACTTCGGCTGCGGCTCCAGCCGGGAGCACGCCCCCCTGGCTATCAAATCCTGCGGAGTGAAGTGCGTGATCGCCCCCTCCTTTGCCCGCATTTTCTACCGCAACGCCATCAACATCGGCTTTCCCATTGTGGAGTGCCCCCAGGCAGCGGAGGAAATCCAGGCTGGGGACCAGGTGGAGGTGGATTTTTCCAGCGGCACCATCACCGATGTGACCCAGGGGAAAACCTGGCAGGCCGCGCCTTTCCCGGCGTTTATTGACGGCATTATTCAGAGCGGCGGACTGCTCAATTCCCTGAAGCAGCGGGGGGTGGCGAAATGAACTACAAAATTGCCCTTATCAAGGGGGACGGCATTGGCCCCGAGGTGGTAGGGGAAGCGGTCAAGGTGATGGATGCAATCGGAGAAAAGTTTGGCCACACCTTCGAGTATACCGATATTTTAATGGGCGGCTGTGCCATCGATGCGGTGGGCAAGTCCTACCCGGACGGCACAGCGGAGAAGTGCAGGGCCTGCGACGCCGTCCTGCTGGGGGCGGTGGGCGGCCCTAAGTGGGGCCACTCTACCGACCCGGACAAGCGGCCTGAGACCGCTCTGCTGTCCATCCGCAAGGATCTGGGGCTGTATGCCAATCTGCGTCCCGCCGCCCTGCGCCCCGCACTGGCGGAGGCGAGCCCCCTGAAGAAGGAGACGGCGGACAGAGGGATTGATCTGATGATCGTCCGAGAGCTTACCGGCGGTATCTACTTTGGCAAGCGGGAGCGCTATGCCACTGAGGATCGTGGTGAGGAAGCCGCCGACCGGATGGCGTACTCGGAGAAGGAGATTGCGCGCATCGGCCGCCGAGCCTTTGAGCTGGCCCGTCTGCGTAAAAAGAAACTGGCCAGCGTGGACAAGGCCAACGTGCTGGAGACCTCCCGCCTTTGGAGGCAGATTATGCACAATTTGTCCCAGGAATACGCCGATGTTCAGTACGAGGATGTGTTGGTGGACAACATGGCCATGCAGTTGGTGAAGGACCCAGGGCAGTTTGATGTGGTGGTCACCGAAAATATGTTCGGCGATATCCTCTCCGATGAAGCTTCTATGATTACCGGCTCTATCGGCCTGCTGCCCTCCGCCTCCATTGGCGATACCGCCCCCGGCCTATATGAGCCCATCCACGGTTCCGCCCCCGACATTGCCGGGCAGGACAAGGCCAACCCCATTGCCACCATTCTGTCGGTGGCTATGATGTTCCGCTACTCCTTCAATCTGCCTGACGAGGCCAAGGCTATTGAGGGCGCGGTAGACGCAGTCCTCAACGAGGGCTGGCGCACCGCCGACATTGCCAAGCCTGGGCAAACGGCTGTGGGAACCGTCAAAATGGGTGAGCTTATCCGGGCGCGGCTGTGATACTGTTTTCGGCTGGACAAGCGGAACGATTTGACGTATAATGTGGGCGGCGTTGCCAAGCGTCGCCCATTTTTCTGTCCGGAGGGCTTGACTATGGTATTCAGCAGCTTGATTTTTCTGCTGTTTTTCTTTACTGCGCTGTTTATTTGCTATTTTTGCATCCCCAAGCGGCTGCGCTGGCTGCGAAACTGCATGCTGCTGGCATACAGCTTGTTTTTCTACCGGTGTGGCGGGGCCGACTATTTGCCGCTGCTGCTGGCCTCCATCCTGGTAAATTATCTGGGGGGACTGCTGGCCGCTTCTGGCCGTCCTGCGCTGCGGAAGCTGGGGCTGTGGGGCGCGGTGGCCCTGGGATTGGGGCTGCTGGGCTGGTTTAAGTATGCCGGATTTGTGGCCGAGAATCTGAACGCTCTGGGTATGCCGGTAGGGGCGCCTAAAATTGTCCTGCCCATCGGGATCTCCTTCTTCACCTTTCAGGGACTGAGCTATGTGATCGATGTCTATCGGGGAGACGCCAAATGTCAAAAAAATCCCCTCTATGTGGCCCTCTATGTGGCGCTGTTCCCCCAGCTGGTGGCAGGACCTATCGTGCGGTACACTACAGTGGAGGAGGAGATTACCAGGCGGGAAGAATCCCTCCACGAGTTTTCCCAGGGCGTAGTGCGTTTCCTATTCGGTTTGGGGAAAAAGATGCTGCTGGCTAACGCCATGGGAGAGATTGCCGATGGCGTTTTCGCTCAAGCGCCGGAGACGATGGCCGCTGCCTTGGCCTGGGTGGGGGCGCTGGCCTACACCCTGCAAATCTATTTTGACTTCTCCGCCTACTCCGATATGGCCATCGGGCTGGGGCGGATGTTCGGATTCCATTTTTTAGAGAACTTCAATTATCCTTACATCTCCCGCTCGGTAACAGAGTTCTGGCGGCGGTGGCATATCTCTCTCAGTTCCTGGTTTCGAGACTATGTGTACATTCCTTTGGGAGGCAGCCGCTGTTCTCGGGTCCGGAATGTTCTAAACCTGGCGGCGGTGTGGCTGCTGACCGGCTTGTGGCATGGGGCGGCCTGGAATTTTGTTCTCTGGGGCGGCTGGTTCCTGATCCTGCTGCTGGGGGAGAAGTTCCTGTGGGGCAAAGCCCTGGGCCGGGCCCCCGCTTTTCTGGGCTGGCTGTATACCATGCTGGCGGCGGTTTTTGGGTGGGTGCTGTTCCGTTCCGCCAGTCTTAGCAGCGCCTTGGGTTACTTCAACGCGATGGCGGGCCAGGGCGGGCCGGCGGATGGACAGGCGGTTTACTACCTGTTGGAGTACTGGCCTGAGTGGACAGTGGCCCTGATTGCCATGCTTCCGGTAAAGGTGTGGGTTGGGAGATGGCTGGAGGGGTGTGCAGGCCGGCTTTCGCTCTTGGCGCTGGATTGGGGTCCTAAGCTGGTGGCTTTGGGGCTGCTGGCGGCATCTTACCTGGAGCTGGTCTCAGGCAGCTTTAACCCCTTTATCTATTTCCAATTTTGAGGAGGAGGGCCGGGCATGAAACGATTTAAGGCGTCAGAGCTGTTTGTCAGCGTCTGCTTCCTGGCCTTTCTCTTTGGGGCAATGACTGTTACTGTGGCGCGGGAGAAGGCGGAGTATTCCTTCTATGAGAACCGCATGCTGGCGTCTATCCCGGAGTACACGGCCGAGGCAGATGGAAATGGAAGTTATGTTAATCAGTGGGAGAAGTACCTCTCTGATCACGCCGCACTGCGCAGCACACTACTCAAGGTGAAAACACGCTTGGACCTGGCACTCCGGCGCCCGGTCGTCAATGAGACAGTGATCGGAGACGGCATCCTTTTGCCCTACCTCCCGGCTCAGCGGGTGAACGGCGAAGAGATTGCCGCCCAGGCCCGTGCCATGGCGGATAACTTAAAGGGTATTCAAGATGTGGTGGCCGGCTATGGCGGCTACTACTGTTACGTCTGCGTCACCTGCCAGTATGACTACTATCCGGATCGGTATCCCGGTTTCCTGGACAACTGGGCGGAGCAGACCCGCCTATCCCGGGAAAAGCTGGCCCAGGCCATGGAGGAGCGCGAAGTTGACTTTTTGGACTTGTCCGCCGCCTTTGCGGAGCTGGGCCATCCGGAGGAATACAGCTCACGGGTAGACAATCACTACAGTATGCAGGGGGCATTTTATGTCTACCAGCGGATTCTGGAGCGCGTTGTGGAGCGCACCGGTATGGACATCCCAATTCTTCGGGAAAGGGATGTCATATTCGAAGAACTGCCCAATCAATATTTGGGCTCTCGGGAGCGGAAGCTGTTAGGTCAAGTAGATTTGGAGGAGCATTTGTACGCCCTTTGGCCCAAGGAGGAGATTCCCTTTACCCGGTGGAACGATGGAGAGGAGGGACTTCCCACCGTCTATGCCATGCCTGCTTCCACAGACTCTGTTTTAACCTACGATTTCTATATGGGGGGCGATGTCCCTGAGACGGTTATCGACACCGGACGGAAAGATCTGCCCAGCATCCTGATTTACGGCGACAGCATGACCAATGCGGTAGAGTGTGTTATGTATCTCAGCTTTGACAAGATGTACTCCCTGGATTTGCGCCATTACCACGACATGAGCCTTACGGACTACATCAAGCTGGTCAAGCCGGATGTGGTGGTGTGCATTCGGGACCCGGAGGTTCTTCTGCTCCAGGAGGCCAACGGGGGAGCGTCTTAAAAATCTATGAATTTTTTTCCTGAAGGGTGGTCAAGAGAAGGGGAATGCGCTATAATAAATTGGAGAATACAGAAGGATAAGAGGTCGATATTATGTTAACTAACCGCTATGAAAGCCCCCTGTCCTCACGCTATGCCAGCGATGAGATGCAGTACATTTTTTCTCCCGATAAAAAATTTTCTACCTGGCGCCGCTTGTGGGTGGCCTTGGCCCGGGCGGAAATGGAGTTGGGCCTGCCTGTTACCCAGGAGCAGGTAGATGAGCTGGAGGCCCACATCACTGACATTGACTATGACAAGGCTGCTCAATGGGAGAAGAAGCTGCGCCACGATGTAATGGCCCACGTCCATACCTACGGGGAACTATGCCCCAAGGCCATGCCCATTATCCATTTGGGAGCCACTAGCTGTTACGTAGGGGACAACACCGATGTAATTCTCATGCGGGAAGGGCTGGAGCTGGTCCGGGACAAGCTGGTCCGGGTGCTGGCGCATCTGAGAGGATTCGCTGACAAGTATAAAGCCTTGCCTACCCTTGGATTTACCCACTTCCAGGCAGCTCAGCTGGTCACAGTGGGCAAGCGTGCCACCTTGTGGATGAACGAACTGCTGATGGACCTGGAGGAGGTAAACCACCGTATTTCTATGTTGGCTCTTCTGGGCTCCAAGGGGACCACCGGGACACAGGCATCTTTTTTGGAGCTGTTTGAGGGCGATCATGAAAAAGTGAAATGTTTAGAGGAAAAGATTGCAAAGGAAATGGGCTTTACAGCTGTTGTACCGGTTAGTGGACAGACCTATTCTCGTAAGCTGGACTACAATGTGGTATCTACGCTGGCAGGGGTGGCTCAGTCGGCGAGCAAGTTTGCCACCGATCTGCGCCTGCTGTGCCACCTGAAGGAGGTGGAGGAACCTTTTGAAAAGAATCAGATTGGATCCTCGGCCATGCCTTACAAGCGAAATCCTATGCGGTGTGAACGCATCTGCTCCCTGGCCCGGTATGTGATTGTGGACGCGGGCAACCCCGCCGTCACCACAGCCACCCAGTGGTTTGAGCGCACCTTGGACGACTCCGCCAATAAGCGGCTCAGCGTCCCGGAGGCGTTCCTGGCGACAGACGCTATTTTGAATATCTGGGCTAACGTGGCCTCCGGGCTGGTAGTCCACCCCAAGGTGATTGAGAAGCATGTGCTGGAGGAGCTGCCCTTTATGGCCAGCGAGAACATTATGATGGACGCCGTCAAGCGGGGTGGCGACCGTCAGGCGCTTCACGAGCGTATTCGGGTACTGTCCCAGGAGGCGGGCTGCAATGTGAAGGAGCTGGGCCTGCCTAACAATCTCATTGATCTGATGGCTGCTGATCCGGTGTTCGGTATGACAAAGGAGGAGCTGTGCGTCCATTTGGACCCGAGCGCCTACATTGGCCGCTGTCCAGAGCAGGTAGATGAGTTCCTGCGGGACTGGGTTGATCCGGTGCTCCAAAAGTATGCCGAAGCGCTGGACAGGGGCGATACGGAGCTGAACGTTTAAAGAAAGGCGGTAAAAGAGCATGAAACGCAACGATAGGCACCCATATTTGGCTGCCGGCCTGACGGCTTTCCTGGTGATCGCGGCGTCGCTGTGCCTCTTTTTCCTGCTGTTCCATTTGCGGGAGGTGACCCGGTTCTTTGATAGACTGGGGGCCATTTTGCGGCCCATCTTTATGGGGGCGGTTATTGCGTTTCTGCTGCTGCCTGTCCACCGGGCCATACTTCGTTTCCTCACTGCCATCACGCCAGACCAGCGGATGGAGGACCGCAACAGCTATAAATTTTTAAGTTTTATCGCGATTGTCCTGAGCCTGCTATTGGCCCTATTCTTGTTTTATCTGCTGTTGGCAATGGTCGTTCCCCAGGTGTATGACAGCGTGGTGGGGTTGGTCAACGCCATTCCGGATTATATTGAGGTAGTCCAAGTTTGGCTCCAGCGGTTTTTTGAGGATAATCCGGATATTCAGAACTCTGTCATATCTCTTTACAGCTCTGCCGCCGTCTCTTTGGAGCAGTGGCTGAACTCCGATGTCCTGCCCAACCTGGAGTCGGTGTCCACTACCTTCCAGTGGGTACGTACCACGGTTATGCCAAACCTCACTGGTGTGGTGGCTGAGGTGTCTAGCATGCTGATGGGGTTTTTGATACTGGTGAAGGATCTGTTTATCGCCATTATTGTCTCGGTTTATCTGCTGGCGCGCAAGGACATCTTCGCAGCCCAGAGTAAAAAAATCGTGTATAGCATATTTCGCACCGATATTGCGGACTTGATTGTGGGAGAGGTTCGGAACGCATATAAGATCATGAGCGGGTTCATCAACGGCAAGCTGCTGGACTCTCTCCTGATTGGCATCATTTGCTTGGTGTGCTGTAACATCTTCAAATTTCCGTACCCAGCCCTTATCGCTGTTGTGATAGGGGTAACCAATATCATCCCATTCTTTGGTCCTTTTATTGGAGCTATCCCCTGTGGCCTGTTAATTTTCTTGTCCAATCCCCTTCAGGCGGTCTATTTTGCCATCTTTATTTTGGCCCTTCAGCAGTTTGACGGCAATATTTTGGGCCCAAAGATTTTGGGTGATTCCACCGGCCTGGCCTCCTTCTGGGTATTGTTTTCCATTTTGCTGTTTGGCGGGCTGTTTGGGTTTGCCGGGATGGTACTGGGTGTGCCTGTCTTTGCCATGATTTACAGTGTAATCAGCCGCCTGACGGCCTACAGTTTGCGTTCTCGGGGACTGCCTCAGGATACGGAAAACTACATGGGTAAAACCGGGCCCCTTTCTAAATAGGTAAAACGCCGCCCCTCGCGAGGAGGAGCGGCGTTTGTTTACGGTTGTTCCAACTTTGCTTTACCGCTGACTTCATCCATATGGACCTGCCACACGGCGGCTGCTGACAGGCTCTGCTCACTGATTGCCTGAAAACCGGCCATGTCGTTGGGAGTGAGTTTTTGGCATAGGGCCCGAAGAGCGGCGGTTTTTTGGTCAGGGTCAGTGACTTCGCTGGCCGTTCCGGTGACGATGGCAGATTGAAACCATGTGGAGTACATGGCTGGGGGCACAAAGACGGGCCGGTCGTCCCCCACGAACGTAATACAAACCCGGGGGAATCGGCGCAGCAGACCAACTTTGCGGCCCTCGTGGGCGCAGTGGAAATAAAGATTGTCTCCCATCCGAACAAAGGACAGAGGCAGGCAATAGGGGGCGGGGCCTCCACTGGAGATCGCGATTACGCCGTGGGTACAGCGGTCAATAAGGGCCAGAGCAAAGTCCCGGCTCTGAGCGCGGTCATTTCGTCTCATGATGTTCCTCCTCGGGCTGATCTAACAACCGGATAATATTCAGATAGAGGGTGGAAGGGGCCTCCTGAAAGACCTGAGCCCAGCGCTGGGCCTGCTCTGGGCTGGGGGCCAGCAGGGCCAGGTGGAGCAGGGGGGAGGTTTCATCCTCCAGGGTCAGGTATAAGCTGGCGGTGCCGTCCTCTTTCCGGACAATCTGGCTGCGGACTTGGGCTTCCCTTCGCAGGGCCTCATTTACCTGAATCAGATTTTCATTGCACCGTTGCCGCACCGACCGGGGCAGGCTGCTCTCGCAGATCTGACTGTTGCGCCGGCCCTTGTCTGTGATGGCATAGCGTTCCCCCTCCAGAGTCAGCTGGCCGGTGGCCACCATATGGTCCACCGCCTGGGTAAGGGAGAAGTAGTCCACCCCCGCATCGCACAGAGCCAGTTCAAACAGCTGCAAAAAGGTGATTGGGCCAGCGGCCCGATCCATAATATACAAGACCAACAGCTTCAGGTCCAGATCGTCTTGGATAAATCCGATCATAGCGGCGTTCCTTCCTCTCAGTATCTTTGCATCACTTATTATAGCCTCAAACTGGAAAAAGAGCAAGAGAAAAACCGGCCCTCCTGCACCAAAACCCGCCTGGTACATAAGATGTGTTGTAAGCAAAACCCCTAATGGGCGCTCAACGCCCATGACCATCCAAATCTAGGAGGGAATTCTATGCCAGAAAAGGTCGTGCCCGGCCCCGTCTGCGATGACCGTAGTATCCGGGAGGCCGTATGCATACACACGAAAAAGATTTTCGACTCGTGCCGTGATAAAGACTGTGTCGAGGATTTACGGGTATATCCCACCCGCTGTTCCCAGGAGGTAATCGACCGGGCTCAGTCCGTTAAGGCTTGCTCTGCCGAGCTGCTTTACGCGTACATTGATGTGGAGCCGGTCACCTTTAACCGGGGCTTCTATACTGTGGATGTACGGTATTTCTACCGCATCACCGCCGATGCCTTTGTAGGCGCTGCCCGCCCCGTCCAGGTCAGCGGCCTGGCAGTGTTCAGCAAGCGGGCCATGCTTTTCGGCAGTGAGAGCGGTTCCAAGAGCTTTACGTCTGATGACAACGAGAATCAGGTCAGGTGCGTACCCCAGTCTAGCCTACCCACAGCGGTAGTGGAGGCGGTTGATCCTCTGATTCTGAGCCTGAAACTTGTGGATGTCTGTGAATGCCGCCCTTGCGACTGCGGTTGTGTGGACATCCCCATGGCGGTAGCCGCCTGCTTCGGCGATGAACTGGTGACCAGCGGCGATCAGCACCGGATGTTTATCACCCTGGGGCAGTTCTCCATCATCCGTATGGAACGGGATACCCAGCTACTCATCCCTGCTTACGACTACTGCATCCCCACGAAGGACTGCAGCTGCAGCGATGATGCCAGTCAGGATGATCCCTGCGATATGTTCCGTCAGGTCCAATTTCCGGTGGACGAGTTTTTCCCGCCCAACACCATCTCGACTACCAGCAGTGCTGCCGGTAGCGGCAATTGCTGCTGCCGGTAATAAAAAGGGCCGCCCAGTGGGCGGTCCTTTTTATTCACATTAGAGGTGCGAAAACCCGCAAAATACTGCGGTACAGCTGGAGAAGGATATTTAAATGCTTGAACTGGCGTAGGGAACAGGGCTGAGATGCCTTTAAGGTAGCTTCAAAATCCTTGCGGATGTCCCGGATGCAGGGGGCTTCGCAAAGCCAGACGCCGTCTTCAAAATGGAGGAACAGGCTGCGGTAGTCCAGGTTGACGGTGCCAACAGTGGCGAAACGGTCATCAACTACGAAATTCTTTGCATGGATAAAGCCGGGGGTATACTCGTATATCTTTACCCCCGCCTCCAGCAGGGGGGGATAGTGAGCCCGGGTGACCTCGAAGACATACCGCTTGTCGGGGATGTGAGGAGTAATGATGCGTACATCCACTCCAGATTTGGCGGCATTGCATAGTGCGGTATTGGTAGCCACGTCGATAACAAGATAGGGAGTGGTAATGTAAATATAGTTTTTGGCCTTGGCGATCATGTTCAAATAGACCGCCTGACCTACCGTCTCCCGATCCAGAGGGGTATCGGTGTAGGGCTGGACATATCCCGTCCAGGGCCGTACCGGGGCTGCGGGGGGATGGAAATACTCAAAATTTTCGTCCCAATTGGCGATATAGTCCCACATCGTCAGGAACATCACAGTCATGGACCAGACGGCGTCCCCCTCCAGGAGGATGGCGCTGTCCTTCCAATGGCCAAACCGCTCACGAACGTTGATATATTCGTCGGCCAGATTGATCCCTCCGGTAAAGCCGGTTTTGCCGTCGATAATGAGCAGCTTTCGGTGATCCCGGTTATTCAGGCGCAGAGACATTACTGGAAGAAAACGGTTGAATACCCGGCATTGAATGCCCTTTTTGGATAGAATTTCGTCATAGTCCCTGGGAAGCGTGAACATACAGCCGAAGTCGTCATACAGCACCCGGACCTCCACGCCCTGAGCGGCTTTCCGTTCCAGGATAGCCAGGATGCTGTCCCAAAAGACACCGGGCTGAATGATAAAATATTCCAGGAAAATATATTTTTCCGCCTTTTCCAGCTCCTCCAGCATCCGAGGAAAGGCGGCGTCGCCCAGGGGGAAATACTCGGTCTCCGTGTTGGTGTACGCGGGGCAGGCTGCCCGGCGCTCTAGATAGTTGGCCTGTCCGGCGGCGTCGCCGCCCAGGGGAATGAGGTCGTCCGCTTTAAAATCTTCTTGCAGGGTGGAGGCTGTCTTTTGCAGCATGCCCTGCATCCGTTTCAGGGTCCGTTTGGGGACATATCCGCCTCCCACCAGAATGTAGAAGGCGCCTCCAAAGATGGGGAAGGGTAAAATCAATAGGAGCCAGGCGATTTTATAACCTGGCTCCATACGGCTGCCCACAATGGCAACAGCAGCGCTGACGCTTGTGAGGATACAACACCAGTAGAAAATTTCGGTGTAAGCGGAGAAGGAGAACACCATGATAGCCAGTGCAGCAATCTGGGCCAGCAGGGCCAGGGCCATAAATACAGAGCGGTGGAAGAGAATATAGAGCACCTTTTTCATGGTGAATCACCTCACGATGATCAAAATGTGCAGAGAGCAATGGTTACGTCTTGTGCAGAGAGCAGAAAATGTGCCCGTTGTCCAGTTCGATCAGTCCATAACCGGACCGGGCGGGGCCGGGATTCATCATCCATAGACCGTCCTCCAGCTGTTGGCAGAGGGGGATATGGGTATGTCCGAAGAGCAGGATATCCGCTCCCACAACCCTGGCATCATTAATGGCCAGCTCGTAGCCGCTTTTAACACCCCAACAGTGCCCGTGAGAGAGAAGGATGGACGTCCCTTCCAGAGTAATGTTCTTTTTGACGGGAACGCCTCCCCCCCAGCCGTCACAGTTGCCGGGGACAAGGCAGAAAGGCAGCTTGGGATAGTGTTCGGCTACTTCCTGGGCGTCATACATCATGTCGCCCAGGTGGATGACTTGATGAGGCTGATGGAGGTCAATGGCGGCGTACATGCCGGACAGAGAGCGATGGGAATCTGAGAAGACCAAAATTTTCAAGCTGTGTCACCAGGCCCTTTCTTTGCATATACTAAGATAGTCACAAAGGTTGAAGCATTACCGGATCAAAATGATTGGGGAGGGAGTAGCAATGGAACTGACGGAAAAAAATCGGGACGCCATTACCCGGCTGGCGAAATCCAGCGACGCGCAAAAACTAATGGAATTATTGCAGAAGCAGAGCGGACAGGTTAAGCAGGCGGCTCAGCAGGCGGCAGCGGGGGATCCTGCCCAGCTGATGGCAATCATGGACCAGCTTATGCACAGCAAGGAGGGAGCCGAGCTGGTGGACCGAATCGACAGCCAGGCCAAGCAGGCGGGGCTGAAGTAATCCGGTAGGGACCCGGAAAGGGGGAAGCGCTGTGGCGGAGTTTGAGGACAAACTGAATTCCATTTTGGGCAACCAGGCAGCTATGAATCAGATTATGGCCCTGGCGCGTTCCCTGTCCGGGGATCAGCCGCCCCAGCAAGCCCCCGCCCTGGATAGTCCGGAAGGGGAGGAAGAACCTACATATGTGCCCGTAACATCGGCGCCAGAGGAGCAAGCTGCCCCAGATCTGTCCAGCCTGTTGGGGCAAATCGATCCCAAAATGCTCCAGGTGGGGATGGACGTGGTCCGCCGGATGCAGAGCACCGACGATCGCAGCGCCGCCCTGCTTAATGCCCTTCGCCCATTTTTGCGGGAAGAGAAGCAGGCCCGGCTTGACCGGGCCCTCCAAATTACCCGGATGGCCAAGCTGGTTCGGGCAGCCATGGGCGCCTTGGGGGGAAAGGAGGGGGAGCGTGTATAACCGCTACATCCCAGAGGACGCGTCCTACGCCAGAATTGAGGCGGAGGCGCCCCGTTCCCACAGCTTCGGGAGCGCCCCCCGGCAGCAGCCCTTTCGGTTTCCTGATTTTTTATCCGGAAAGGAGGGCGGAATTGCTGCCAACCTGTCTGGCCTGCTAAAAAACCTTCGCCTGGATAACTTCGATAGCGGCGATCTGCTGCTGATGCTCATCCTGCTGTACTTATTGGTGGAGGGAGACGACCTGGAACTGGTTATCGCCCTGGGGCTGACGCTGATTATGGGGCTGGGGGATAGCAAGGAGGAGTCGCTTTACCCGCCCAGCGTATGAAGAACTTCTCCGTCCGGAAGAGCGAAGGAGCCGTCGGTGGGACAGGGGGATTGGACAGGGGCATAGGCCGTCATACGGTAGACCAGCTGGCCGTCCTCCTCACTCTCCGCAGAAACCAGCAGTCCGTTGTCCACGCTAACCCAGAACCGCTGGAGCTGCTTGGAACCGGAGGTCTGGACTTGTACCAGGATGCAAGGTAGATCGCCCCGCAGCTCATATCCGGCGGCGGTAATCTCACTGGGCTCCAGCTCCAGAACGGTCTCGTAAGTTGGGATGTGCTGGGCCAGGTCAGAGGATTTTTCATCCGCCGGGGTGCTCTGGTACTGCTGAGAGCCGTCATACCAGTAGTAGGCGGCATCCCCGCCGATGAGGTCGTGGCGCACCACTCCGGAGGGAAGCGTCTGGATAGTGTGAGACCAGCCGCCGTCCGCCCACACTTGCACTTGAGAGGTAGAGGAACCACCGGCCCAGAAGGTCTCCACAGTCAGCTCCCGATAATAGCTGGCGGGGCGCGCCAGAGTGGCAACTACCCCGGTGACAGTCTGTGTGGTGACTTCGATTCGTTGGTAATCCTGCTCCGGACCTCCGGCTGCGGACAGATCGCCCAGCCCGGCGCTGGCGGAGGGGAGGATCACCTCGGGCGTATTGGCGGCAAAGAGAACCCGCCCAAAGCTGGCGCAAATAGCCACCGCCATTAGAGCCACAATGGCGACCACGATTGCCAGCCGTTTTTTTTGTTCCAAGGGTGTGCCCCCTCTCTAGCCCCCGAAGGCATCAGGCGGCGTTTCACGCAGGCCGAAGTGCCAAGCGATGGCGTCAGCAATGCGACGGCAGGCCCGACCGTCCCCGTAGGGGTTGGCGGCGTGGGCCATTTTTTCGTACTCATCCTGATTGGACAGAAGTTGGGAGGCCATTTGGAAGACGGATTCCTCTTCCACGCCGGCTAGGCGGACCGTCCCTGCGGAAACCGCTTCGGGACGCTCGGTCTCCTTCCGCAGGACAAGCACCGGCCTGCCCAGGGCGGGAGCCTCCTCCTGAAGCCCGCCTGAGTCAGTCATCACCAGATGGCACCGGGCCATCAGATTGTGCATCTCTCGTACATCCAGAGGGTCAATCAGATGGATACGGGGGTGGCCGCCCAAGTATTGGTGGGCCGCCTCCTGGACCACGGGGGACAGGTGGACAGGGTAGACCAGCTCCGTTTCCGGAAAGGCATCTGCCACACGGCGGAGGGCGGTCATGATGCTGGCCATCGGCTGGCCGTAGTTTTCCCGCCGGTGGCAGGTAACAAGAATTACTTTTTGATTTACATAATCTAGATTATTTAAAACTTTGTTAGAAAAGTGAAAATCCTTTACAACAGTTGTTTTAAGAGCATCAATAACAGTATTGCCCGTTAAAAATACGCCCTTTGTAATATTTTCCCGGGCCAAGTTATCCCGATTGGCGGGGGTTGGGCAGAAGTGGAGGTCCGCGATGGCTCCCACTAGCTTCCGGTTGATTTCCTCGGGGAAAGGGGACCACTTGTCATAGGTGCGCAGGCCGGCCTCCACATGGCCCACCGGAATCTTGTGGTAGTAAGCTGCCAGCGCTCCGGCGAAGGTGGTGGAGGTGTCTCCGTGGACCAGAACCAGATCAGGCTTGGCCTCCTCCAGCACACGGTCCATACCCGTCAGACATTTGGAGGTAATGGTGGACAGAGTCTGGCAGGGCTCCATTACATCCAGGTCGTAGTTTGGTTTCAGCCGAAAAATATCCAACACCGAATCCAGCATCTCCCGGTGCTGGGCGGTAACACAGCAGATTGCCTCAAATTCCGGCCGCTTCGCCAGCTCCAGGGCTAACGGGGCCATTTTGATGGCCTCAGGCCGGGTGCCGAAAACAGTCATTACTTTCTTCATGGATCGAAACGGTCCTCCTTGCTGGAGATTTTTTCACTGCTGCCGACCCGGTCCAGATACAGCTTGCCTGCCACGCCCCCGGCGACGCACAAGGCCAGCAGGAAGATCATGGCCCGCACCACGCCGATGGTGGTGAGCACCACGGCGGACAGGCCCAGTATGGCGCTGATGACGTAGAGCACCGCTACCGCCTGCTTTTGGGAGAAGCCCATGTCGATGAGGCGGTGGTGGATGTGGCCCCGGTCGGGAGCCATGGGGGACTGGCCGTGGGACACCCGGCGGAGGATGGCAAAGCAGGTGTCAAAAATCGGCAGGCCCAGCATAAGGAAGGGGACGGCAAAGGAGATGATGGCGTAGAACTTGAACAGCCCCTGGATGGACACCACCGCCAGAATAAAGCCCAGGAAGGTGGAGCCGGTGTCCCCCATAAAGATTTTAGCGGGGTTCAGGTTGTAGGGCAGAAAGCCGATGCCCCCACCCGCCAGGGCCCCCATGAGGATGGCCACGTCAGGCTCCTTCACGAAGAGGGCGATGACCAGCAGAGTCATAGAACTGATGGTGGATACGCCGCAGGCCAGGCCGTCCAGACCGTCAATGAGATTGACGGCGTTGGTAATACCCACAATCCATAGCACCGTGATTGGGATGGCAAGCCACCCCAGCTCCCAGTAGGGATCGGAGCTAAAAATATTGGGGTTGGACAGAAAATCAATGCGGTTGCCATGGAGCACGGCGACAAGGGCGGCGCCAATTTGAACCAAGAGCTTAGGCAGGGCGGGCAAGGCGAAGATGTCGTCCAAGATGCCCAGCATAACGATAATCACGCTGCCCAGCAGCATTCCGCGCAGCTCAGGTGTGAGGGGAAGAAAAACCAGTACGCTGAGGATGAAACCGAGGAAAATGGCCAGCCCGCCCATGCGGGGGATGGGGTGGTCATGCATCCGGCGGTTATCCTTGGGGACGTCCACAGCACCGACACGGAAAGCCAGTGTCCGAACCATGGGCGTGAAAATCAGCGCCACCAGGGCGGCGGTGAGCAGGGCGGCCAGGGCCAGCCCTACGGTGGGAAGTTGTAGCATAGTTTAGACCTCTTTCTTTTGTTCTTGTCTTTTTTTAAAAAAGAAAGAACCAAAGGAAAAAACTTCCTTGTTTGTTGCGGTGGGGGTCAGCGAGGGACGAAGCCCACCTTTTTATAGACCTTGCGCAGAGTCTTATTAGCCACATAGGAGGCTTTCTCCGCGCCGGCTTTATAGACGCTTTCCAAGTATACCTTATCGGCCAATATGCGGGCGGCTTCCTCTCTTATGGGGCGCAGGGTCTCTACTACAGCCTCGCCAACGGCAGGCTTGAATTTACCATATCCCTGACCGGCAAACTCTATTTCGATTTCCTCAAAGCTCTTTCCGGTGACAGCGGAATAGATATTCATCAGGTTGGCTACGCCAGGCTTGTTTTCCGGGTCGTAACGGACGGGATTCTCGGTGTCGCTATCGGTGATGGCCCGCTTGAATTTGCGCTGGATATCCTCGGGCTTTTCCATGAGGAAGACACAGCCCTCTGAGATAGATTTGGACATTTTGCTGTCCGGGGTGGTCAAACCCATAATCCGGGCCCCCGTCTTTGGAATGTAAGGTTCGGGCATTTTGAACACGTCGCCATAGATGCCGTTGAACCGCTGGACGATGTTCCGGGTGAGCTCCACGTGCTGCTTCTGGTCTTCACCCACTGGGACGAAATCGGGCTGATAGAGAAGGATGTCCGCTGCCATAAGGGAGGGGTAGGTAAACAGGCCGCCGTTGATGTTGTCTTTATGTTTGGCGGATTTGTCCTTGAATTGGGTCATGCGGGACAGCTCACCGAACATGGTATAGCAGTTCAGCACCCAGCCCAGCTCCGCGTGCTGGGGGACGTGGGACTGGATGAAAAGGGTGTTTTTCTCCGGGTCCAGGCCGCAGGCGATGTACTGGGCAAGCTGCTCCAGGGTACGGCGGCGCAGGTCGGCGGGGTTTTGCCGGACGGTGATGGTGTGCATGTCGGCCATAAAGTAGTAACAGTCAAACTCCTCGGCCCGGGCGGCCCAGTTTTTGATGGCGCCCAGGTAGTTGCCCAGGTGCAGGTCGCCGCTGGGCTGGATGCCGGAGAGCATTACTTTCTTTTCGTTCATGAATGTTTGCTCCTTTATCTCAGAACGCCTGCCGGCGCTCATATAATATCACCATATTGTACCACCAATAAAAGAGAAAGGCAACTGTTTTGGGGGATTTGTCAGGATAAAAAAGGAATTGTTTCCAATTTGGACATAATGTGCTATCATTAAGGGGAAAAGGAGGGATTTTCTGTGTCTTGGTACGTTTATATCCTCCGCTGCGGGGATGGAACGCTATACACCGGTATCACCGATGATATCCCCCGCCGCCTAGCCGCCCACCGCAGCGGCAAGGGAGCCAAGTATACCCGGGGGAGAGGGCCGCTGAAGCTGGCCTACGCCGAAGAGGTCCCCGACAAATCCGCAGCCCTGCGCCGGGAGGCAGCCATTAAGAAGCTGAGCAGGGCGGAGAAGGAAAAGCTGATCGAGCGCGCAAAAAAATAGGACCGCCCAGGAAAACCAGACGGTCCTATTGCATGCTATTGGGGGAGGGGAAGGCCGGAACCCGTGACGATGGGGGGAACATTCAGCGAATCAAGGGACGCTTGTATATCATCTGCGGGGACAAGGGGGGCAGTCCCTTGTCCCGGAGCGGTTTCCAGGCGTTCTACATCAAACGCGGGCTGGCAGATGCCGCCTGCCGCGGGGTAGAAGCTGATTGTTACCTTATCTCCCACATTCAGCAGAATGGCCCAGGGCACTTCACCGGCGCTGAATCCATAGTAGCCGTCCTCCGACGTATCTCCCTCCAGACGGACATAATATTGAGTGGTGCCGTTGACCACAGCGCTGCGGATTTCGGCAATTGTTCCGGTAATCTCATCGTAGGGCATCTGTTCTGTCTGGGTGACCCCCTTGTCGGTGAGCATCTGGATATACTTCTGTTCGCAGACGGGGACGGTATCCCCGATGGCCACGATGTCATACCGGGCCACGTTAACCATGGCGTAGGTCTTTACCAGATTGGCCGCGTCCTTCAGGGGAATGAAGTAGGTGGGCTCCCCGGCGAGGTTCAGCAGCAGGGGGAAGGTAGCAGTGTAGCCCAGGTCCTGGACCACGCCCTGAGCGGAGGCCATGGCGGCGTATTCTGTGGCGCCGGGGGCGGTGTAGAAGTGGGTCTCCTTAGTGCGCATGTTGCACAGCAGGAATCCCAGGTTGGACTGGTCGGCGTTGGCGGAAGTGACCCCGGTATAGGCGTACACATCATCGTTCATGGCGATGTAATTGTAGCCGTCGGTGGTCTGAGTCACGTCCTTCTGCCCCAGGATGGAGTTGATAAAGCCGTGAATCAGGGTGCCGTAATAGTCATACTGCTGCATAATCAGCTCCGGGACGTAGAGGGTGTCCACCCAGTTGGGGACCTCCTCGCAGTACTGGCACTGGCCGGTGACGGCGTCCACCAGCACAGCCCCCTGGATATCCACCCCGCCGAACAGGCCAATGCGCTTGACCACCCGGGGGGCGATCCAGAAGGGGTGACCCTCCTCGTTGATCTCAAATTCCGGAGTGGCAAACATCATGGTAGGGTAGTGGAAACGCAGGTGGCGCAGAATGTTCCGGTTCAGCGGCTCGGAGAAGGAGTACTTCATGCCCTCGCTCAGGCGGGTGACAGTGGCCTCCTGGGTGACCATGTCCACCACTACATAGGCGGGCAGGCCATTGCCCCGGTTGGTGAACCACTTAATCAGGTCGGCATAAGCGATGGGGGCAACCCGGACGGGCCGGCCCTGGTAGTTGATCTGGGTGGAGTCGCCCGAGTATTCAAACTGGCTGACCATGTCGCTGAGGGTGCCCATCTGACGGTCGCCCAAAAACTCGGCGGAGGAGCGGTCCAGGGTAGGAATTTCGTTGAAGGAAATTTGAGCCACATCGGCGGCAAAGTCGCCGGTCTGGACGGTGAGCAGGCTCCGGTAGGCGGAGGCCCGGAAGATGGGCAGGGAGATGATCTGCCCCACAACGGCCACCACAACCACAGCAGCAAAGAGGATCAACACCGGCAGGCAGCTTTTTTTGACAAACCGGAACCAGTCCTTAATTTTCTCTTTGGGTGTGCGGACAACGGAGTACTCACCCTTATCCATGGGTTTGGCGGATAGAATAAAAACGCAGACGGTGTACACCACGCACAGCAGCCCCAGGAAACTGTAGAAGTCACCTGACTGGGGATTGAGGGCGGGCAGGGAGATATAGAAGTAGACAAACCCTACCGCCGCCGTAATCAGCAGGCTGACCAGCAGACTGCCGGTTCGGCCCATAGGTTTGCGGTCCTTTTTTTCTTTCAAAGCAAGATTCTCCTCTCTGACGGCAGGGGAGGCCATTGGCTGCCCGCCGCTTTCTATATAGCATATACGCTTTTTGGGAAAAAAGCAATGAATAGAAGATTAAATTTTAAAAGTCTTGCCAAACAGGGAAAGATTCAATATAATGGTAAGGCAAAAAGGAAAGAACGGAGCAATGGAGTTTTGCACAAAAACGGTTGGAGGAGAGTATCATGGCACTTGACATGAAATATTTTGAAGAGATGGAAGCAAAAATCCCCAAGGGAAAGGTGCGCACCCGGTTTGCGCCCTCTCCCACGGGTTACATGCACGTAGGCAACCTGCGCACGGCGCTGTACACCTGGCTGATTGCCCGAAACGCCGGGGGGACGTTTATCCTGCGCATTGAAGATACCGACCAGGGCCGTCTGGTGGAGGGCGCTACCGATGTCATTTATAAGACGCTGGCCGAATGCAGGCTGGACCACGATGAGGGGCCTGACGTGGGCGGCCCTGTGGCCCCCTACATTCAATCGGAGCGGCGGGACACCTATGGCAAATATGCCCGCCTGCTCATTGAGAAAGGCTACGCCTACTACTGTTTCTGTGAAAAGGTGGAGAGCGGGGAGGACTCGGGCGAGTTTGAGAGGGCCGGCGACCCCTGCCGCGCCCTGCCTCCGGAGGAGGCTCAGGCCCGGGCGGATGCCGGGGAGCCCTACGTCATCCGTCAAAAAATTCCGCAGGAGGGGACTACCACGTTCCACGACGCCATCTTTGGCGATATTACTGTGGAAAATAAGACGCTTGATGACCAGGTGCTCATCAAACGAGACGGTATGCCCACTTACAACTTCGCCAATGTCATTGACGATCACCTGATGGGCATCACCCACGTGGTTCGAGGCAGCGAATATCTGTCCTCCGCCCCCAAGTACAATCTGCTCTATGAGGGCTTCGGTTGGGACATTCCCACCTATGTCCACTGCTCTCCCGTTATGCGGGACGCCCAAAATAAGATGTCCAAACGCCACGGCGACCCTTCTTATGAAGACCTGAAGGACCAGGGCTTCCTCACAGAAGCTATCCTTAACTATGTGGCCCTGCTGGGCTGGTCTCCCCGGGGTGACATCGCGGAGCAGGAGATCTTTTCCCTGGAGGAGCTGGCCCGCGCGTTCGACCTGGCGGGCATGTCCAAGTCTCCCGCCATCTTCGACATTGAGAAGCTGACCCATTTTAACGCCCTATACCTCCGCGCCATGTCCCCGGAAGACTTTGCCCAGGCTGCCGCGCCTTATATCAGGCAGGCTGTAAAGGATGAGCGCCTGCCGCTTTCTGAGATTGCCGCGCTGCTTCAGGCACGGTGCGAAAAGCTTACCGACATTCCGGAGAAGGTGGCCTTTTTCAACGCGCTTCCGGAGTATGGTGTGGACCTGTTTACCAACAAGAAGTCTAAGACCAACCCGGAGGTCTCCAAGGCCATGCTGAAGGCTGCCATTCCCATGCTGGAGGAGATCCCCAATTGGACACAAGATGCCGTCCATGACGGTTTGGTGGCTTTGGCGGAACAGCTGGAGGTCAAGAACGCCACTCTTATGTGGCCGGTGCGTATTGCTGCGGCTGGTCAGGCGGTTACCCCTGGAGGTGCGGTGGAAATCTGCTGCATCTTGGGGAAAGAAGAGACCCTCCGCCGCTTGAGACTGGGCCTGGACAAGCTATAATGTGACAAGAGCCGCCTGCCTGGCGGCTCTTGTCATATTAAGTGCGCTGGCGGCGATTTTTAACCGCCCGCTTTTATCGAACCCAAGTTTTAGAAAACTGGACCGCCGTATCCACCAAAGGGGAGGCCACATCCTTTCTGCAGGCTACCCCCACTTCTTTTACAATTGGCTCGTTCAATTTCAATTCGGCAACGCCGCTGAAAGGGTGGACCCTGAACTCCTCTGAGGGAAGCAGCGCCACGCCCAGTCCGCCCCGAACCATGTACAGACCCATTGTGGGGCTGGCCGAACGGCAGATAATACGAGGTTCAAAACCCGCCTTTCGGCAAGCGGCCAAGCAGAGTTCCGAGGCCACCTGGCCCGTCTGGTGAAAGATAAAGTCCTCATCCTTCAGCTCTTCCAGGCTGACATGGTCCCTCCTTGCCAGGGGATGGATGGTGGGGACCGCTAAGGAGTACACGTCCTCACCCAATTTAAAAAACTCCAAGCCAGTTGGAATGCCGGATATAGGACGGTTTAAAAATGCTGCGTCAATTTTCCGTTCCAGCAGCTGTTCGAACAGACGGTAGGTGCCATCCTGCACGATATTGAGGGAGACCTCCGGATAGCTGCCGCAGAAAGCGGACAACAGACCGCCGAAATCAATGCATTGCAGGCTGGTGATTATGCCCAGATTCAGCGTGCCCCTGCGCACCCCGGCGTATAGGGACATCTTGGCCTGAAGGGCGTCGGCCCGCTGCACAATCTCCTGGGCCATATGGACAAATTCACGGCCTGCCTCGGTAAGCGCGGTACCTCTGGAGCTGCGGGTAAACAGGGCAACGCCCAGGTCCTTTTCCAGCCGGGAGACCTGTTGAGACAGGGCGGGCTGGCCTACATGGCAGGCTTGGGCCGCCATGGAAAAGTTCTTGTATTCCGCCACCGCCAATACGTAGCGCATCGTGTAAAGTTCCACGAAACTACCTCCACCGTTCATTTGTTAAATATCCCAAAAAACTTGCAGCTCTTTGTGCAAAATAGATTGCTTTCCCTTATATTATCCCTCCTGTTTCCGGACTGTCAAGCCTTTTTTAGCTCATCTATCATTCTTTCTGATAGCGGACTTCACAAAAAAGAATTGGACTTTGCCGCCCCGCTGAGGTATTGTGTTTTCACAGACAGGAACTTCATTTTTCAGATTTACAGAAAGGACTGATATTCGAATGACTCCCTTCTATTTCACCGAAAAGGACGTGGAGAGGCTGGAGAAGCAGGCGGTCCAGATCCGGCAGGACATCGTCTCCATGATCCACGCCGCTAAGGCTGGGCATCCCGGCGGCTCGCTGTCCGCTGTGGAGATGGTCACCGCACTGTACTTCCATGTGATGAACATCGACCCCCAGAACCCCAAATGGGCCGACCGGGACCGGTTTATTCTCTCCAAAGGCCACTCCTGCCCGGTCATGTACGCCGCGCTGGCACGCCGGGGATACTTTGATCCGGCCCTCCTCAACACCCTGCGGCAGTATCATTCCATCCTCCAGGGCCACCCCGATATGAACAAGACGCCCGGTGTGGACATGACGGCCGGTTCCTTGGGCAACGGCCTGTCTGTAGGGGTGGGCATGGCTCTGTCGGGCAAGCTCCATCACCAGGATTACATGACTTACGTTATGCTGGGTGACGGCGAGATCCAGGAGGGTATGGTGTGGGAAGCGGCTATGGCAGCCAATCACCACGATCTGAAAAACCTGGTGGCCATTGTGGACTGCAATGGTGTGCAGATCAACGGCTGGACCAACGAGATCATGACCGTGGAGCCGATTGCAGATAAGTGGCGCTCCTTCGGCTGGAAGGTGGTGGAGGTTAACGGGCACAACATGAAAGATGTGCTGACAGCCCTCCACACAGCCAAAACCATGCGCCATCCCACGGCAATTTTGATGCGCACGGTAAAAGGTAAGGGCGTCTCCTTCATGGAGGATGAGAGCAAGTGGCACGGCGCGGCGCCCAGCGACGAGGAACTGGTCAAGGCTATCAGTGAAATCAAGGAAGGCGGTGTGGTATAATGGGAACGATTGCAACCAGAATGGCGTTCGGTCAGGAGCTGATCGAAATTGCCAAGACCAATGAGAATTTTGTTGTGTGCAATGCCGATACCAAGACCTGCGGGCTGGAAAAGTTCGGCAAGCTCTTTCCGGAGCGCGAATTTTCCTTTGGTATCGCGGAGCAAAATCTGGTAGGGGCCTCCGCCGGCCTGGCCGCCTGCGGCAATAAGGTTTTTCTGGCGACCTTTGCGGTGTTTGCCTCCATGCGGGCATGTGAGCAGGTGCGTACTTTCGTGTGCTACCCCAACCTGAACGTTACCATCATTGGTACCCACGCCGGGCTTCAGGTGGGTGGTGACGGAGCTACCCACGCCGCCATTGAAGATGTTGCGATTATGCGCGCTTTTCCCAACATGACAGTGGTCCAGCCTGCCGATGCAGTAGCTGCCAAGGCTCTGGCCCACGCCGCCGTGGACTTTACCGGTCCGCTGTATGTCCGGCTTCACCGGAATCCGGTAGCTGATTTCTACGATCCCAACACCTACAAATTTGAGTGGGGCAAGGCACACACCGTTGTGGACAACGGTACGGACATGACCATGATTGTATCCGGGATACTGTTGAAGAAAGCAGTGGATGCCGCTACGGCTTTGAAGGAACAGGGAATCAACGTCCGGGTGCTGGATATGGCCACCATCAAGCCTCTGGACGCGGAGGCCGTTATCAAGGCCGCCAAGGAGACCGGCGCCATCATGACCATTGAGGACCACACTATTTTTGGTGGCCTGGGCAGCGCAGTATCCGAAGTTGTGGTGCAAAACTGTCCCGTTCCCATGGAGATCGTGGGTATTCAGGACCGCTTTGGCGAATCCGGCGACCCGGAGCTGATCTACCGGGACCACGGAATGGACACCGAGTCCATTATCGCTAAGGCCAAAGCCCTGGTGGGCCGCAAGTGATATTTGGAAAAGGGGTACGCAGCCATGGATATCGGGTGCTGTGTGAATATGCTGCCCAAGGAGCCCAATAACCGTACGGAAACAAACATGCTTAATACATTTTTTGATGTGGTTGCTCTGGCCAAAGCGGTAAACCATCCCAATGTCCGCTGCCTTCAAGATTATTACCATCTGAAAATGGAAAATGATACTGTAGACAGCTTGTTGGAGTATGGAGAGGAGTTTTTAGTTCACTCCCACTTTGCCAGGCTGGAGGGCCGCAGTTTTCCAAAAAATGTGACAGAGGACGAGTATTATCCAATTTATTTTAAAGCGCTGAAAGACATTGGTTATAAGGGCGGCGTAAGCATGGAGGAATTTCCCGCCAGTCAAAGCAGCTTTGCCCAGGAAGCAAAGATTGCTTGTGAGTTTCTGAGAAATGCTACTCAATCATGATCTCATAAAAATTGAAAGGACGTGTGTTTCTATGTCAGCTCCTCATGTCTGTATTCTCCAGACCAGCTTTGCCAAGAGGGAGGACACTGTGGCCTTTTTGAAGGAAAAGGTCCCCGGCGTCCGGGTGGAGTTCATCACCGACAGCACTCTGCTCTCTGATGTCCGGGCCAACGGCGGTCCCACCCAGGCAGTCATTGACCGGATGACCCTCTATGCCAAGGCAGCGGAAATCTCGGGCGCGGACCTGATTGTCAATTCCTGCTCCACGGTGGGCGAGGTGGCGGATATCTATGAGAAGGAAGTCAGTATTCCTGTCATGAAGATTGATCTGCCAATGGCAAAGGAGGCGGTAAGCCTGGGTACGAAAATAGCCCTCATCGCCACCCTGGAAACTACCTTGGGGCCCAGCCAGCGTCTGATTGAAAAGGTGGGCGCGGAGCAGGGAAAGAAGATGGAATGTACTCAGTTCCTGCAAAATCCCGCTTGGGATGCCCTTCAGGCCGGCCACCCCGAGGAGCACAACCGCATCCTGATGGAGAGCATCCGGGAGTTGGACAAGCAAGGCTATGACGCTATTGTTATGGCTCAGGTGTCCATGCGGGCTCTGCTTCCCGATCTGAAAGATGTGAAAACACCCCTGTTGTGCAGTTTCTTTACCGGCTACGGCGCCATTGCCGATAAGCTAAATGAAATTGCCGCGCAGAAATAAATCCGAGACGCCGCGCAAGGCACTGGTGCGGCGTCCTTTTTTATAAGGAAGGTATTTTTGATGAACCATATGTTTTCGCTGGCTTATTTGACGGTCCCTGGAACTCACCCCGCCGATCTGGTGGAGTTGGCTGCAGCCTGCGGCTACAACGGAGTCAGTCCTCGTTTTATTTCTATGCGCCTGCCTGGCGAACCGGATTTCAGTCTGGAAAATGAAGGCGTCTACCTCAGCGTTCGGGATGCCTTGGAACGCACCCATATCCCACTGATGGATATTGAGCTGGCCAGAATCGGAGATGGGATTGATGTACTGTCCTACGAAAAAAACATTGCCCGGGCCGCTGAGCTGGGGGCAAAGTATATCATCTCCAGCGTCTGGACAGAGGATCATGTCTTTGCGCTGAATGAGATGAAAAAGCTGTGCGATTTGGCGGAAAAGTATCAGCTCCTCGTTAATCTGGAATTTATGTCTTTCTCAGGCATCCGCACGCTGGACGAGGCTGAAAACATGATCCGGGCTGTTGGCCATTCCAACCTGAGATTAATGATTGACTGCCTCCACGCCCACCGGGCCGGTGTAACCCAGTCTATGCTGGAGGCAGTACCGCAGGAAAAATTTGGATTTGTCCACCTCTGCGACGGCCCCGCGTGGATTCCTCCCGTAGACCATCCGGATATGACCGGAGTGGCCCGTTCCGGCCGCTTGTACGTTGGAGAAGGGGCGGTTGATATCGCGGGCCTGTTGAAAGGAGTAGGAAAGGTTCCTTACTATTCTATCGAGCTGCCGAACACGGCTGAGATGGACGCCCGGGGAAAATTTGGACATGCCAAGCGCTGTCTTGAAACCGCAAAAGCCTTTTTAGAAAAAAACGGACTTTAAGCCTTGGTTGAAAAATGACAAAACGCCCAGCGGAGGATTCAAAAACCCGCCCCGATCGGGGCGGGTCGTTTTCATTATTTGGCCAGGACTTTTTTCAGGCGGGCAAAGCGGGGGAGGGAGTTCTCGGTAGGAGCCTGGGCGGCGCCCTGAATGAGGGGCAGTGCATAGTCGATGAAGTCCTGGGTCACACCGTTGTGATCAGCGTTGATCCACTCCATAGGAACCTTCTTCTCGAAGTTGGCTACCTCGGACAGATTGAACAGCTTGGTCTCGCACTTGTAATGACCGCCCTCGCGGGTGCAGACAAAGCCCACCATCTTATCGGTCTCGCCGGCTACAGCGGCCTCCACAGCGGTCTTGCCAGCCAAGAAGGACTCATCGATGTCGGTGCGGGAGGCCAGATGTGCGCCGCAGCGCTGGAGCAGGGACAGCTCAATGCCCCGCACCTTGGCGCCGGTGCGCTCCTTGACCACATTGGCCAACAGAGCTGCCAGGCCGCCCAGCTGAGCATGGCCGAAGCCATCGGTGGCAGAGGTCTTGGCCTCAGAGACAAAGGTGCCATCGGCGTAGTGAATGCCCTCGGAGACAGCGGCGATACAGTTGCCCTTCTCCTTATAAATGCGGTCCACGTCGGACAGGAACTTATCCATATCGAAGTCAACCTCGGGGAGGTAGACCAAATCAGGGGCGCATCCAGCAACCCCAGCCAGGGCTGCCGCGCCAGCCAACCAGCCGGCGTGACGGCCCATAATCTCGATTATGGTCACCATGCCGGTGTCATATACCCGGGCATCCTTGTACACCTCGGCGCAGGAGGTAGCGATATACTTGGCGGCGGAGGCGAAGCCGGGGCAGTGGTCGGTGCCGAACAAGTCGTTGTCGATGGTCTTGGGCACGCCCATGATGCGGCACTCATAGCCCACCTTCTGCATATATTTGCTGATTTTGTTGCAGGTGTCCATGGAGTCGTTGCCGCCGTTGTAGAAGAAGTAGCGCACATCGTACTTCTTGAAAATTTCCAGGATGCGCTTGTAGTCGGTGTCGTCGGCGTCGGGGTCGGCGATCTTGTAGCGGCAGGAGCCCAGCTCAGAGGAGGGGGTGTTGAGCAGCAGTTCCAGCTCCTTGGCGTCCTCCTGGCCCATGTCGTACAGCTTATCGTTGAGCACGCCCTTGATGCCGTGGGCCGCGCCATAGACCGCGGTGATGTCAGGGCTGTCCAGGGCGGTGCGGATCACGCCGTAGGCGCTGGCGTTGATGACGGAAGTTGGGCCGCCGGACTGACCGATAATCAGGGCGCCCTTCAATGTGTTGCTCATGTTGATTACCTCCAAATTTAAAATATCCTTGGTGGAATGGGAAACTCTTTTCTCGCGGATATTATAGCAAAAATTTCCGGAGTTGTAAACGGAAAGAATAGCTGACCTTGGATTGAATTTTGGGACGGATAATGGTAAAATCAGAGTGAAAAGCGGTGATTGGAGGGGATACTATGTTGCTGGCCATCCATGGAGCGGTCGTTGGGGCATTGGTGTTGCTGGGCATCATATTTTTGAAAGGAAAGGGCTCTTTTCTGATTGCCGGCTACAATACCGCATCAAAAACAGAAAAGGAGAAGATTGATGAAAAGAAGCTGTGCACGTGTGTAGGTATGCTGATGTTTGCCCTGGCCGGCTGCTTCTTTATCGTGATGCTGAGCGATATATTCCATAAAATGTGGATTTTATGGCTGGGGCTCGGGTTGGTTTTTGCCGTAAGTATTGGTGGTATCATCTATATCAATACCAGAGACCGGATCAAAAAGTAAAAGATGAAAAATCATTCACAAATCTTACAAAAGCAAAGCTTGTAAGGTTTACAGACGCCGCGTAATCTGATATAATTTGCTTATCAGTTTACCGGATTGGTCAAACGAAAGGAGATGTTACAATGTCGGATAAAGAATTGGTCACGATGACAATCGAACATTATGGCGACCTGCAACGGATTAAGCAAGCGAACGGCGACCATGAAAACCCGGCCCTTGACTATGTGCTGAAACTAACGGTTGCCAAGCTGTCCTCTCTGGGTGTGAATGTTGAGGACATCACGCTGAACTGACGGGGAATTTCTTCACAAATCCTACAAAACTCCCGCCGGACAAGCGGGAGTTTTTTTCCGTAGGGCTGTTGCAATCTGGGGAAAATGTGGTAAAATAAAAGGGACTTAATTATAAGGAGGTTATTCCCATGCCCCTTGTTACTTCTACCGAAATGTTCAAGAAGGCCTATAACGGCGGCTACGCCATCGGCGCCTTCAACGTCAACAACATGGAGATCGTCCAGGGCATCACCGAGGCCTGCCGCGAGGAGAAGGCCCCTGTGATCCTCCAGGTCTCCAAGGGCGCCCGGGCCTACGCCAACCACACCTACCTGGTGAAGCTGGTGGAGTCCGCCGTCATTGAGTGCCCCGAGATCCCCATCGTGCTCCACCTGGATCACGGCGACAGCTTTGAGACCTGCAAGTCCTGCATTGATGGCGGCTTTACCTCCGTCATGATTGACGCCTCCTCCAAGCCCTTTGCCGAGAACATCGAGATCACCAAGAAGGTGGTGGAGTACGCCCACGACCACGGTGTGGTTGTCGAGGCCGAGCTGGGCGCTCTGGCCGGCGTAGAGGACGAGGTCAACGTGTCCGCCGAGCAGTCCCACTACACCCGCCCCGAAGAGGTGGAGGAGTTCGTCTCCAAGACCGGCTGTGACTCCCTGGCCATTGCCATCGGCACCAGCCACGGCGCTTACAAGTTCACCGCCGCTCAGTGCACCCGCAACGAGCAGGGGGAGCTGGTTCCACCCCCCCTGCGCTTCGACATCCTGGAGGAGGTCGTCAAGCGCCTGCCTGGCTTCCCCATCGTGCTCCACGGTTCCTCCAGTGTTCCCCAGGAGTATGTGAAGATGGTCAACACCAACGGCGGCAAGATGCCCGATGCTGTTGGCATTCCCGAGGCCCAGCTGCGCCAGGCCGCTAAGAGCGCTGTATGTAAGATCAACATTGACTCCGATCTGCGCTTGGCTATGACTGGTACCATTCGTCAGTTCTTCAATGAGCACCCTGATAAGTTTGACCCCCGCGAGTATCTGAAACCCGCCCGGGCCAATATCAAGGAACTGGTCCGCCACAAGCTGGTGGATGTCCTGGGGTGCAACGGCAAGGCTTAAGTTCGTCCGGCTTACAAAAGGGAGCGCCGAAGCGCTCCCTTTTGTTATCTCAAAGCCGCAGGTAAACAAAAACTAGATTTTGTTTATCTAATGTTATTTAAGAGCGTGTTTTTCCAGTTGGATATACCCATGTTAACTTTAGTTGACAAATTTCCAAGCGCGTTTGGTTGACGGGAGAGGGAGACAGTTGTTATAGTTGGGACATCAAAAGGAGGTTTTCGTATGAATTTTGCGGAACAGCTGATGGCCCTGCGGAAACAACGGGGGTGGTCTCAGGAAGAGTTGGGCAGTAGAGTTGGCGTAACCCGTCAGACAGTGTCCAAATGGGAGATGGGGCAGAGCACTCCGGAATTGGAGAAGCTGGTGGAGCTGTCCCGGCTTTTTGACATGTCCATCGACCGGCTGGTGGGGCTGGAGGAGGCCAAGGAAAGGAGCACCCCCTGGGAGGAGATGAAACATGCCTCCGGCACGCGGCCCTGCGGGGTTTTTTATGAATATGTAAGCCCTATAAAGGTATTTGGCCTGCCGCTGGTTCATGTGCGTATGGGCTACGGCCCTCAACTGGCCAAGGGGATCATCGCCATAGGAAACTGCGCCGTGGGGGTGGTGGCCATCGGCGGCTGCTCGTTGGGGCTGATCTCCCTGGGCGGTGTCAGCTTAGGGCTGCTCCTGGCCCTGGGCGGTGTCGGCCTGGGACTGTTTGCTCTAGGCGGGCTGGCCGTTGGAGGCTTTGCGGTGGGTGGATGCGCTGTGGGACAGTGGCTTGCCATTGGCGGCGGGGCCTTTTCTAACTATCTGGCCATTGGCGGTGGGGCCTGGTCCAGAGGGCTGGCTGTTGGCGGCTCTGCCATTGGGCATATTGCGGTAGGGAAGCAGGATGCCAGTGGGGTGTTTGCCTTTCTTCGAGAGAACGAGCATCGTATTGAGGATATCTGGTTCACTGTAAAGCAGGAATTCCCCCACATGTGGGATTGGGTCAGAAACGTGATCCAGTGGGCGCTGAGCTGACAGGCACTTTTCCTTGTTTACCCGCATAGTTTAGGGAAAAGAGGAGGTTTTCCCTATGACTTTGTGCCCCTATGACCGCCAGGCGGCGGTAGACTATGCCCACCGCTGGGCCTACCACCGAAATCCCAATTTTTACAATTTTGATGAGCTGGGAGGCGACTGCACCAACTTCGCTTCTCAGTGCTTGTTTGCCGGCTCCGGCGTGATGAATTACACTCCTACCTTTGGCTGGTTTTACAACAGCCAGTACAGCCGGGCTCCTGCCTGGACGGGAGTACCCTTTTTCTATAATTTCCTCACCCGGAAGAAGGAGGGGCCCGGTCCGGTGGGTAAGGAGGTGGAAGTAAATGGGATTCTGCCTGGGGATTTTGTTCAGCTGCGTTTTGCGGCCGGTCCCTTTGCCCACAACCCGGTGATCGTATCGGTGGGAAACCCGCCCGCTTTGGATAATATTCTGGTGGCTGCCCATACCGAGGATGCCGACTACCGCCCCTTGTCCACATATCCCATCCGTGAAGCGCGTTTTCTACACATTTTGGGGGCGTACTGTTGACCCGGATTCCGGTAATGTGATAAGATAGATACCAAAGGGGAGGGGACGGCGGATGAGACAGCTGCGGAAGGCTTATCTGGAGATTACTAACGTGTGCAATCTGCGTTGCGTGTTCTGCCCTGGAACCCGACGGCCCCCCGGATTTCTTTCACCGGAGAATTTTCAGCTCTTGGCCAAACGGCTGCGGCCGCATACGGAGTATTTATACCTCCATCTTATGGGGGAACCGCTTCTTCATCCCCAGTTAAAGGAAATTTTGGAGCAGGCCGGGCGGCTGCGCTTTCGGGTGATGATTACCACAAACGGTACATTGCTTAGGGAGCAGGAGACTTTGCTTTGCACTGCCCCGGCGGTGGAGAAGGTCAGTATTTCCCTTCACTCCTTTGAGGGTAGCGGAGGAGACAGCCTGAATACATATCTGGATATCTGCTTCCGTTTTGCCCGCAGTGCCGCCCGGGTTGGTAAACGGTGTGCCTTGCGGCTGTGGAACCTGGACGGAGCGGACACGCGGGGGGCCAACCGCAAAAACGATGAGATTCTGTCCGCTATGGAGCGTGCATTTCCAAAGCCCTGGAAAGCGGGGCGCCAGGGAACGACGCTGGCCCCCAACATTTTCCTGGAGTGGGGCGAGAAATTTAACTGGCCTGATTTGTCTCTGCCTGAGACGGGTGGCTCTGGTTTTTGCTACGGCCTGCGGGACCAGGTGGGGGTATTGTGGGATGGTACGGTAGTGCCCTGCTGTCTGGACCACGAGGGAGATATTCCCTTGGGCAATCTTTACTGCGGGACATTGGCGGAGATTCTGGATAGTCCCAGGGCCCGGGCCATTTACAGCGGCTTTTCCCAGGGCAGAACCCAGGAGGAGTTGTGCCGCCGGTGTGGTTTTGCAAACCGTTTTAAAAAGTGAAGAGAGGCCCAAATATGGGCCTCTCTTTGCCGTTTTCACCTGTGCAGGCGTTCATATGTGACGCTGTGAACAGCGCGGACAAATTTTTCCACTTCTGGTGTTTCCTCCATAGCCAGCCGGGTATTGTAATAGGGAACCGCGTCATAACAATTCAGCAGCAGGTTCATGTAGGGCGTGCGCTGGAAACCAGTACACAGTGCTACAGCGTCCATCAGGTAGTACGTGGAAAGGCTGTTCCCAGTATTTTCTGTAAAAATCCCGGGATTCAGCGGCCGATTGGCATAGATTAGAAAGGGGGTAGAATACATCTTTTTCCGGGCCTCAGGGTAAAAATTGTTGAAAGCTGGAAAAAAACCGCTTTCATCATAAGCTGCCAGATTGGCGCCCAAAGTGGGTTTGTGGTCGCCGAAGAAGATGAGTACCGTAGGCCGGTCCCGCATGTCGATGTAGTCAGCCAACGCGCCCAGCATTTGATCGGCATCTTGAAGCCCCTGAACATAGGTGGTAACCGCATCCAGATTTTCCCGGGACAGCCGGCCGGAGGAGACAGAAAGGCCGATTTCCTCTTGGGGCATGGGGGCATAGGGTTGATGATTCTGCATGGTAATGGCAAAGAGAAGGGTAGGCTCCTCTGACTGGTCCAGTACCTGCTCTATGCAGGTTTCCAGGTACTGGTCAGTAGTATAACCCCGCTTGTAGGTGAGCTCGCCCATTTCGTACAGTTCATCGAAGCTGTAAAATAGGTCAAAGCCCAAATTTGGGTAGGCGGTGTTCCGGGCATAGAAGGTGGCGGTATTGGGGTGCATAGCCACAGTGCGGTAGCCTGCGTTTTGATAGTTGGATACATAGCTCTCCAGTGGGCGGTTGACATACTCGTAGGGGGTAGCCCCACTGGGGAGGGCTTCGGTACTCAAGCCGGTGAGAATCTCAAATTCCGGGCGGACCGTCCCACCGCCAATAGCATTGGTGTACATCGTCCCGCTGTAACAGTTGCCATGGTGAAGCAGTTCGTCATATCGGGGCAGCGGGTTTTCGCTGAAGGTCAGGCCGGGCATCTCCCGCAGATCGCAAAAACTCTCGCTGAGCACTAGGATCACATCAAAGTTCCCGACAGAGGATTCAGTTTCCTTATAACCGGACAGTAGCCGTTCCACAAATTCTCGGGAGTAGCCCTTGGGCTGTTGAAGTCCCATGGTATTTAGGTTCAGGACAAAGGCGCCTATAAAACCGTTTTCCTTGTAATTGAAAAGCTGAAGTACAGTTTGCTCAGGGTAAATACCGAAGTGTTCCAGCATTGCGGTCATCCTGGCCTGCCCGGAGCAGAACACGGCGCATAGGGATATCGCTGAAGCGGCAAAAAACAGCCGTTCCTTTCTTCGAATAGGTAGGCGTAGCCTCAGAACTGCCAGACCAATACACCAAACGGCCAGCAGCAGGATGGCCTGAGGCATCCACTTGGGAAGCCCACCGCTGAGGTACGAAAGAAGTGAACCAGCCTCCCCCGCCATCAAAACATCTTTTGGAAAGAAGGGGTCACCGTTCAGAGCTGTTTTTGTGTAGTTGATAAAGCCAGCCAAGATGGAGACGCCACCCATCAGTGCGCAAGCCGGGGCGGCCCTACCCAATAGAAGCAAAAGGAGAGTAAACAGCACAAAACACACCAGCAGACCAAAGAGAGATGGGGCGGGGTGGTTTCTCCAGAAATCCAGAAGGATGTCCAGCTGGCCAGTGTTGTAGTATTCCAAGATCAAGCAGCAGTAGGGCGGGAAGAAAAGCAGACTGGTCCAGCCCAGCCAGTACAGCGGCCTGACTGCGCGAAGCCGGCTGATTAGGTTGGGCAAAAGGATCACCTCTTTCGTTGCCGGTGGCTCATTCCGCCTCTATGAAGTCCGCAAGATTGTCAATCCTGGCCTGCAGACGGCCCAGCGTCTTTTGCAGTGCGTCCCGATTAACGTCTAAGTCGCTGGCGGACAGCCCTGCTAACGCCAGCATCTGCTCCAGGGTGTGCTCAACCTCGGCCAGCGCGTCATCGGGGGTTCGGGGATATAGCGGGTGTTCCTGCATATTACATCACCCTTTCAGGGAGAAATGCAAACAGTATATCACAAAAACTAAAGAAAGTCAAAAGAAAAACAGACCGGCAGGGACTGGGCTCACAACTCAGTCCCTGCCGGTTGATGCTATACCTTACATACGGTTTCGCACACGGGGTTCAGGCTGACCTCGGTCAAAAGCCGGGTTAGTAAGATAAACGTTTTTAGCGTCCATTTTCTCTTTGCATAGCCTCAGACACTCACCAAAGCGCTGGAAATGAACAATTTCCCGCTCTCGAAGGAAGCGGATTACGTTATTTACATCCGGGTCATCAGACAGCCTCAGAATATTGTCGTAGGTGAGGCGGGCTTTCTGCTCTGGTGCGACCTCGTAAGGACAACATTTTTCGTTGATGGGATTGGCTTTTTATACGTAGTGTGCTATTATGTCGATAGAAGCTCAAATATGTCGAAATTGCACTTAAAGGGGATATAGATATGGATATTCTTTCGATGGCTTGGGATGTTATGAGTGCATTTGAAATCAGTCCGTATATTGCGATTATCGCTCTAATTGCTATTGGCTGCGTTTACCTTTTGGTTCACGAGTACGGAAAAACATGGATATTTCATTTGATTCATAGAAAAAATCTCCCTTATGTGTGCGGAATTTTTGCTTTTATGTGCATTTTTTGGATATTTGCATATACGGGAATCTGGTATCGCTTCCCTATCTGGATTCGGGGACTACAAATTATCCTTTATGGAGTTTATGTTATACAAGTTTTGCGCTCAGTTAAATCACCAGTGTTATTTTCGGCTTGGTATCTCAAAAAATATCAAAAATATTTACAAGAAGGCAGGGCGAGAGAGCATAAGGAATTGATAGATAGAAAACCTTGGTATCTGCAAGACGCAGACGAGAAAGTGGCTTACCAGATTCTTAGAGCAAGGTATTTAAATGAAGAAGGAAGCATTCGGGCCAGTTATAAAGCCTTTGAATCTATTGATCAGAAACTGTTATATCCAGAAGAATTATCTGATCTTTATTATAGCCAGGCAGTGTTGCTGATTAGTTTAGGAAATCTTCCAAAAGCGAATCAAGTAATTCAAGGATTAGAAAATACAAATGCTCCTGCTTACTATGCTCTCCAATCTTATCTGGAAGAACTACAAGGAAACCAAGAAGAAGCATATCAAATGGCTTGTATGGGTGAGAATGCAATTCCTGCTCAATATAAAGATTATCATATATTGATTTCGATTTATACTCATTTAGGACGAGTACACGCCTTTAAAAATAACTTCACAGAAATGTTTCGCTATTATAAAGCAGCCATTGAAGCAGCTAAAAAGTATAAGGATACAAGGACCTATCACATTACCTACCAGAATTATTTGGGGCAAATTCAATTGCGTCAAATGCACTTAGAAGAATATGATACCCTGTTGTCAGAATACACTTCTCTTGTTTCTGATGCGTCACTGACGAACCAATTGGAACTAGAGAATTTTAAGATTACCACAGCACGGCAAATAGGGGACAGGGCTAAAGAATATGAAGCAATAGAAGAGGGGTATCATAGGCTCCATGCAATGGCAAAAATCCCTGACAAATATATGGTTGAAATTTCTACATTAAAAATGCTGAACAGTGGAGGATTCCCTATTGATTTAGTAATAGAGGATATAAAACAGCATTTCGATTTGTATTTTCAGATGCCTATGCCTGCGCGAATCAATGCCATACAAGACTTTACTTGTCCTCGTAATCCTACTTCAGAACAGGCACAACTTTACAATCTGTGGACACAAAAACTTGTTGATTATGCAAGAGGACAAGCCTTAGCAGATTTGGAGAATTATGAGAAGAGTTTACCAACCGACTACTTTAATGAACGTTGCTGGGTACTTCTACAGCGTGTTGATTTTATCCGACGATCACAGGAGGTTTATGACGGCGAATTGGTATTACGGTTGATGGGGGATATTGTTCAGATTTATGAGCGTTCAGGACAACTGCTAAAGAAAATTGAGATGGAGAATAATCTTTTGAACGAATATGATGCCTTGATTCAGTTTGGACAGAAGACCTCTGACGAAACTACTTTAAACCAGATGAAAGATATCGTAAATACCGCATATCAAGAGAGCCAACGAATACCCAGCCACGTAGCAGGGGCTTCTTTGCTTGACATAGCTCATTTTAGTGCTAAATTGGGCCTTATGGAACAGGCAAAAGAAACATTCTACAGATTTCAACGCACGCAAATATCCCCCATGCAATTTTCAGACAGGCAGCAAGTAAGATACACCATGCTTACCAACACATTTGGAGAATCGGTGGAATAAACCGACTACAAGTGTCTTATATCAATACCACTCTTCCATTAGCAAAAAATCCCGGATATTCTTGTGCTTAATTCCGCTTCGACTCAAATCCAGTTCATCCATAGAAACCACATATTTGGGGAAATTATCACGGATACTGTCATAAACGCCAAATTCTCTCTGAATCGTATCATCGGAAGCCAACAGGTAACTTACTTGGACGTATAGACGCTGATCTTTTTTTCCCCCAATAAAATCAATCTCTTTTTCGCCGGATTTTCCCACTGTTACGGTGTATCCCCGGCGAAGTAGTTCCAGAAAGACGATATTCTCCAAAATCAGGTTAATGTCCCGCATATTGCCGCCAAAGACGGCCTCCCGGATTCCGTGGTCGGCAATATAGTATTTTTCATTGGTAGTCAGGATAGACTTGCCCTGCAAGTCCTGACGCTTGACCCGATAGAATAAGAAAGCGTCCAAACAGTATCTGAGGTAATTTAAGACGGTTTCGGTGGATACGATGCGTCCCTCATTCTTAAAAAACTTAACGATTGATGTGGCAGAGAAAGTCGTACCAACATTGGCGGTGGCGTAGGCGATAATGCGCTCTAACAGGTCTATATCTCGAACGTTATTCCGCTTTACAATGTCTTTGAGAACCACAGAATGGTATAGTCCTTCCAAATACTGTTGGCTGGGTTCTTCCTCAAACCGCAGACAACTCAGATAGGGCATTCCCCCGGCAGTCAAATACTTTGTGAAGCATTGGGGCTTGGAAGCACCGGGAAAGATGGATTGGTAGAGATCGGTAAATTCCGCAAAAGAGAATGGGTAGATAACAAATTCCACATACCGCCCCGCCAGATAGGTAGCAAGCTCACCGGAAAGCAACTTCGCATTGGAACCCGTGATGTAAATATCACAGTCCAATTCCACCCGGAATGAGTTCACGCACTTTTCCCAATCTGCGACCTCTTGGATCTCGTCAAAAAAAAGATAAACCTTACCCTCTGTCCCGGAGGTACGTTCGATGATTTCCTGATGAAGTGCCGCAGCCGTACAGAGGTGTGTAAATCTCATATTTTCAAAGTTGTAGGAAAAGAGTTGATTCTCCCCAACTCCTTTGGCAAGCAGTTCTTCCTTGATTAAGTCCAGCATAACAGATTTTCCACTGCGTCGGATGCCTGTCAAGACCTTAATCAAGTCGCTTCCGATAAAGGGTCGGATACGGCTCATATATAATTCACGCTGAATCACCAGCTACACCCCCTCGGTTGATATAAGTTAGTATATCACGCTTATAAATGAAAATCAACCGCACATTAAAAAATATATTCGATATATCTGATAGAATAAAGGGATAAACCGCTTTTTGACGGTTTATCCCTTTATTAAACTAAAAATTCCAGTGTATTTCAACTGGAGGGTCTTTGACTCCAGCGATTCGTTTACCCACAGTTATGTAGTCGATAAGTGCTTCTACCATTTCCCGTGTCAGGTGTTCCAAGTTGGTATATTGGTCAATTAACGCTTTTCGATTGTCCCCGTCCTCTATTCTGGCGTCAAGTTCGAAAAGCTGATGTTGTCCATCCTTGACAACACGCTCCAATCGTTCTTTTTCCGCAGAAAAATCCTTGCTCATTTCGACAAAATCCTGTTCAGAAATGATCCTCTTTACTTTATCCAAGTATAACTCTCGGATTCCTTTGGAATACTCCTCAATTCGTTTCTCATAAGCGGTAAGATCATCCTGAATACGCTTCTTCTGTGCTTGCAGACTGTCACAAAATTGAATGTTCCGCTCCAGTTCGTCTTTGTCAAGATATTCTTCGGAAAGGCGGTTTAATTCGTCAATCACGATTCGCTCTAATTTATCCACTGAAATAAAGGAGCCAATACAGGCGTCCTTTGCCACATGGCGGTTAGAACATTGGAGGTAGTGCCGCCCCCGATTTTTGGAGGAACGCATGGTGTATCCGCAGTTGGCACAGCGAACCTTCCGGGCGAATAGACCAACAGTCCCAACATCAAAGGGTTTTGCGCGCTGGGCTATAATGATCTGTACCCGATTCCAAAGATCCTGGTCGATGATGGCTTCGTGGGTACCTTCCACACGATACCATTCACTTTTGGGCCGGGGCTTATTCTGCTTGGTCTTATAAGAGACGCTGCCGTATTTGCCTTGTACCATGTTGCCAATGTAAATCTCATTTTCCAGCATATCGGAAATAGCAAAGTATTTCCATAGCGTACTGTTTTTTCGCTTGGGCTGCTGATACCGCAAACCGTGAAGACGCTTATATTCAGTGGGATTTGGAATCCCCCGATCATTAAGCATTCGGGCGATGGCTGTCTTGCCGTAGCCTTGTGAAAAGAGGGTGAATACCTCCCGAACCACGGCGGCGGCCTCTTCGTCAATAACCAGATGACCTTTTTGGTCTGGGTCTTTCTTATAGCCGTATAAGGCAAAGGCTCCGATATGTAAGCCTTCCTGACGACGGTTGGTGAGGACGCTGCGAATATTCTCCGACATATCTTCCAGATACCATTCGTTCACCAAACCATTGATTTGCCTGGACTTCTTGTTGCCCTTGTTGGCGGTATCGGCATTATCCACGATACTGACAAATCGGATGCCCCAGACAGGGAAAAGGCCATGAATGTATTTTTCGACCAGTTCCAGTTCACGGGTAAAGCGGGATTGGGTCTTACAGAGGACAATGTCAAACTTGTGGTGCTCGGCATCTTGCAAAAGCCGGATAAATTCCGGGCGGTTTCGGTCAGAGCCTGTGTAATCATCATCACTATAAACGTTAAATACTTCCCACCCTTGTTCAAGGGAATATTTTAGAAGCATGGATTTTTGGTTCTGAATACTGTTGCTATCGTCCGATTCAGACTGCTTATTTCGATCTTCTTCAGACAGACGGCAGTAAATTGCTACTTTAGGCATAGCATTAACTCCTTATATAATATAAAGAAAGCGGCCCCCTGTATATCATTACAGGGAACCGCTGTTCCGTTATCTTGTCCCAGCCAGGACTTGCTTACTGCGTTCAATTTGGTTGATAAGTGAGATCCAAATGTTGGTGTATTTTTCTGGAGTTGGCTGGTTTTCTCCGCCTTTGAAAACGCTTTTACAGACAGAGGCTACGGCACAGTTTGTCATAATATTCTGCTCCTTTCAAATTATCATATGCGAAATGTGGCTGTGAATAGACGGAAACGCACAAATTTAAGGGCATATTCCGAATTACCACAGTAATAATCCATGTTTTAACTTCCCGTACTATACGTTTTTTGGTTTGGGTAGAGTGATGGCAGATGTTTGATCCCAGCTCTTGACCGAATTGTGGCAGGGTTGATATTAAGGGCCGCTAACTGGCGCAACCGCTTTTTCCAATTTATATGACACCTGATTGTGCAGGGATTCACCATTGATTTGCGGTTAATCTCCTTCAAAAAATGATATATTTTTTCACGTTTCGGCCTTGAATAAAGGGACTGCTCTATCATTTTTTTTGCGGCAGCTAATGAATAGTAATCTCCAGGAGGAATCAGGGAGTCAAAGATTGTTGACACAATTTTTCCCCCATACTGAGCCAAATGAACGAGTTGCATTCCCCATGTATCATTTGACAAGTGAAACTTGTTGCTCATATGGCAGATACCCATAGAGAGCAAAGCGACTTCCACTCGAAGAATCCGTTGCTTTGAAAACCACTCGAACTGAATATTTCGATTATCAAGCTGATACAATTTGTCGTATGCTGTTACCTGATACCTGGTGTTAACACGGCGGCACGAATGTTTATCCTGTTCATTGCCAAAATTAACGATCTGCCACTGATCGCTTGCTCCCTTTTTCAACAGACGTATGTATTCCGCAACGATATTGCCATTTTCAACGATATGATCTTGGCACAAGTCAATTCTGTAAAGATAGAACTGTATATCTAAGAGCGGGGAGCCGTCAAAGAGAACGGAAAGACGATCAGATAGTTCTGCCACATCGGGTTCGTTTGCATGGAAAAGTGCGATTGGATTTGAACAGCCTAATACTTTTTCAGGAGTAATTCTCAGATGAATATAACCGAACGAATGATTTGTCTTAGATTCCCGCAGATATACTACGATTCCGTTTTGGTTCCATCCGTTAAAAGTGATTTGATGGGTTTCTTTTTGTCTGTAACAGCAGGCAGGCTGATTGTGGGCCTGAGAAAAAAAGAAGTCCCCACAGGCTTTACAGTCCTCTGAGGATACTTGGGCGCATAATTCAAATGTGTGAACTAACACTTTCAAATACCTCCTACAGCGTCTGTTTTTGACGTTTTGATTTTTATAAGGCAACGACAAATGGGTAATTGACCTTGCCTTTACAACGACTGTTAGTGAGATATTAAAATAATAAATTGCATACTATGATGTAGTAGTAATCACCATAAATATAGGGTAAATAGCATTGAAATAAAGGAAAAATAGACCCCACGGGGGACTATAAATAGATGTTCATGCCTCTGACCAAACGATAGATATTGACAAAAAAAGATTTCGTATGTACAATAAGAAAACAAAAAAATTTTTGTGGTTTTGTGGTTTCTATCGTAAGGCTACCAAATAAGTGGAGGTATCATAAAAAATGGGGAATATAACAATACCCGGATTCTTAGCCGAATATGAGCCTTTGCAGAAGTATCTTTATGAAATGGCCGAGGGAGACAGTTGTTTTGTTAGCAAAGAAACATTTGATTCCCTCACAGTACCTTTGCGTTGGGCAATTCGAGAGACTGGACTAAAACTTTCCAGAGGGAAAATCGTTTATAAGAATAATCATCCACTATGCAGTTTTTTGTTTCTGCCAAGGAAAGTTTTTCTTTATCCAACTGAAGATGGAAAGTGCCAGTCGGAATGGATAGATTTGGTCATTGTTGAAGCGGCATATCAAAAGAAAAGACAGGGGTATTGCGTCGAAGTATATAAAACAATTCCGGAGATTATGAATTATAATTTGTCTGGAAAGTGTTGGGTTATTGGTAATGGCAAAATAGAAATATTTGATCGCCTTGTAAAAATGTATGGATATGCGTTAATGGAGTATCAGGTTGCGTATTATCCCGATTCGATTTTTACATGGGGTGTGCGGTGCTCAGGGATTGGAGGGCAGATTTATTACGCAACGTACCTCCATCGGATGAATGGAAGATCAAAAAATACAAATATGGACAAAAATCTTCCTCTTGTCTTGATTCCTATTGAAAGTGTGTTTTTTTCTGCTACACTTTTTTCTCTATGTAAACCATTATACGCTCATTGTAAATTAAAAAATGTGCATTATGATTTTGCGCTGCAAATTCTTTTGGATGATGAACTATCAACCCATACTGGACACGTTACTTGGCCCTATTGGGCATTAGATTGCTATGCAGATATGTGGTGTAATTTCCGTGAATGGGAAAACCGAAAAGGTACGGCAGAGCATCTAAAAACAGAAAATACCGGAGTGAAATTTCAGCCGCCAATATTAAAGAAATTCCGAAGTAGGTGGACAGATATAAGGGCCACAGCAATATGGCAGCACCTAAACTTTCCTCTTATATACTCGGATCACAGGCGTATAGATTATGGAGATGAGATTTTTTCATTTTATGAGTTCAACGGACAAAATGTCCCGGATTCTCTGTCAAAAAAGCAATTAAAAAGGATTATCTCAACATCAACCTTGCCGATTTTGTTGCCTACAGTTTCGCCTCCGAAACCTTATAGCCAGCAAGAATGCCTGACTGTTTCATGTGATAAAACCATCATTGGTGCGAAAAAATGGATAGGAGAGTTTTACCGTGTAGCAGAAAAGGCAATGGCCAGACATGAACTTTTATTGGATTTTTATATGGCAGTTATGCGGAACTTGAATGGCGTGAATATTACCCAAATTAGGAAACCGCTTTTGGCGGCATACAGAACAGCACTTACCCGTTTGGGAGCTTCTAAAAAGGAACCTTCTATTGAGCAGCAGCATAAGGCTTGTTTACTTGGTTCCATGTATTTTATTCAAACATATTTGTCCAATGAAGGAGGGGAGTATAGCCGATTTGAAAGTCATATTCATTGTGTAGAACGAATTTTAGGCTGCGAGGCAACCTTAACTGATTTTGCCAATTTTGTTTTTCTGGCGATGGATAAAGATTCGCCATATCATTCCGCTATACTTAAAATCGAAGAAAAAATTGGAATTTTTTTGGATATAAAAAAGTATTGGACGATATTTCAATCCTATTGTAAAGAGAAGAATATTAAACTTTTATGCACTGAACTTCAGTTCCGTAAGTGGGAGTTGATTTCAGGGAACTACCTAAAGCCACAGTATGAGGTAGCTGATCCAAATAAATATCTCAGATATGATTACCGTAAAGTGGTGGATGGAAAAAAGAGAATCGTCTTGAATGTTGATTGGAAAATACTAAAGAAGGCCCAAAAGGACAACTCATTTTGAAAAATTCAAAATATCCTCTCTACGCACTCTCCATAATTTTCCGATTCGGAATGCCGGAAGCTCCCCGGAGTTGACCAGCCGATAAAAAGTGTTGCGGCCTATGGCGAGAAACGCCATTACCTCCTGCGGGGTCATATATTCATTTGGAGGAAGACTTCCTTCGTCATTATCCTGAACAGGGTATCCAAATTCATCATAGTACATTTACGCACCTGCTTTCTCAAAATTTGGCTTTGTGCCTTATTCAATTGTTTGGTGTTATTTTATCCCTCGACACCCATATATTATTTGCATGAAAAAGTGCAGAAGCCCATAATTCTCGGCGATTATGGGCTTTTGCACTTTTTGATTTCCTATCAAGCTGAATGCGCTTTATCGGCTCTTATTGAGTTTAGATAGGGGAAATTTTTATGAAATGGGGAATAAAAATGTTGAGACTGTTGTTGGAATTTGTGCGAACGTTGCTGACACAGATGGTTGCACTGGTATTGCATCATGCGGCTGTTATGTAGCGTTATAGTTGGTTTAGAAAGGGGGGATTAGCCATCAAAAATTGGGAGCAGAATATGAAGGATTTCCTTGGTATCATACTAGCCGCAGCAGCGGCCGCCCTGTGTATAGCGATTGATGTGATTCTAAAAGAGGATGATTTGCAGTGAATGAAAATGTTCAGGCCAATCAGAAAGGTCACAAGGAATCCTACACCTATTGTATTCGGTGCGGCAAGCCTCTGCGCAGCAGCGAAGCCTACTATTCCAAGTATGATCCAGATTGCGAAGAATCTATGTGCCGCAAATGCTATGAACGCTACGAAAAATTGAATGAAAGTGAGGACTAAAAAATGCCCGCAAACGTTGAAACCATGTTCTATGTCCGAGAAAAGCCCTGGCATGGCTTGGGTACCCAAGTCATGGAGGCCCCGACCTCCGCTGACGCTCTGATTTATGCCGGCCTTGATTGGGAGGTCGTTCAGAAGGACGTTTACACCGGGGACGGCTCCCTGATCGCTGGCTACAAGGCCAATCTCCGTAGCACCGACGACGCCCCCTTGGGTATTGTCTCTGACCGCTACAAGGTGGTGCAGAACGAGGACGCTTTCCAGTTTACCGATGACCTGCTGGGGGCTGGCGTGACCTATGAGACTGCCGGGGCCTTGCAGGGTGGCCGCAAGGTCTGGATGCTGGCCCGTATGCCCCACCGCTATATCATCGCCGGGGACGAGATCGCCCCTTATCTGGTGGTGATGAACTCCCACGATG
>CANDCW010000003.1 GCA_947383275.1 uncultured Bacillota bacterium
CCGGCCAGCAGCTGGTTGGCGGCGCCGAACAGGGGCCAGATCACGCTGTAGCCGTTCATGCCCAGGGCCACGCCCAGCACCACGGTGATGGCGGTGGCTACGTAGGGGTTGGCCAGCACGGCCTTGTAGCCGGACACATCCTTATAGGTCTGGCCGGGCTCCAGCCAGAACTCCTGGAACATATACCGGGCCAGACGGGTGGCGGTGTCCAGGGAGGTGAGGCAGAAGGCGGAGACGGTGAGGATCAGCAGGGTGCGCACAACGTCCTCAACGCCAGCCAGACCGGGGATGGTGGCCACCATGCCGGCCAGACCGTTGGCAAAGACGGCGGTGGGGGCGCGGAGGAATCCCTCCTCCCCGAAGTTCAGGGAGTAGCGGTTCCACACAAAGGCCACGGCGCACAAGGAGATCAGGGCCAGTGCGCACTCAATGAGCATACCGCCGTAGGCGATGGGCTTGGCGTCCCGCTCGTGGTCCAGCTGCTTGGAGGTGGTACCGGAGCCCACCAGGGAGTGGAACCCGGAGATAGCGCCGCAGGCGATGGTGATAAACAGGGCGGGGAACACGGTGCCCAGGGAGGCGGAGGCGCCGGTGTTGGCATTAACGGTCATGGTGTCGGTCCAGCCGGTGAAAGCGGGCATGGGCAGGTTGGTGTTCTGACCCATAACGCCCGCGCCCAAAATGCCCACAAAGGCGATAATCATCATGCCGTACAGCAGGAAGGAGCTGAGGTAGTCGCGGGGCTGGAGCAGAATCCACACCGGGGCCACTGAGGCCACCAGAATGTACGCGCCGATGATCCACATCCAGGTGCTGTTGCTCAGGTAAATGGGGTGGAACTTCAGGCCGATGATCAGGCAGATGACGATACCAATCACGCCCACCACGGTGGCCACAGACAGGGGGGCCCCGCGGCGGTAGACGCACATGCCGAAAATGATGGCCATCACGATGAACAGGATGGACACCATGGCTACAGAGGCGTTGGCCTCGTTGTGGGATCCGTCCTTGTTGATTCCTACAAAGGTGCCGGCCACGATGGCGGCGAAAGCGGCCACCACCAGAATCAGGGTGAGGTAAGAGAAAATCAGGAACAGCTTCTTGGCCCGCTTGCCGATGTTGGCGGAGATGACCTCGCCGATGGACTGGCCCTTGTGGCGGATGGAGGCGAACAGAGCGCCATAGTCATGGACGGCGCCGAAGAAGATGCCGCCGATTAGGACCCACAGCACCACGGGAACCCAGCCGAACACGGCCGCCTGAATAGGGCCGTTAATGGGGCCGGCGCCGGCGATGGAGGAAAAGTGGTGGCCCATGAGAACGGGAGCTTTGGCGGGGACATAGTCCATGCCATCCTCCAGTTCATGAGCAGGGGTGACGTTTTTGTCGTCCACGCCCCACTGCTTGGCAAGCCAGCTGCCGTAAAAGACATAGCCCGCAATCAGTATGGCGCAGCCGACCAGAAGTACCAGGACTGCATTCATAGTTATTTTTTCTCCTCTCCGATATGATTTGCAGAGATAATGCGCTCCGTCAGCCGTTTCAGGTCTTTTCCCAGGGGTTTCCCGGCGCGGTTGACGGTAATTTCGCCGGTGGACAAGTCCACGGCGGCTATTCTAAACTCCATCCATCCATGGAGTGATAGCTTATATTCCCGGCGCTTTTTCAGCTTTTTCAGCTGTTTCAAAGCGGCCGGTTGGGCGCTGTCGCACAGCGCCACGGCGGTGAGGTAGGTATACATGTGCTGGGAGTGGGGCCTGACCCGGGGCTCGCCGTCAGCCACCGTGCGTTGGAATATTTCCTCCACCGCAGCCTCGTCCAGCTTTCCCGCGTCCCATAAATAGAGGTACTCGTGGTTCTCCGCAGCCCACAGCTCCGCGCGCTTTACCAGCACGTACTGGCTGTCCCTGATGTGGTAGGAGCACAGAGCCTTCAGCGCGGTGCCGTCATGGATCTCCTCCACATCGTAGTAGGCGGTATAGACGTTTTTCAGCCCCTCCAGGACCTTCTCGCTCAGCTGGGACACGGCGTTCCTCTCTTTCCTGCCCGCCCTGCGGCGGGACTTTATGAATAAATTGTAAAGCACAATAATCATACCAGATGGCCCCAATTTTTTCAAGAGAAACTATTGGTGTATCTGCACAAAGAATAATTGGCCCCTCAGCTCTTTTTCGCACTAATGCACAGCCGCGCTGAAGCGTACGACGTTGACAATTGTGCGTTAATCCAGTACAATGGTTCAGATTTGATTCAATTGAAACTGCCGGGAGGTGAACCTGCTTGGACGATCAAAAAACCGCCTCCGTCCTCCTGTGGGCGCGCTGGCGGCAGCTGGCCGCCCCTTCCCTGTTTTTGCTGGCGGTCATCTACTATGAGGAGCTGTTTTTAAAGGTATTTCTGTTCCGCTCTCTAACTGTGGAGGGCATATTCTTCACCCTCCTGTTTACCATCCCTGTTGCCCTGCTGCTGGGGCTGCTGTGCGGCAGTGTGTCCCCCGGGCGGGGGCAAATTCTGCTGGTGCTGTGCACCGGCCTGGCCTCCCTATGGATCGGCTCACAGCTGGTGTACTACCACCTCTTCAAAGCGTTTCTCACCATCTTTTCTCTGACTAAGATGGCCATGGTGGCCCAGTCTTTTGGGGAGATGGCAGTGGGCAATGTGCTGGCCAACTGGTTCCCGATCTCCATGATGGTGGCTCCCACGGTGCTGGCCTGGGTGTTCCGGAAGCGGATTGTTGCCGGGCAGGACGCCGGCAGGGGCCGGCGCTTGCGGTGGGTGGTTATGGCGGCCGGCGTCCAGCTCGCCGCCATGGGGCTGGTGCTGCTGTGCGGCAGCGGGGTGCTCTCACTGCGTTACATCTACTACCGCACGGCCGCGCCGGAGCTGGAGGTGCAGAACTTCGGCGTGCTCACCCAAACCCAGTTGGAGGTGTACCGGGTGCTTTTTGGCATCAAGCCCGACGAGCCGTTGGTAGTGGAGCCGGAGCCCGACAAGGCCCCGCCCGACCTGGAGCCCACCGTCCCCCCGGCGGACGACCCGCCCCCCAGCGGCAGCGTTTTCCGCCCGGAGACCATCCCCGGCTACCACACCCTGCCCATCGACTTTGAAACCCTCATTGCCAATGAGGAGGACGAGGGCTTGAAAAGCGCCCACCTCTGGTTTTCCCAGCGTCCCCCCACCCCGGAAAACCTGTGGACCGGCTACTTTGAAGGCAAAAACCTGATCTGGATTGTGGCGGAGGGCTTCTCTACCCTGGCCATGGACCCCCAGCGCACCCCCACGCTGTGGAAACTGTCCCATCAGGGCTTCGTCTTTGACAACTTTTACACCCCCCTCTGGGGCGTGTCCACCTCCGACGGGGAGTATGTCACCACCACCGGCCTTATCCCCAAATCCGGAGTGTGGAGCTACTCCCTCTCTTCGGAGAACTACATGCCCTTCGCCCTGGGCAACCAGTTCCGCAAGGAGGGCTATTCCACCTTTGCCTTTCACGACTACCTCTACAACTACTACGACCGGGATAAGTCCCACCCCAACATGGGCTTTGACTACTACGCCCTGGGCCAGGGCCTGGAGATGGAGGAGGTGTGGCCCCCCTCCGACCTGGAAATGATGGAAGAGATCGTCCCCATGTTCGTCCACAAGGACAAATTCATGGTCTACTGCCTCACCGTCAGCGGCCATCTGACCTACACCCTGGACAGCAACGCTATGTCCGCCCGCCACTGGGACGAGGTGGCCGGCCTGCCTTACAGCGAGGAGGCCCGCTGCTATCTGGCCTGCCAGATGGAGCTGGAATACGCCATGGAGTCCCTTCTGGCCCAACTGGAGGAGGCGGACAGGCTGGACGACACGGTAATCGTCCTGTCCGCCGACCACTACCCCTACGGCCTTACCGACGGGCAGTACAGCGAGCTGTTGGGCCATGAGGTGGATCCGGTATTTGAGATCTTCAAAAACACCCTCATTCTCTGGAGCGGGGACATGGAAGGAACCTCCGTCCGGGTGGACAAATACTGCTCCTCCCTGGACGTGATGCCCACCCTGTCCAACCTATTTGGTCTGGATTACGACTCCCGGCTGATTATGGGCTCCGATATCCTGTCCGTTGAAGACCCCCTGGTGATTTTTGCCAACTACAGCTTTATCAACCAGGAGGGCTACTACAACTCCGTTTTGGACCAGTTTACCCGCTGGGACGGAGCGGAGCCTGACCGGGATGAGGTGGCTGGCATGGTAGCCGAGGTGCAGAACCGGGTGGCCTACTCGGGGACCATCCTGGATACCGACTACTACCGCCTTGTTATGGAGCATGCCGGTATGATTGGCAGTGCGGGAAACTGAAACAATAGCGGAACGCCCGCCGGCAGCCCGGCGGGCGTTCCATGTTGAAAAAAGAGAGAGAGAAAAACATGGTTGTATGATAAACCGCCTGACGGCGGGGATTTTTGGTCTGCCGCGCCGGGACGGATGCCCGCGGGGCGGCAGTGGGGCGCATACCTCGCGCCAGGAGGCCGGAAAAATATGTCCGATGTCGTCCGCGGGCCATCGGACCGTGGAACAGCGCCTGCCGTCCCGGAAGAAATCCAGATCAATCCCTTGATCTGTTTCATAGGATACCACGCCGGTCCCTGCTAATCTTCACCAGACTTGGAATTTTTTGTGAAGAATTTATGAAGAAGACCGGGACAGCTTCCGCCGTCCCGGTTATTTTTACATATCATGTCCTTCCCGCTTCATCCGCATCTCCAGGGGATCGGCCATAGGGTCTTGGGCGTTGGTGGGGGTGTCGGTGCGGTTTTGGCCGGCCAGGGGCGAGGAGCCCCGCAGGTCCCGGCCGGTACGGGGATCCCGGTTATGCCTGTCCTTTTTGCTCATGAGTATGACCTCCTTGTTTTGGATGGTCTTAGGATGCCCCATTTTTCTGAAACCATTCCCTATTGGGAGGCCACTGCTTCAGCCGCCCGGATGCCGTCTACGGCGGCGGAGACGATGCCCCCGGCATACCCTGCCCCCTCGCCGCAGGGGTACAGCCCCCGGAGGGAGGACTGAAAGCGCTCGTCCCTTAGGATGCGTACCGGCGAGGAAGAGCGGGTTTCTACCCCGGTGAGGACGGCGTCCGGGGCGGCGAACCCCCGCAGCTTCCGGTCCAGCAGGGGCAGGGACTGGCGCAGGGTATCCTCCACATAACCGGGCAGGCAGGGGGACAGATTGGTCCAGGCCACTCCGGGCCGGTAAGTGGGCTGGACAGTCCCGGGGCCCTCCGAGGGCCGGAGCTGAAGGAAATCCCCTACCCGCTGGGCGGGGGCATAAAATCCGCCTCCTCCTAGCTGGAAGGCCGCGCGCTCCCACTGCTCCTGAAACCGCACCCCGGCCAAAACATCCCCCGGGAAGTCCTCCGGGCCTACCCCCACCAGCAGCCCGCCGTTGATGTTCTCCCCGTTCCGGGCGCGATGGCTCATACCGTTGGTGACCACGCCCGCCTGCCGGGAGGCCGCAGCGGCCACTTGTCCCCCGGGACAGACGCAAAAGGTGAAGGCCGACCGGCCGTTGGGCAGGTGGCAGGCCAGCTTATAGTCGGAGGGAGGGAGCCGCTCCCAGGCGGGGCCGTACTGCTGCAGGCTGATCTCCCGCTGCCTGTGCTCAATGCGCACGCCAATGGCAAATTTTTTCTGCTCCATGGGGACTCCGGCGTTTCGGAGCATGGCAAAGGTATCGCGGGCGGAGTGCCCGGGGGCCAGAATCAGGGCGTCTGCCGGCAGCGTATAGATGCCATTCGGTCCTTCCACCTCCACCCCGGCCAGCGCCCCGCCGCTTGTGGCCAGGCCGACAAGCTTGTGCCCGAAGCGCACGTCGCAGCCCAGGGCAATGAGCTTTTGCCGGATGGTTTTCACCACCTCCCGGAGGACGTCGGTGCCAATGTGGGGCTTGTGGGACCACATGATATCGGCGGGGGCGCCCGCCGCTGCCAGGGCCTCCAGGACGGCGGAGATGCGCTTGTCGTGGGTTCCGGTGGTCAGCTTGCCGTCGGAGAAGGCGCCCGCGCCCCCCTCGCCAAACTGGACGTTGGAGCACTCGTCCAGTATTCCGGTGCTCCAAAATTTCTCCACGTCCAGCGCGCGGCGGTCCACATCCTGCCCCCGCTCCAAAATGACGCAGGGCAGGCCGTGGCCGGCCAGGAACAGCGCCGCAAACAGTCCCGCCGGACCCATTCCAACCACCACCGGCGGCAAAGGGGAGCGCCGCTTTACCGCCGGGAAGACGTAGGGCGCCCGCTCCGACAGGGTGATGTTCCGCCCCGGGGCTGTCTTTAACAGCGCCGCCTCGTCAGGCATGGACACCTCAACCGTATAAACATAGTGGACCTCTCCCTTGTTCCGCGCGTCGATGGACTGGCGGACAATTTCCAGCTTCCCCAGCGCCCCGGGGCGTACCCCCAGCTCCCGCGCGGCCCGTCTGCGCAGCTGGTCCATTCCTCCCCCGATGGGCAGGGGCAGATTCCCGATCCGTAGCATAAGCATCCCTCCCGTTTTTTCTATTTTACCACAAGCGGCGTTTTTTTGCTTCTGTTTCTTTCAAGAAAAGAAATGCCCGCCTGGTTTGGATGTTTTTTGACTTCTTTCGACAAATTTCGCAAAATTATCTTGCCTAACCGGCAGCTTGTCCTCCATTATTTTTAACAGGGAGAATTTTCCACCAACACCGGGGGAAAGATACCCAGAGAAATAGATATGGAGGTATCACTATGGCAAGAAAAACTGTGGAGCGCAACATTTCCTACGACGATCAGCGGAAGATTTACTACGTAAGCATGGACCTGGGCAAGGACGACAGCGGCAAGCGGATGAAGCGGTATCAGACCTACCGCACCCTCTACGCCGCCCGGCAGGGCCTGCGCAGCTTTCTCACCCATCGGGAAGAGGAGCTGCGCACGCCCAAGCATGACCTGACCCTGGGCGACTGGCTGGAGAGCTGGATGGAGAACATTGTCCGGCCCACCCGGGCGGAGACCACCGTGTACGGCTACCAGAAGATCATCGACAACCACATCCTTCCCGCCCTGGGGGATATCCCCCTGCTCAAGCTCACTCCTATGGATATCCAGCAGTATTACATCCAGGTACAGCAGAGTGCCAACCTGTCCTCCAACACGCTTCGGCGGCATCATGATCTGCTGTCCTCATCCCTGCGCTCGGCGGTGCGGCAGGACAAGCTGCTGATCTCCCCTATGGACAAGGTTGAGCCGCCCAGGGCGAAGCAGAAGGAGGCGTCCTACTACCGTCCGGATGAGCTGAAAAGGCTGTATGCTCTGGTGGAGGGCCACTCCCTGGAACTGTGCGTTAAGCTGGCGGGCAGCCTGGGAATGCGCCGGGAGGAGATATGCGGCCTGAAGTGGGAGTGCATCGACTACCGCCGGCAGCTCCTGCTCATCCGGGAGGCCCGCACCGCGTTTGGAGCCACCATCGTCCAGAAGGAGACCAAAACCCGCTCCTCGGTGCGTACCCTATACCTGTCCGATGATCTGGCCAGCCTGCTCCGCGGGGAACAGGAGCGCCAGGAGGAGCTGTACCGCTCCGGCAAGTTGAAGGAGCCCAGCCAGTTTGTGGTGCTGGACCACAAGGGCCTGCCCTACTCCCCCAACGCCCTGTCCCTGGCCTTCACCCGGTTTGTCAAAAAGAACAACCTGCCCCGGGTCACCCTCCACGGTCTGCGCCACTCCTTTGCCACCGTGGCCTCCTTCCAAGGGGTGCCGCTGTTTGACATCGGGAAGGCCCTGGGCCACGCCACCCCTGCCACAACCGGCAAGATCTATACCCACCTGGTTGACCACACCCATGAGGAGACCCTGATGAAGGTGTCCGACGCGCTGAAGTAAGCCTTTTGCGCCATGCGGCGCGGCCGGGAGCCGCGCCGCTCCGTTGTTATGCGAAGGGAACTATTCAGGACATCGCCGCCGTTTCGGCCTCCGCCCTTGACATAGAGGACGCGGTGTCGTACTCTTTACATGAGGCTGCGGCATTCCCGGAAAGCGGACCGGAGGCTTTGTCCGCTTTAAAGTAGGAGCGAGGGGGAAACGTTGGAGTACATGGATGAAATACTGGAGCATGCGCGGGTCTTGTATGATTTCCTTTCCGATATGGAGGAAACAGCGGATCAGGCGGATATTGTGCTGGCTATGGGGAGCCGGGACTTAAACGTGCCTGTGACGGCGGCGCGGGCCTTTTGGCAACGGCGGGCCCGGTGGCTGGTGTGCAGCGGCGGGTTTGGAAAAGATACGGCGGCCCTGTTCCGCGAACCGGAGGCGGTGCTGTTTGCGGAGCGGTGTGTAAAGCTGGGCGTGCCCGCAGAGCGTATCTTGGTAGAGGACCGGGCGTCCAACTCCGGGGAAAATGTTCGCTTCAGCAGGGCGTTGCTGGAAAAACGGGGAATTGTTCCCAGAACGGGCGTGATTGCCGCGAAGCCCTACATGGCAAAGCGGGCCTGGGCCACCGCTGCGATGCAGTGGCCGGAGGTGCGCTGGAGCGTGGCCCGGTCAGAGACCAGCTTCTGCGCGTATCTGGACCAGGGGAATGGCCTGGAGTCGGTTCTGAACCTGATGGTGGGGGACCTCCAGCGCCTCCGGACCTACGCCGGACGGTTTCAGGTGCCGGTGGAGGTTCCGGAAGCTGTCTGGGCCTCCTATGAGCGGTTGGCCGGGGCCGGATATGACAGGTATGTAATCCGGGAAGCCTGAATTATTTTTCACAAATCTATAAAAACGTCCGCAATTATGCCGCGCTGCCTTGAAACAGTCAGATAAGGATTGCATATTGCACAAATCTGTGGTACAATTCCGCTACGGTAATCTCTCACATATACAAGTTTAACCGGATAAAGGAGACATCGCTATGAACAGATTTGGCATCAATGTGGACTTGAAAAATATTCCTGCGCTGGACCCAGGCTTTCTTCCCCTGATGCGTTTCAACCGTGCGTTCCTGGAAGGGGCCGGGAAGCCCATAGGGATTGCTGTGGAGCGGGCCGACGGCCAGATGGCCTCCTGCCACACCTTTATCCACGGCACGCCCGAGATGGCGGAGGCGGACCACTACTATGTGGAGCGGCTGGTGAAGACCATTTTATGGATGAAGGGCGGCTTCAAGGTTTATGTCAGCGGCGACGCGGCAACCTGCGAGTATTTGAGATCTGTATACTGTACCGGTGGGCAGCAGGAGTTCGACTGGGACTATATGGCCAACATCTTTGAGCACCCCTTCGAGGTGGTGCTGGTGGACGAGGTTCCTCAGGCCAAGGACGCGCCCAAGGCCATCGGCGGCCACCTGGGCGGGTGCCGCATCGGCTTCGATGCCGGCGGCTCCGACCGGAAAGTGTCCGCTGTGATTGACGGCGAGACGGTCTACTCTGAGGAAGTGGTCTGGTTCCCCAAAACCAACTCCGACCCCGACTACCACTACGACGGCATTGTGGCCGCACTCAAGTCCGCCGGCTCGCACATGCCCCGGGTGGACGCGGTGGGTGTGTCCTCCGCCGGGGTGTTTATCAACAACCGCACTATGAACGCCTCCCTGTTTTTGAAGGTTCCCAAGGAAATCTATGACGAGAAGGTCAAGGACATCTATATCCGGGCCATCCAGGATACCTTCGGCGACGTGCCCTACTGTGTTATTAATGACGGCGATGTCTCCGCCCTGGCCGGGGCCATGAGCCTGAACGACAACAGCGTGCTGGGCATCGCCATGGGCACCAGCGAGGCGGTGGGCTACGTGGACGAGGAGGGCCGGATTACCGGCTGGCTCAATGAGCTGGCCTTTGTCCCGGTGGACGCCCAGCCCGACGCCATGCGGGACGAGTGGTCCAATGACATTGGCTGCGGGGTGAAGTACTTCTCCCAGGACGGCGTGATCAAGCTGGCGCCCCGGGCGGGAATCCAGCTGGATGAGAGCGCGTCCCCCGCCGAGAAGCTAAAGGCTGTCCAGAAGCTGATGGCGGAGGACGACCCCCGGGCCGTCCAGGTGTATGAGTCCATCGGCGTCTACCTGGGCCACACCCTGGCCTACTACTATGAGCTGTACGGCTGCCGGCACGTTTTGCTGCTGGGCCGCGTCATGAGCGGCAAGGGCGGCGACCTGATTTTGGAGACCGCCAAAAAGGTGCTGGCCGACGAATACCCGGAGACCGCCGGAAAGATGGCGCCCGAGCTGCCCGATGAGAAGTTCCGCCGTGTGGGCCAGTCTATGGCCGCGGCCAGCCTGCCGGAAATCAAGTGAGGAGGATCTGCATGGACCGTCAAAAACTGCAAGATGCGCAATCCTGGGTAAAAAGCGAGCTGGACCGCTCCGCCCGGTTCTGGCTGGAACACGGCATAGACCGGGAACACGGCGGGGTCTACACCTGTCTGGACCGGAAGGGCGAGATCTACTCCACCGACAAGAGCGTTTGGATGCAGGGCCGGTGCGGCTGGATTTTCGCTTTCCTGTGCCACACCTATGGGGCAAGGCAGGAGTGGGTGGAAGCGTCGAAGAGCTGCCTGGACTTTATGGAGGCGCACTGCTTCAACCGCGCCTGCGGCGACCGGATGTACTTTACGGTTACGGCCGAAGGCAAGCCCCTGCGCCAGCGGCGGTACTACTTTTCTGAGGCGTTCTGCGCCATCGCCAACGCCGAGTACTACGGTGTAACCGGCGACAAAAGCCGCCTGGAGCGGGCGCGGCAGTGCTACGATCTATACTGGGACCTGAGCCAGGGCAAGCCCGATCCCGTGGGCATGGGACCCAAGACAATTGCCGGGACCCGCAGCGGGCGGGCCTTTGGTACTCCCATGATTATCCTCAACGTCACCGGCGTGCTGCTGCGCACCGACCCTGAGCGGAAAGCGCTCTATGAGCAGCGGGCCCAGCAGTGCGTGGACGACATCTTCCAGTACCACGTTAAGCCTGAGCTGAAATGCACCCTGGAGAATGTGGACGTGGACGGAACCCCCCGGCTGTACTACACGGAAGGCCGCACGGTAAATCCTGGACACGATATTGAGGGCGTGTGGTTCCTGCTGGAGCACGCTCAGCGGACCGGGGACCGGGAGCTGGTGAAGAAGGCGGCGCAGATGTTCGACTGGGCCATTGACGCCGGCTGGGACAAGGAGTACGGGGGGCTACTCTACTTCACCGACTGCCTGGGCAAGCCCCCCGAGGCATATGAGCACGACATGAAGCTGTGGTGGCCCCACAACGAGATTCTCATCGCCTCCATGATGCTCTACCGGGACACCGGAGAGGAGAAGTACCTGGACTGGTTTTACAAAACCGCCGATTACTGCAAGGCCCATTTCTCCGATCCCGAGTACGGCGAGTGGTACGGCTATCTCCGCCGGGACGGCCTGCCCACAATGCCCTCGACGAAGGGCAGCACCTTCAAAGGGCCCTTCCATATGCCCCGGAGCATGATCCTGGTGGATGGTATGATATCTGAGATTCTGGCGCGTTCGTAAGGGGAGGTGCGGTTTGGAAAAGAACATCGTGGCGCTGATGCTCCAGGAGTATGAAAACTTTACCCGCTCGGAACGGAAAATTGCCGACTATGTGCTGGAACACCAGAAAGAGACCCAGTATATCAGCATCACCGACCTGAGCGCGGAGTGTGAGGTGGCAGTGTCCACGGTGTCTCTGTTCTGCCGGAAACTGAAGCTGGCCGGGTTCAACGACTTTAAGCTGGAACTGGCCCGGGCCTCCCTGCCCGCCGGAACGGGCGCAAGCCAGCTGGCGGGGGAAATCCTGCTGGAGGACCCGCTGGGTACGGTGATGGGCAAGGTGCTCCACTCCCTTCAGGAGGAACTGAACAACGCTTATCACATGCTGTCCGAGGCGGCCGTTGCCCGGGCGGTGGACCTGCTTCGGGGAGCGGATCAGGTGGTCTGCCTGGGCCAGGGCAACCACTCGGTGGTGGCCCTGGCTGCCTGGGGGCAGTTCTCCACTACCTCCCCCAAATTCAAAACCATTCAGGACTCCCATATGCAGGCGGTGGTGCTGTCCACCCTGTCCAGGAAGGACGTGGTCCTCTACTTCTCCCACTCCGGCGCCACCCACGAGGTGTTGGAGGCGGGAGAGATCATCCGCAGCCGGGGGGCCAAGCTGATTTTGGTTACCCGGTATCTCAACTCCCCGGCCAGCGCCTATGCCGACACTGTTTTGCTGTGCGGGCCCAACGAACAGCCCTTCCAGTTTGGTTCCTCCTCTGCCTTTATTGCCCAGCTCTACGTGGTGGAGGTACTCCTCAGCGAATTTGTCCGCCGGGACCCGGAGGAGGCGGAGCGCAACCGGCAGGCGGTGGGCAAGTCGCTGACCCAGAAATGTGTTTAGAGGCTGCTGGAATTGGTCCGGCTGTTCAGGAGGGCTTATGGGAGAGTTTTTCAACCCGGAAAAGGGAATATGGGCCTGGCTGAGCACCATGGTGGACATAGTCGGGCTGTCCGTTTTGTGGATCTTCCTGTGCCTGCCGGTGGTGACCATCGGCCCGGCTACGGCGGCGCTGTACTACACCGTGGTCAAATACGTTCGAAAGCGGGAGGGCGGCGCGTTCGGGGCCTATCTGCTCTCCTTCCGGGACAACTTCAGAACGGGGCTGAAAGCCAGCCTGATTGCCGTCCCCGCCGCCTTGCTGCTTTATTTTGGGTACGATGTGGTTCGCTGGTACGGGACGCGGGTTGGCGGTATGGCCTACGTCCTCTATGTGGCTTACTACTTTGCCCTGATTCTCCCGGCGGGGGCGCTGTGCTGGCTGTTCCCGCTGCTGGGGCGGTTCGAGTATCAGGTGCGGGAGCTGTTCCGCACCGCATTCCAACTAGCCATCGCCCATCTGCCCAGCACTGTTGTTGTAGTGCTGCTGGCGGCACAAACCGCTGTGTTCTGCGCGGAACGGTGGTGGCCGGTGGTGTTTATGCCCACCCTGGCCATGCTGCTCACCTCCTTGTTTTTTGAGCGGATTTTCCAAAAATATTCTCCGGAGCTGGCCCGGAAGGAGCCGGAGGCCCCGGAAGAGGAATAAGAACACAACCGGAGCGGTATTCCGCTCCGGTTGTGTTTTTACTACTGCGGCAGCAGAGCGGGAACCTGCTCCGCCAGCATGGCGGCCAGCTGGGTATGGCCCTTTCGGGTTAGGTGCATGTGGTCGATTTGATTGAACTCGCACTGTGCCGCGTCGATAAAGTGGGCCCCAACCAGGCCGGCGGTTTTTCTATAGTATTGGGGCAATTCCCGGGTTTTCACGTCGCAGCCGCGGCCCATGGCGGGGTCGTTCATTTCCGGGTGGATGGGAGGCGGGCAGACAATCAAAATATTGGGGGCGTGATCCCCCCAGCAGTCCACGCTCTGGGCCTTGCGCACCAGGCGCTCCATGCCAATGCCGATGCAGGCGGCGTTGACACCCAGCCGCTCCTTGGCATCGTTTGTGCCGAGCATAATGATGAGCAGATCGATTACCTCGTGGCTTTTCAGCAGGGAATAGAGCACGGTCAGCGCGTCCATCGTCTCGTGGAGGGGATCGGGAAAGACGGTGGTCCGGCCGGACAGTCCCTCTTCGGTCACCAGATAATTGCTGCCCAAGGCGTTTTGGAGCAGGCAGGTCCACCGCTCCTCCTCGTTGAAGCGGGTACCGCCGTCGGCGCAGTCGGCGGGGTCGGCGCAGTAGCCGTGGGTATTGGAGTCGCCCAGGCAGAGAATGTGCTTTTTCATGGATGGCCACGTCCTTTCCGAATTTGGCTTATTGGGAAAAATGTTCTCATATACTATTAAGAGTAACATGGATTTTTTGTTTGTCAAGGCAAACTGTTTCGATTTTTGGGGGGAGATCCAGTATAAACTGCACAAAAATCGAAATTATTTTTGTTTATTCCACTGAAGTTGGCGGATTTTTAAAAATTTTTTCGATTTTGATTGACAGCCCATCCATGTTCTTGTATAATTTATACATTAGCCCCAGCCTTACAACCACATTTTTTGTGAAATTGAAGGAGGAACTGCAATGAAGATGAAGAAACTTGTCGCTGCGGCTCTGGCTGCCGCCATGTCTCTATCCCTCGCCGCCTGCGGCGGAGGAGGCGGAGCCAAGAGCAATCCCCCTGCGGGCAGCAATCCCCCTGCGGCTAGCAATCCCGCAGCCAGCACCCCCGCGGCCTCGGGCGCCGCCACAGAGATCACCGCTTGGATTTATCCCGTGGGCGGCTGGACGGAGGAGTCCAACGTCAAGCCCCTGGTGGATGAGTTTACCGCGGCCACCGGCATCAAGGTCAATCTGGAGTGGCTGGCCTACGCCGACGGCGACGACAAGGTGAATACCGCCATTACCGCGGAGAAGGCCCCCGACCTGATTATGGAAGGTCCCGAGCGCCTGGTGGCCAACTGGGGCGCCAAGGGCTATATGGTGGATTTGTCCGACATGATTGATGATACCGACCGCGCTGAGATCAACCCCGCCGCGCTGGCCGCCTGCACCAGCACCGACGGCAAGATTTATCAGTACCCCATGTTTATCACCGCCCACTGCATGGGCATTAATCTGGACGCTTTCAAGGCGGCTGGCGCCGACCAGTATCTGAACCTGGATAACCACACCTGGACCACCGATGGCTTCATTAAGGCGGTTGAGGCTCTGTACGCCGCAAAGAAGGACACCGTAGCCGCTGTCTACTGCAAGGGCCAGGGCGGCGACCAGGGTACCCGCGCCCTGATTAACAACATGTACGGCGGCACCTTCACCGACGCGGGGCACACCAAGTACACCTGGGACGATCCCAACAACATCAAGGCCCTGGAGCAGCTGAAGAGCATGCCCGGCATTGCTTTCGACGCCTCCCTGGAGGGCGGCGACGAGCTGAAGCTGATGTACCAGGAAATTCTGGACATGGCTTTCTGCTGGAACATCGCCCAGCAGCTGGATCCCGCGCAGGCCCACGGCGACCCCGGCAAGACCATCAACGGCAAAGAGATCGTCTGCATGAACTTCCCCTCCCCCGACGGCACCCCCATTCTTCAGGGCGGCATCTGGGGCCTGGGCATCTTTAATAACGGCGACCAGGGCAAGATCGACGCGGCCAAGCAGTTTGTCAAGTGGATGTGCGACTCTGAGCACGCCGCCGACGCCGCCAAGATTTCCAACTTCTTCTCCGCCCGCAGCGCCGCTGAGGGCACCGACCTGTCCAACATCTTTGCCGACAACGCCATTATGACCGAGTACAACAAGGTCATCCTTCCCAACCTGGGCGACTACTATCAGATCACCAGCGGCTGGGCCGGCGCCCGGGGCGAGTGGTGGGCGATGCTCCAGGAAGTGGGCAACGGCGATGACATTGCCACAGCGGTGGGCAACCACGTGGCTGCCGCCAACGCGCTGATAGCGGGCTGAGTGTCCCGCGAAACATAAGCGGTAAAAAGAGAAAAGGGTTTTTGCGCCCCTCTCCCGCGAGGGCGGGAGAGGGACGCGGATTTTCTGTGGTTCTTGTAAAGGAGTGTTGATCTTGGCAAGACAGTCCAAACCTACCATGAGCAGGGCGCTGCAACGCCGGGAGAACGTCGCTGGCTATCTGTTTATGCTGCCCAGCCTGATCTTCTTTGTCGGTTTTGTGGTCATCCCCATGGTGATCTGCATTATCACCAGCCTGACCGATGCCAACATGGACAGCCCCGGCCTGTTCGGCAATTTCATTGGCCTGAGCAACTTTGCCCGCCTGTGGACGGACGCGACCTTCCTGGACGCGCTGAAAAACACCTTTGTGATTGTAATTGTCAGCGTGCCAGCGGTATGCGCCTTTTCGCTCTGGGTGTCCTCCGCCATCTACCGGATGAAGGGCCCTGTCCTGTCCGCGTTCCGCTGCATCTTCTATCTGCCCGTGGTTACCGGTTCGGTGGCCGTTACGGTAGTGTGGGCCTGGATTTATAACAACTACTACGGCGTCCTCAACTATATTATCGGCCCCAAGGGGCTGGGCCTGATTGAGGGCCGTATCAATTGGCTGGGCGACCCCAAATATGCCCTGGGCTGTATCATCCTGATTCTGTTCACTACCTCGGTGGGACAGCCGATCGTCCTATACGTCTCCGCCCTGGGCAATGTGGACACCACCCTCATTGAGGCCGCCCAGGTGGACGGCGCCACCGACTTTCAGGTGTTCTGGAAGGTGAAATGGCCCCAGATGATGCCGACTACCTTGTACATCCTGGTCATTACAACCATCAACTCCTTCCAATGCTTCGCCCTGATCCAGCTGCTGACCAAGGGCGGCCAGGGGACTAACACGGTGATGTACCACATCTACTGGACCGCCTTTAAGCTGACACAGCAGGCGGGCCACTTCGGCTACGCCAACGCCATGGGCGTGGTGCTGGCCATCTTCATCGGAATCCTGTCCGCGCTCCAGTTTAAGCTGGCAAAAGAAAAGTAGGGGGGTGCCGGTATGAAAATTCGAAGCGGAAACAGCCGGGCTTATCAGATTGCTTCGGTCATTATTCTGGTTATTTTGGCGTTTTTGTTCTCCTTCCCGCTGTACTGGATCATCACCGGCGCCTTTAAGACCGGTGCGGACAACAACTCTGTGCAGCCGGTCTGGTGGCCCACCCAGTGGGTGACAGACAGCTTTAAGGCCCTGTTCGACAATCGCAGCGCCCCCCTGTGGGAACTGGCGGTGCCCTTCAGCAACTGGTTTACCAAGGACGGCGAGCTGCGCTATTGGTCTGTGGGCCCCACGGCCCCCGCCGCCTTCCGCTGGCTGGTCAACGCGGTGTTTATGGCTGTGGCGGCTATGATCATCACCTGCGTGACCGCGGCTATGGCGGGCTATGCCCTGGCCAAGAAGCGGTTCAACGGGCGGACCCTGTTGTTCTCCCTCATCGTGTGCGCCATGGCCCTGCCCAAACAGGTCATCCTGATCCCTCTGCTGAAGGAGATGTCCGGCCTGAAGCTGTACGGCAGCTTGTGGGCGGTCATCTTCCCTACGGTGGGCTGGCCCTTCGGCGTGTTTTTGATGAAGCAGTTCTCCGAGGGCATCCCGGGAGAAATTCTGGAGGCCGCCCGCATCGACGGCGCCAGCGAGCTGAAGACATTCTCCACCGTTGTGATGCCCATGATTAAGCCGGGAATCGGCGCGCTGGCCATCTTCACATTTATCAACTGCTGGAACGACTACTTTATGCAGTTGGTTATGCTGGACGCCAACAGCGTATACACCATTCCTCTGGGCATTGCCACCCTCCAGGCGGAGACCTCCACCGATATCGGCTTGCTGATGGCGGGGGCGGCTATGGCCTCGGTGCCCATTATCATTGTGTTCCTGATTTTCCAGAAATATTTTACCCAGGGGATTGCCATGGGTGCGGTGAAGGGGTAACCTAATGATTTATGCAAAAAACGCAGACGCCCTGACCTATCGGGGCATCCATCCGAACTTGGACCTGGCCTTGGAACACATTACTCCAGAGTTTCTGGCGCGTGTGGGGTATGAGCGGGTTGAGCTCAATGGAAGCGATGTGTATGCCACCCGATTTACCTACGAGACGGTTCCCGATGAGGAGAGTTTTTTCGAAGCCCACAAGAAGTATCTGGATATCCACATTATGGCGGATGGCTCCGAAGGAGTGGAGATTGCCCCGCCAGGGGAGCTGGAGGAATTCGAGCGGGTGGAGGCCAACGACTTTTACGCCTACCGGGGGCCGGCCAGCTACCGGCTGGCCCTGTCGCCCGGGGACTTTCTGGCGGTTTTTCCCAACGATGCCCACCGGATCAAGATGCGCCTTGGCGGGCCGGCGGAAGTAACCAAGGTGGTCTTTAAAGTGCGGATTTACGACGATTGAGGTGAGTCAAATATGAAAGATTATTCCAAATACCAGGGGATTTTTCCCGCCTTTTACGCCTGCTATGACAAGGAGGGCAATTTAAACGGCCAAGCGGTACGGGCCCTGGCCAAGTACTTGCTGGACAAAGGCGTGAAGGGCTTGTATGTGGGCGGCTCCTCCGGCGAATGCATCTACCAGAGCGTGCGTGAGCGGAAAGAGACGCTGGAAAACGTTATGGCCGAGGTGGGCGGCAAAATGACCATTATCGCCCATGTTGCCTGCAACAACACCGCAGACAGCCGGGAGCTGGCCGCGCACGCCGAGAGCTTGGGGGTGGATGCCATTGCCGCCATCCCGCCCATCTACTTCCATCTGCCCCCGAAGGGGATCGCCAAGTACTGGAACGATATCTCCGCCGCCGCGCCCAACACCGACTTTGTCATCTACAACATCCCCCAGCTGGCCGGGGTGGCCCTTACGGTTTCCCTGCTCCAGGAGATGCTGAAAAATCCCAGGGTAATCGGGGTGAAGAACTCCTCCATGCCGGTCCAGGACATCCAGATGTGGCGGGATGAGGGCGCCGTGGTCTTTAACGGCCCGGACGAGCAGTTGCTCTCCGGTCTGGCGGCCGGGGCCATCGGCGGCATCGGCGGGACTTACGCGGCCATGCCCGAGCTGTTCCTGGAGCTTCTGCGCTGCTTCCGGGCCGGGGAGCTGGAGAAGGGCCGGGAGATCCAGAACGAGTGCTGCCGCATTATTTACAAGATGTGTTCTGCCCAGGGGAACATGTACGCGGTGATTAAAGAGATCATCCGCCTTCAGGGCGGGCCCGATGTGGGAAGCGTCCGCGCCCCCCTGCTGGCGCTGGAGGAGGGCGACCAGCCCTTTGTGGTCCAGGCCCATGAGATGATTCAGGCTGCGATTGGGAAGTACTGCTGAGCAGCCAATGAAATGGACCCTGCCCAATCTGAACAAGGGAGCTTGTTGATTGGGCAGGGCCTTTTTAGGAGCTGGCAAAAAAATTTTTTAAATTGGGCTAAACTTTTTGAAAACGGAGCCGATAAATAATTGGATAACACAGAACACAATATTATTGTTTAAAGACATTGAAGCGGTTTCACCTGGTCCTAGGCCGGTTGGAATATAGTACCCGCGCCGGAAGCTTTGAGCATCGTGGCCACGTGCTCAAAGCGGAACGCGCCCAACCCAATGTGCGGGAGCAAAGGATATGCCGAAGCACACTAAATAATGTTAAAAGGAGTTATAGCAATGAGGATTCAACACAATATTGCGGCGATGAATGCTTATCGCCAGTACAGCAACAACACCTCCGCCGTCTCCAAGAACCTGGAGAAGCTGTCTTCCGGCTACAAGATCAACCGCGCCGGCGACGACGCCGCCGGTCTGGCTATTTCCGAGAAGATGCGCGCCCAGATCACCGGCCTGAACGCCGCCCAGAAGAACGTCAAGGACGGCATCTCCCTGGTGAAGACCGCCGAGGGCGCCATGCAGGAGGTCCAGGACATGCTCAACCGCATGGACTACCTGGCCACCCAGTCCGCCAACGGCACCTACGACAACGAGGTGGACCGCGCCAACCTCCAGAAAGAGGTTGACCAGCTGAACGAGGAAATCAACCGCATCGCCGACAGCGCCAACTTCAACGGCATCAAGCTGCTGGACGGCTCCCTGGAGGGCGACACCACCAAGTACACCACCTTGACCAGCGGCAAGAAGTTCCTGCAGATCGCTGATTATGATCCGACTCAGACCGGCGCAATTGCCCCCGGTTCTACGCTGAATAACATCGGTAACAGCACGTTCGTCCATGCGGATGCCCAGTCCCCCAGCCTGACTAAGTTTACTTTGAACCTGAGTGGTCTGGAGTTCAAGGGGGGCCCGGCTGATGCAACGGTTAACATCCAGCTGAAGGGCGTCGGAGGCAATACCACCGCTGTTGCAATGGAAATCGGAATCACGGTTGGAACAACCGGACTGGATTCCAGCGAGATTGCCCAGGCAGTCTACAACAAACTGGCGGACAGTGATTATCAGGTATCCGTTGGCGGCGTGAGCTATAATGTGAAGCTGGATGGTTCCAGCCTGACCTTTGAGATGGATGCGGACAAGGCCAACAGCATTACTAATGCTGAAAGCTTTACTGGTAACTTCACATTTGCGGCGGATGTGGGAGCAACTGGCGTGACCACTGCGAGCGGTGTCAATACCGTTGCCGGTACAACCTTGATTGAAGAAGGTAAGTTGGCCTCCAGCGTGAAACTGGCCGGCACTGTGACGATGATTAGCGACCTTGATGCTGATGCCGGCAATAGAAGCCTGCAGTTTGAGAACATCCGAGACGGCATGGGCATCAAGCTGGGCGATGAGACCTATGTGTTGGCCCTGACCGACAAGACTAAGAACGCCAAGTACGGCGAGGGTTATAAAGTGATTGACCTGACCGACCTGGTTGACCCCGACGCGGTACCTCCGAAGCTGCTGGATACTGCCATTGGCGCCGACAAGAAGCAGACTCTGAGTGAGGTGGCCGCCCGTATTACCCAGGCCGCTAAGGACAACGAAATGTGGACCGTGGGCGCTACCGCCGTTAACGACGGAAAGACTGGCGCCACCTATCTCCAGCTGGCCGTGCTGGAGAAGACCACCTATGAGGGCGGCGCTGACCTGACCACCGTGAAGCAGATTCAGAAGCAAATCTCCATCTTTGACAACGTCTCCGTCCGGGAAGACGTGACCAAGGGCAAGGGCAAGCCGCTGACCCTCCAGATCGGCGACACCAGCGAGGCGTTCAACCAGCTGCGCGTCTCCATTGGCGACATCCACACCGCAGCCCTGGGCATCGACAAGATTAACGTTGGCACCCAGGAGGGCGCTGCCGCCGCTATCGACACCATCAAGAACGCCATTAACACGGTGTCCTCTATCCGCGGCACCCTGGGCGCTACCCAGAACCGTCTGGAGCACACCCAGAACAACCTGTCCGTGATGGCCGAGAACATCCAGGACGCCGAGTCCACCATCCGCGACACCGACGTGGCCGAAGAGATGATGGCCTACACCAAGAACAATATCCTGGTGCAGTCCGCTCAGGCCATGCTGGCTCAGGCCAACCAGATTCCGCAGGGCGTCCTGCAGCTGCTGGGCTAATTCGCGGGAATTTGGCACAACGCAAAATCACACAAACCGGGGGGCGGGCGCTTGCCCGCCCCTATTTTCCTGCCCCTGAAAAAAATGCCGGAGTGGGCGTTTTTTTCAAGTGCAGGAAAGAGAGGAGACCACAATGAGCGAGAAAAAGCCTTTATTGTCCATCGGCATGATTTTTAAAAATGAGATGCGCTGCCTGGAGCGGTGCATGAAATCCCTCCAGCCTTTGCGGGACGCGGTCCCCTGCGAGCTGGTGATGGCGGATACCGGTTCAGACGATGGAAGCCGGGAGATTGCCGAAAGGTATGCCGATGTTGTTTTTGACTTCCCATGGATCAATGATTTTGCCGCCGCCCGAAATGCCGTCATGGACCGCTGCTCTGGGAAGTGGTATTTCAGTATTGACTGTGACGAGTGGTTGAGCGAGGATATTTCCGGTGTGGTTCGGTTTCTGAGGGAAAACAACGCGGAGGATTTTGGCTCTTTAATTATCCGCAGCTATATGACGACGGGGCTGGAACGTGACGGGAATTACTCGGACTTTATGGCGGTCCGGTTCCTACGCATGTCTACTGGCCTGCGGTATGTGGGGGCAATTCATGAGCGCTGGGACGCGCAGGGTGTTTTGCGGGCATTCTATCTGAAAGGCTTTATTTTGCACCATGACGGATATGTTAGCAGAGGAGATACCCGTTGGGATGGTAAACAGGAGCGCAATATGCCCCTTTTACGGGAAAAGCTGAAAGAAAATCCTAAAGATTTGGCTGTGCTGCAACAATGCATGGAGTCCGGCGGAAAAACTCCAGAGTATAAGGACTATCTTTATCGTGCGGTGAAAGGGATTAAGGAGAAGTGGCCAGGGTGGGTCAGCTTCGGTCCGCCGGTTCTACGCAGTGCGATCCGGGCTGCAATTGATTTGAAATTACCTGAGCGGGACGAGTGGATCGCCATGGCGGAGGAGATGTTTCCGGATAATATCTTTACCCGTGTCGATGTTATGTATTCTGTTCTGGGACATGTATGGGAGCAGCAAAATTTTAAGGAAAGTATCCGCCGCGCGAACGCATACTTGGAAGCTGTGGCGGATTATAGGGCGGGGCGCTATAACCCGGTGGATTTATTGACCAGCGCAGTGACCCATACCAGCACTAAATTTGAAAGAAATGCCGCCATTGTTTTAGCTGCGTCTTATATCAATGACCAGCAGCCAGAAATGTGTTATCAGACACTCCAGTCTGTAGACCTCGGCCAAACAGACGCCTCACAAACGGAGAATTGGCTTAGGACGCTGTGTCAGCTCCACGCAAAGTCTAATATAGATACCGTTCCGATGCTGCAGTGCCTTTGGGAGCAGGCTTTGGCGCCGAAGAATGCGGAGAATCAGGAAGGAAAGCAGGCCGCTTGTGTTCGTTTTACTATAGGCCTGTTTCAAGCGGCCTACCGCGAGGAAGAAGCGCGGATGCCTGATTTCCACCGCTACGCCTACACAGTGTTTCTTCCACTGTCGGGCAAGTGGGATGTGGGCACCGCAGCCGCGATTTTGGAGGCGGAGGAGCCGCCGGAGCTGGAACGGCTGCTGAATCTGGTGGAGAAGTGGGACGGCTTCCCCATTGCGGCCCTGGAGCACGCGCTGGAGCGCGGCGCGGCGTTCCCGCTGTCCGGCAGGCCCCTGATGCTGGAGGAGATGGACAAGCTGGCCGGGCGGATGTCCGGCGCCAGGGAAGCTCTGGCGGTCCGGGCCGCCGGGCGGGACCTGGCGGGCTGGCAGTCCCTGGCCTGGGCCCGCAGCCTGGCGCTGGCGGCAGTGCAGGGCTGCAATTGGGAGGACGCGGCCCGGGGGCTGGAGCTGAGCCGGGCGTTCGCGAAAATCGAGGGGGTCTTCCTGCCCCGGTACTACGCCCCGGAACTGCTGGAGGAAGAAAATATCCGCGTTTTGCCGCCGCTGCACCGCTTTGGCTGGTACTGCGCCCGGGCCTTTGCGGCGCTGGACGCCGGCGATGCCGCCGGGTACGCCCGTTTGCTGCGGGAGGGCCTGTCCGTCTGCGAGACAATGAAGCCCATGGCGGAGTTCCTGACCAAGCACACCCCGGAGCTGCATGCCCCGGCCCCCGGCGAGGAACTGCTGGCCCTGGCGGAGCAGGTGCGCACTTTACTGGCGTCCTTCGACCCGTCCGATCCGGCAGTGGCGGCGGTCAAGGCCAGCGAGGCGTATCAAAAGGTGGCCCACCTGATTGAGGGCGCGGAGGCGTGTGTGTTTGGAGGGCTGAAGCAGTGAAAGTTGACATTCCGGGCAGCTGCAAGGCGCTGCTTTAGGAGGGATAAGAAATGGACGCAGAAAAAATTGAGCGCTATGGTTCTCTCTTGGCTCTTGCAGAAAAAATGAATCAGGCTTTGAGCGTGCTTGCGGAAGATCCGGAGGACGAGCAGGCTCTGGAGGAGGTATCCTGTTCTTTCGGAACGTTGCAGCCCTACCTTTCCGGCGAGTTGTCATATCGGATCCTATACCTCTTTTCGGGGGCTGAGATTGAACCGGAGGATTTGCGGGAAGCCGGCCGCCGGCTTTTTAACGAGATTGCTAAAGGTACGTGTCAATTTTTAATCGAGTCGGTAAGCAGCTGTACCTATGTGGAACAAGGTGAGGCAGATAAGCTGTTCCTGCTCTGGGACAAAATTCCACATACGGCAGCAAAAGTCTATCAGGGAATATTTGACTGCTGTGTGAAAGCAAGTGTTTCCGCTCCCGTTCAGGCGTTTGAGCATATGCTGCGCATTTTTGAGGAACAGCCGGGCCTGCTGTCAGGAGAAGGGAATCCGCATCCGGATTATGTTTATCGACCCTCAGAACAGCATACATTTGACCAATGCCCTATTTGCGGTGGGACCGGGGAGCCCTATTACAACGCTTTCGCCTATCAAATGGCTGACTTCCGCTACCCGCATCTGCCGGCTAAGCTTTGAATGAAGTGCGGCTCTTGCGGAAATCTCTACACCTGGAAATATCCGAAGGAGCTTTTGAAGTACAGCGAAGTTGAACAAATGGTTGTTCCTGATCCAACAAAAAAATTGACAGCAATATCAGAAACCGGTGGGGTGGGCCTGTCGATTTGGTCAAATGTTTTGAATAAACTGCGTACCTATACGAATGGGACAGAATTGCTGGAAGTGGGAATTGGGGAGGGAGACCTGTTGGCTGTTGCGCTGGAAATGGGATATCAGCCGGACGCGGTGGAAATTGTCCCTAGCATAGCCCATAGGGTATCGGATATACTGGGGATCCCCATCTGGTGTGGTGATTTTTTACATTACGCACCTGATAAGACCTATTCAATCATTACGATGGGCGATGTAATTGAGCATGTTACCGACCCGGAGAAAGCGCTGAGAAACGCCTATGGCTTGCTGCGGGATGACGGCGTACTGTGGTTATCCACTCCCAATTTTGAAAGCTCGTTTTCAAGAATAAAGAAGTTTTATGATCCTATGTGGACAGAGCCGTACCACATCTCTTATTTCAACCGCGTGGGTATAGAGGCTCTGGCCGCAAAATGCGGGTTTACTCTGCGGGAATATTGCGTTAGCCAGCGGTATAATGGGTCAATGGAGCTGATCCTGACAAAGTGCAGGCACTAAAGAGGTGTTTCCTATATGAAAGTCGTCATTTTAGCGGGCGGACTGGGAACCCGCATCAGCGAGGAGAGCTACCTTAAGCCCAAGCCGATGATTACCATCGGCGAGCAGCCCATTTTATGGCACATTATGAAGTATTACTCCGCCTTTGGCTTTAACGATTTTGTGATCTGCTGCGGCTATAAAGGCCACATGATTAAGGAGTATTTTGCGGACTACTACCTCCACCGCTCCGATGTGACCTTTGACTTTTCCGCGGAAAACCGTATGACGATCCACCAAAACATTGCGGAACCCTGGCGGGTGACACTGGTGGATACCGGCCTGAACACTCAGACCGGGGGGCGGATCAAGCGGGTGCAGAAGTATGTTGGAGACGAACCGTTCATGCTGACCTACGGCGACGGGGTGAGCGATGTGGACCTGAACGCCCTGCTGGCGCAGCACCGGGCGTCGGGGAAAACCGTGACGCTGACTGGTATTCAGCCCGGCGGGCGGTTCGGCGTGCTGGACCTGGAGGGGCAGACGGTGGTTGGCTTCCGGGAGAAGGCCAGAGAGGACGGCGGCTGGATCAACGGCGGGTTTATGGCGGCGGGGCCGGAGCTTTTTGACTGCCTCAGCTGGGATGAGGGCTGTGTGTTGGAGCGCCAGCCTCTGGAGACACTGGCCCGGGAGGGCCGGCTGGGCATTTACAAGCATGGGGGCTACTGGCAGTGTATGGATACTCAGCGGGACCGGAACCGGCTGGAGGGGTTGTGGAAATCCGGACGTGCCCCTTGGATGATTTGGAAAAAGAATGAGGTGTAAAAAATGTCCGTATTTATCATTGGCGAGATCGGGATTAATCATAATGGCAGCTTGGAACTGGCAAAAAAGCTGATTGATGTGGCAGTGGGAGCCGGCTGTGACGCGGTGAAATTCCAGAAGCGCACAGTGGATGCAGTGTATACAAAGGAGTATTTGGACAGCCCCCGGGAAAGCCCATGGGGAACGACCCAACGGGCCCAAAAGGAGGGTCTGGAGTTTGACAGAGCGGAGTACGATGCGATTGACGCATACTGTAAGGAGCGCGGGATTGCGTGGTCCGCTTCGGCTTGGGACGTGGAATCCCAGCGGTTTTTGAGCGGATATCATTTGCCGTTCCACAAGGTCGCGTCCGCGATGCTGGTCAGGGAGGACCTGCTTGAAGAGATTGCCCGGGAGGGGATTTTTACTTACATCGCCACCGGCATGTCAACCTGGGGGGAGATTGACCGTGCAGTGGAAATTTTTCGCAGGCATGGCTGTCCCTTTGCACTGATGCACTGTAACAGCACCTATCCCATGGCGGAGGAGGATGCGAACTTAAAGCTGATTCCTGCGCTCCGGGTACGGTATGGCTGTGATGTGGGCTACAGCGGCCATGAGACCGGCATCCGGGTCAGCACTTTAGCGGTGGCTGCCGGTGCCTGCGCGGTGGAGCGCCATATTACGCTGGACCGAACCATGTACGGTTCTGACCAGAAGGCGTCTATAGAACCGGAGGAGCTGAACGCGCTGGTGCGCGAGATCCGGCTGGCAGAGACGATTCTGGGCAGTGGGGAAAAGACGCTGTCCGAGGCGGAACAGGCGGTAAAGGCAAAATTGAGAGGATGAACAGTCCATGATCGAACTGGTGATATTTGATATTGACGGCGTGCTGACCGATGGGAGCATCCTGGTAGACTCCCAAGGTAGGGAGCAGAAGCGGGTTAGTATCAAGGACATCGACGCGATATTTGAACTGAAGCGGCGGGGCTACCGGCTGGCGGCGGTGACGGGAGAAAAGACGGAAATTGTGGATTACTTCCAAAACCGCTTCCCTTGGGACAGGTTTTACCGCGGCTGCAAGCGGAAGCTGGAGACAATCCGGGAGCTGGTCCGGGAGCTGGGCCTGTCCATGGAGCAGACGGCCTACATCGGGGACGGCAAGTATGATCTGGAAGTTCTCCCCCATGTGGGGCTGTCCGCCTGTCCAGCGGACGCGATTCGGGAGGCGCGGCTGACGGCGGACGTGGTCCTGCAAAAGCCGGGCGGAGAAGGCTGCGTGTGGGAGCTGCTGTCCATTCTGGAGACGGACCGCCAGCCGGAAAATTCAATTCGGTATTTTAACGGGCGGATGGCGGAGCACCAGCTTATCTTTAAGAAAATGGCTTCCGACCAAGCCCTGACTGGAAAGATCATGGCGGTGGGGCAGGCGCTGGCGGAGCGGCTGAGAGAAGGCGGGCAGCTGTTCCTGTGCGGCAACGGCGGCAGCGCGGCGGATGCCCAGCACATCGCAGCGGAGTTTGTAGGGCGGTTCTACCGGGAGCGCCCGGCCCTCCGGGCGGAGGCGCTGACCACAAACACCTCAATTTTGACCGCCATCGGGAACGACTACGGCTATGAACGGATCTTCGTCCGGCAGCTGGAGGCAAAGGCAGGACACAACGATGTGCTGATTGGCATTTCTACCAGCGGCGGCTCCAACAACGTGCTGGAGGCCCTGCGCTGCGGAAAGAAAATGGGCCTGCTGACGGTTATGCTTACGGGCGGACACTACCCGGCCGAACTGGACGGGCTGTGCGATTATGTGCTGAATGTGCCGTCTCAGATCACGCCCCGCATTCAGGAGGCGCATATTTTCCTGGGCCACTTGTGGGCGGAGTTTGTGGAAGCAAAGCTTTTTGGAGATGAAAACGGAGTATGAAAAAAGTTTCCAGCTACATATTTGAATTTTTACGGGCCAAGGGCGTATCGCAGTGCTTCCTGCTGCCCGGCGGAGGGGCAATGCACCTGGTGGACTCACTGGGGCAGTCTGGGATGAACTATGTCTGCTTTCAGCACGAGCAGGGCGCGGCCTGCGCTGCGGAGGCCTACGGCCAGCATACCAACGCTCCGGCGCTGCTGCTGGTGACCTCCGGGCCCGGAGCTACCAACGCCATCACGCCGGTGGCCGCCGGGTGGATCGACTCCACGCCTATGTTTGTTATTTCAGGCCAGGCTAAACGCCCCGATCTGGTGGGAGACAAAGGGGTGCGGCAGATTGGCTCCCAGGAGGTTCCCGCCATTCCGATGGTGAAACCGGTGACAAAGTACGCAGCGGAGATCCTGGACCCGGCGGAAATCCGCTACCACCTGGAGCGGGCGTGGCATGAAGCGACAACCGGCCGGCCGGGCCCGGTGTGGCTGTCCATTCCGCTGGATGTCCAGGGGGCGCAGGTTGAGGAGGCTTCCCTGCCCGGATATGTTCCACCTGCGGCGCCCGAAGCGGACTTCGAGGCAGCTACCCGGCGGTGTGTGGAGCTGCTGTGCGCGAGCCAAAAGCCCCTTTTGCTGGCTGGAAACGGCGTCAAGCTGGCCGGCGGCGAGCAGGCGCTGGAGCGCTTTCTGGACAAGCTACCTATCCCGGTCCAGACCACATGGAAGAGCATTGACCTGATGGGGGAGGACCACCCGCTCTACGCCGGGCATCCCGGCATTATGGGCGACCGGGGAGCCAACTTGATTTTGCAGGAGGCCGATTTGCTGATTTCGGTGGGCAGCAGGCTGGACACCAGCCTGACCGCGTTCAACGAGGCCAACTTTGCAAAAAACGCCAAAAAGGTGGTTGTGGATATTGATCCCAAAGAGCTGGACCGGATGGAGATGGAGAAGGAGGTATCCTTCGCCGGCGATGCGGCCCGGTTTCTGTCTGTGCTGACGGAAACTGCCGCCACGTTGTCTGGGGCAGACCGCTGGCGCGGCTGGCTGGACCGCTGTAAGGCCCTGCGGGCCCGGTTCCCGGTGGTGACGGAGGCCCACGAAGCGGTTCGAGGCGCTGTCAGTGCCTACTGGTTTATCAGCCGGCTGTGCGGCCTGCTGACGCCGGAGGACGTGATCGTCCCGGAGAGCTCCGGCGGGGCGGGGGAAATCACCTATCAGGCGTTCCAGCTTAAGAAGGGGCAGAAAATGAAAAATGCGGCAGGGCTGGGCTCCATGGGCTTTGGCCTGCCTTACGCCATCGGGTCCTGCATTGCCAATGGCGGGCGGAGGACCATCCTCATCAACGGGGACGGCGCCTTCCAGCTCAACATTCAGGAGCTGGAGACGGTGCGGCGGCTGAAGCTGCCCATTAAGATGTTTATCTGGTGCAACGACGGCTATGCCAGTATCCGGAGTATGCAGAGCGGAAATTTTGGCCGTCAGGTGGCCAGCGGCCCGGAGAGCGGCTACACCGTGCCCGACGTGGCGGCGGTGGCTGCGGCCTATGGCTTGCCCACGTTCCATATTTGGGATCACCAGGAGCTGGAGCGGGTGCTCCCGGCGGCGCTGAGTACGGACGGCCCCTGCCTGTGCGCTGTTGCAATGTCGCCGGAGGAGACCGTTTCCCCCAGAGTCAAGGCGTTCCCTCAGCCGGATGGAAGCATGAAATCAGGAACACTGGAAAATATGTGGCCTTATGAGTCAATTTAAAGATTAATTATACCATAAATTGCAATTGAATAAGCTTTGCTGGAGGTGAACATTTAATGAGAAAAGAATGCCCTATATGTAAAAGCAATACAAAAAAACACCTAAAAACAATCAAATTTGCAGTGCCTGAATATTTCCATCTCCCCGATCAGTATGACGTGGTGGTATGTGATTGTTGCGGATTTTGCTATGCGGCTACAGAAGCATCAATAGAAGATTATGATCACTATTATAGCCAATGTAATTTTTACAGTGGGGTACCCAATGAGCATAAATGGCAAATTGAAGAAAATGAAAAAGTTTTTGAGCTCGCTAAAGCGGTATCCAATAAAAATGGTTTGCTTTTAGATATAGGCTTTGGCAAAGGAAATTTAATGCGTATATTGAGAAAGGGTGGTTTTAGCCGTGTTTGCGGGTTGGATCCGTCCAAAACTAGCGTAGAAATAATGCGCGAAGAGGGGTTTGAAGTATACGAAGGGAGTGTTTTTGGCGAAACAGTGGCGGAACTTAAAGAAAAATGCAACTGCGTGTTTTTGATTGATGTGTTAGAGCACCTATTAGATCCGTGTTTAGCGATTGAAAATATTTTAAAATATATGAAAACGGGAGGAACGCTGATAGTAAGCGTTCCCAATTACGCTGCCCTATGTGATACAGATTTATACAGTACGTACCCAATTATACCGGATCAGTTTAATCAGGAACACATTAATTATTTCTCCTCTGTTTCTTTGGATAACTTGCTAAAAGCATATGGTTTATGCAGAATTTCCAGTGAACAAGCGCAGAGATTGGAAATGACGGACGGACCTGAGCTGCTGATAGCGTATCGATATAAGAAGAGTGTAAAAGAATCGAAAGAAGAGCGGAAGGATAACTTTTGCAGTAAAGTCCTTGTAGACTACTTCGAGAAAAATGATATGTTGGAGCAAGTTATCAACAGAAAGGTTACGCCTTTTGTTGACGCTGGGGAGCCGGTTTATGTTTGGGGAACAGGTTCCTATGCTATGTGGCTATTAGCCAATACAAGAATGAATGCTCTGAAAATTGAAGCTTTCATTGATAATAATCCTACCAAAGTAGGAAAAATGCTGTATGGGAAGCGCATTATTAGCGTGGAAGAACTGAAGCAGGATGTTCCGATTTTGATTTGCGCTATGAAATATTCCGCAGATATTGAAAATCAAATTAAATTAGCAAATTTGTCAAACATATTTTTGGTAATTTAGCGAAAAAGAATTTGGGGGAGAATGTATGCTGGAGCGGCAAAAATTAGCAAAGCGGAATGAGCGGACGCCATTGGAGAAGGTGCTGCCGTTGAAAGCGCCCTATGTCCTATATATTGACCCGTGCGGGCTGTGCAATTTTAACTGCAATTTCTGCCCCTGCTATCGTTCGTCCTACCGGGCGGAAGAGCGGCATGCGATGATGGACTTTGGGCTGTTCCAGAAAATAGTGGATGACATGGCGGAGTTTGAGGAACCAGTCAGGGTTGTGTACCTTTATGGCTTTGGAGAGCCGCTCCTGAACAAAGATATTATTAAGATGGCCCGTTATCTGAAGCAAAAAAATGTGTGCCGTGAGATCAGGATATACACGAACGGGGCGCTGCTTTCGCCTGAGATGAATCAGCAGCTGGCGGACAGCGGCATTGATTTGATACGCATCTCACTGGAGGGGCTTACCAGCGAGGACTATAAAGCAACGTGCGAGGCGAAAATCGACTTTGGCGAGTTGGTCAAAAATATAGCGGACTTGTATGAGAGAACGAGAGGCAAGTGTGAGGTTTCGGTCAAGGTGGCCAACGTGTCCATCAGGACGGAAGCGGACGCGGAAACGTTTTACGATATATTTGAGCCAATTTCTGACTACCGGTTTATAGAAGATATTGTGGAGGGCTGGCCGGAGTTTGAGGAGATTGTCCTTCCGGAGGGGACCGTAAACGCCGATGAGTGGATCTGGCGCAAAAAGGACAGAAAAGGTTACACCATCTGTACGTACAGCATGACAAATATGGTGGTGTACGCCAACGGATATGTGGGCGCCTGCCCGGCGGACTGGAAATTTGGCACACAGTATGGGGATGTGCATGAGAGCTCCCTGAAAGAGCTTTGGAATTCGCCCCAGCTCCGGCAGCTTCAGTTGAAGCACCTGGAGCGGAGGAGAAACGAGATAGACGTGTGCCGGAACTGCAAATGCTGCGGATATGACGATGTGGATGATGTGGCGGATATCATTATTCAGAGGATAAAGGAGCGTGGATGAACCAATGGAACGGGAGAAGCGGGAAAAACAGAACCAGAGAGTTCCGCTGGAACAGGTCGTTCCGCTGAGCACTCCATATATTGTATATATCGACCCGTCCGGGGCCTGCAACTTCAAGTGCAATTTCTGCCCCTGCTACATGTCGGACTATCGTGCGGAAGAGCGGCACACGGTTATGTCTATGGAGCTGTTTGAGAAGATCCTCCGGGATTTGAAGGAAATGGACGAGCAGATCAAGGTGGTTTACCTGTGGGGGTTTGGCGAGCCGCTGGTAAACCGGAACCTGCCTGACATGGTAAAACGCCTGCGGGAAGAGCAGGTTTGCAGAGACATCCGAATTTATACAAACGGCTCGCTTTTATCCCCGGAAGTGGGCCATGCGCTGGTGGATTACGGCGTAAATCTGATCCGGGTGTCTCTGGAGGGGATTAACGCGGAGACCTATTCGGAGCTGTGCGGATACAACATGGACTATGAGGAGCTGGTCGGCAATCTCGCCGAGCTGTACCGCTACAGCAGGGGAAAGATGCAGCTGGGCATCAAGGTTGTCAATGCTTCCTTAAAGACGAGAGAGGATGTGTCCCGTTTTTACGATACCTTCGAGCCGATTTCAGATTTTTTATACATTGAAAACATAGAAAATGTGTGGCCTGACTGCCCGGAGATCGTGGTTGACAACTCCCAAAATATGTATTCCGAACAGTGGAACACCGTCTTTGGAAGGAAGAAAAACAAAGTTTGCGCGGAGCCGCTGATTTCCATGATGATTCACTCCAATGGAATTGTGAGCGCCTGCTGCGCGGACTGGAAGTTTGCCACGGCGTATGGGGATGTACGGGAAAAGAGCATTAAAGAAATTTGGAATTCGGAGGAGCTGAAGCAATTTCAATTGGCGCATCTGGAACGGGGCCGGCAGGCGCTGCCGTTTTGCGAGGACTGCATCATAGAGTCGGACGATGATATTGACTGCGTGGCCGGCGAGATCGCAGGGCGCATCAGGAGGAAAAGGCTGTGATTTATCGGGAGTTTGGAAAGACAGGGGAAAAGCTGTCCGTTTTGGGGTTTGGCGGCATCCGGTTTCCGAAAGAGCTGTATATGACGGAGCCGGGACGGGAAGAGCTGGCGGAGCTGGCCGTTGAGGCGTGGAAAAACGGGATCAACTATTTCGATACCGCGCCCTCCTACTGCAACCAAAAGGGCGAACTGATCTACGGAATGGCCTTTCGCCATATGAAGGATTTCTATGTCTCCACAAAGTCACAAATCAGCGAAGACCCCACGGCGGACGATGTAAGGCGCAGATTGGAGACGTCGCTGCGCCGGATGGGCCTTGAGAAGATTCATTTTTATCACATGTGGTGTATTTTGGATATCGATCAGTACCGGCGGGTGATTGCGCCTGGCGGCCCCTACTGGGGGGCGCTGAAAGCAAAGGAGGAAGGGCTGATTGACCACATCTGTTTTTCCGCCCACTGCCGGGGGGACGAAATCGCTGAGATCATCCGGGACGGGTACTTTGAGGGCGTAACCTTGGGCTATAACGTCATCAATGGAAGGTTCCGGCAGGAGGGAGTGGACGCCGCGCGGGAAGCGGGGATCGGCGTTGTTACCATGAATCCCCTGGCAGGCGGGGTAATACCGAGAAACCAGGATAAATTCAGCTTTGTACGGGAGCATGAGGGGCAAAGCGTGTGTGAAGCGGCCCTGCGCTATAATGCGGCGACCCCCGGGATCAACGTGGTGCTCTCCGGCATGAGCAATCGGGAGGAGCTGTACCAGAATATCAGGGCCCTGGAAGAGCCGTTGGCCTATCACCAGGACTACCGCAGGTCGGTTGCCCTGAAAATGGACGGCATGTACGACCGGCTCTGCACCGGGTGCAATTACTGCCAGGGGTGTCCCAAAGAGATTGAAGTGTCCAAATTGATGCTGTCGTACAATCAATATCTCCTCAATGGGCAAAAAGACAGCAGCATTTTGTATGAATTGCAGAATGTGTGGAAAGCGAGCCTGGAGGAGACCGTGCCTTGTGTTGCCTGCCAAAGATGTGAGCAGAAGTGCACACAGCATTTAAACATTGTAGAGCGGATCGGAGAGATTAACGGCGTTTTAAACCGGCACATTGAGCAGTATAAAAACCACTTGAAGGATATATTTGGAACAAAACGCCGGGTTGCCTTTTATGGAATGGGCGGAAGGGCGGAGAAAGTCTATGCGGACTATCAGCGCTACTTTAACGGAGAAGCGGTGAAGGCGCAGCTGTTTCTGTTTGACAAAAATCCGGGAAAGCATGGGCAGGAGCCCTTTACAAAGGGCGTAAAGATTGGGCCGCCCAAGGACCTGGAGAAACTGGGCCTGGATTTATTGGTTATATCCAGTACCGTGTACTTTGACGAGATTTACCAGGAATTGAAGTACCTGGAGCCGTATGGTGTAACAATAGAAGGAGTGTAGAGCATGGGGCTGAACTGCGTAGGTGAGGAGACGTTTGAAGCGTACCAGATCAAAATTAAGACCATTGTCAGGCAGCTGCTTGGCGGAGAAAAGCACCTGGTTATTTGGGGCGCGGGCGAAAACGGCAACCGGTTTATGCGCTATTGCGCCGCGATCCATGTGCCGGTGCGGTGCTTTGTAGACAACAATCCTGCGCTGTGGGGAACGGAGCGGTGGGATATTCCCATCATCTCTCCTGCGGAGTTGGGCGGGATGGAAGCTGCCGTCGTATTGATTTCCTTCCCAAGCGCAAAGGTCGTCCAGGAGGTTGCGGCGCAAATCGAAGGGGCGCCCCACGGGGGGGTGTCGGCCAAACCCTTCTTTGATGACAGCCTTTTTTATCTTCTCCAAAACACGGCCTGCGGCAGAGAAGAGACCGCTGCGGAAGTGATCACCAGCATGTATCGAGCGGTGCATGATAATACATATTTATGTATGGAAATGCTGGTGTCCAAGCCGATGACCACAAAATGCAATTTGCGGTGCAAGTATTGCATGCTAAGAATTCCATATCTGAAAACAAGACAAGATGAGCCGTTAGAAGAAATTTTAGCAAATATAGAACGCACCTTGGAAATTGTTGATTCGATTAAAACACTGGATGTATCCGGCGGAGAGACATTTCTTTATTGTGATTTGATACCGTTTCTCAACGAATTAAAAAAGTATAGCCGTATTTTTAGCATAAACCTTGTAACAAATGGAACGATAGTCCCAGATGATGCCGTTTTCGAAGCAATGAAAAACAGTAACATTGTGCTCAAAATAAGTGATTACGGGGAAGTATCAAAAAATATATCTAAACTTGAGAAAAAATGTGAGGAAAAAGATATTCCGTGCTTTGTGCAGAGTAGTAGCTGGTTTGACTTATCGCCCCATCAAGGTTTGAATTACTCACAGGATGAATTGCAAAAGATTTTTGATTGCTGCACATTGAAAGATAACTGTATTAGAAATTGGGACGGCATTATTTACCGATGTGGGTTTCAGCGTGTGTGGGGAGATGCCGGGCTGGTTGATGATGTTGATCGGATTAAACAAGACGGTATTGACCTGAATGACAGAAGCGATGACCGGGCGCTGAAAAAGCGGTTGAAGGAATATCTGACAACGACAGTTCCGTTTGAGATTTGTAAGTATTGCAGGGGGAATACAGCGCCAATCCCACGGGCAATCCAACTATAGGAAAGAGGAGCATCGGATGAATTTGCAGGAGTTTATCAAAAAGTATGAGAACGCGGGCATTATAAGCGACCGAGCGGCTGCGGAACAGGTATTGGATGAGTTCCGCAGCTGCTTTCAGGGGAAAAAAGCAGTGATTTACGGGGCCGGGATATTGGGAAAATCCGTATCCAATATTTTGGAGTACATAAACGTTGAAGTTGCCTTTTTGCTGGACCGAAATTTTGAGTTTCAGGCAAAAAAATTTAACGTTCCGGTCTATGCGCCTGAATATCTGCTGGGCTGCAGCGGCGGGGCCGATCTAGAACTGCTTCTGGCGGTAAATGAGCAGATTGCGGAAGAGGTTAAAAACCAGTATCAGGAGTGGTCCTGTCCGGTTGAGCTTACGTTTTTATCTGAAAAGCTCCAGAATGTTTTGAAGAGCTCTATCTGCACCCAAAAATTAGCAGACGGCAGATTTGATCCGTTAAGCTGTTTTGAATGCGGCATTGTTGACAATGGCTGCGAAGTATTTTACCAATATGGAAAACAGTGCATTGGAAAAGAAAACGTGGTGGAGACCGCTAAAATTGAAGGGCTTGGCGTGATAATGGGGCAGGTATGCACGTTAAAGTGCATCCACTGCAACGAGTCTCTGCCCCATTTTGACCGTACTTGCAGAGGCTTTGAGAAAAAAGAGGACATTCTGGCCAGTCTGCGGCTGCTGACAGAAGCCTGCGGTGTAATTGGCCACATTGAACTGGTAGGGGGAGAGCCCTTTTTACACCCCGATTTAGCGGGCGTCCTCAAAGGAATATTGGATTTAAACATTGGCTTTGTTCAGATCTTTACAAACGGGACGGTTGTTCCAAGCGAAGAAGTGTGCGAAGTTTTAGCAAATAAGAGAATTGCGGTCTATATTTCCAACTACGAGCGTGTTTTAAGTGAAACATTTAAGAAAAACAGGAACTTGATGGAGGAAAAGTTTAAAAAATATGGCGTAACCTATGAGCTGGGACGCAGCAAAAGCTGGATGGATTTCTCCTCTTTTGAGGAGATTGAGGAGTCGGATGAGCAGTGGCGCGAGCAGTATGAGAACTGCGGGATGAACAAGTGCCACCGGCTGTATCAGGGCCGTCTGTTTGGCTGCCCCCACCACTATGGCGGCACGGTGCGCGGCTTTATTGACATAGAGGACTCCGTGGACATACACAAATACAATGCAGAGGAGCTGGCCGGAGTGCTAAAGCGATTTAGAGAAGAACCGTGTAAAGCGTGCAGGAGATGCAAGATGCCATTTCAGGCGCCTTTTGTAAAAGACGCGATTCAGATGGGGGAGGAAAATGATGGCTGAAAAGCAGGTCATTCAACATAAACGGCACCCGCTGGAAGAAGTCGTGCCGTTGGAAGCTCCGTATATTGTCTATATCGACCCCTGCGGGGCCTGCAATTTTAAGTGCAATTTCTGCCCCTGCAATACGTCGGATTTTATGGTAAAGGAACGCCACAAGATAATGGATCTGGCGCTCTTTCATAAAATAGTGGATAACTTAAAGGAGTTTCCTCAAAAGGTCAGGGTCGTTTATCTGTTTGCGTTTGGAGAGCCGCTGCTGAACAAGAACATCGTTGAAATGATTCGATGCCTGAGGGAGAGCCAGGTGTGCGACGAGATCAGGATGTATACAAACGGCGCTCTGTTGAATCCGGAACTGAATTCGGCCCTGGCCGATTCCGGCATTGATTTAATAAGAATTTCCGTCAATGCCCTGGATGGAAACGCGTACAAAGAGCTGTGTGGGGTAACGGTGGATTATAGTAAATTTTATCAAAATTTGCAGGATTTATACCAAAAGACCAGAGGGAAGGCAAAGTTGGCAATCAAATTGGTCAATGCGACCATAAAAGAGCAGAGCCAGCTGAAACAATTCCACGAGATGTACGCCCCCATTTCAGATTATATTTTTATGGAGGATATTTTTGACGGATGGCCCGAGTTTGAAGACGTTGTCATACCGGAGGGCGTGCTGAAAAGCAGCAACTGGGATTGGAGGAACGCGGGACACAGTATATGCACATACAGCCTGACCACCATGACAATCCACTCCAATGGCTGGGTGAGCCCCTGCTGCGCGGATTGGAAATTTGGAGCGGTTTATGGTGACGTGAATCATTCCACAGTCAAGGAAATATGGAACTCCAAGGAATTGCGGCAAATGCAGCTGGCACACTTGAAAAAGACAAAGGGGATATACCCCATCTGCGACACATGTACCATGAGAACGGTTGACAGTATCGATGCTGCGGCGGACATTGTGATCAAACGTTTGGAGTCGTTGGACGATAGAAAACAACCTGGAGGGTCAGAACAATGAAAATAAAAGAGTTAATCTATCAGTGCCTAGAGGAACATGTACCACAGATGAAAAAGGAACGGGAGGAAAATTTAATCCGCTGGAGAAATTGGAGCCGCGACCCTGATAAGAAAGTGGTTGTGTTTGGCGCCTCCGCAATGTGCGAGATTTGTATCCGGCACCTTGAAAACCTGGGAATTAAAGTAGATATCATCTGTGATAACAATAGGGATCCATATGGTGAGTTTGTAACGGACAATGGAAGGACTATAAAAATTGTTTCGGTGGAAGAGGCCCTTTCGGGCGGCCACGAAAAGATGTGCATTCTTGCTGTAGGGGCACAGCATTTTCCGGCAGTTTCTGCGCAATTGGAGCGGTACCAAATATCAGAGTGCGTTATGAAGTGGCATCTGGATTTCTATTTGGAAACTGTGGCGATGATGTGTACGCAATCCACTCCCTTTATGGAGAAGATTCGTGAGCTGCTGGGATTTTATGACGATGAGGAATCCCTGCAAATACTGTGGCAGCACTTTTTAATACTGTTTGAGCTGAATCATATACCGGAAGAACTGCAGTCTCTTTCAATGGAAAAGCTCTGCGTTAGACCGCAGTACTTTTTGGAGGACGGAAAGTACCTTGGTAAACAGGACATCATGGTGGATTGTGGGGCTTACATTGGCGATACCCTGGAGGATTTGATTTACAAAACAAAAAACCATGATTTTAATCAATATGATTGTTATGAGTTATTTCCAAGCACATATGAGGAACTGCGGAAAACAGTGGAAAAGCTGCCCGATGAAATCCAAAAGAAGGTGCGAATCTTCAATGCCGGCGTGGGGGAGGACAACGCTAGGGTGTATGCCATGAACGGATCCACAACCCAGCACAGCTCTAGTGCTTTGCGCAATGGAGATACGGAAACTAAGATTATTCGGCTGGATGACGCCTATAACGGGAAAAATGTCACATTCATCAAAATGGATATTGAAGGAAGCGAGCAGGCCGCGCTCCGGGGGGCAAAGAACGTAATTGCGCGGTGCCGTCCGCTGTGCGCAGTCTGTATTTATCATTCCTTCGCGGCATTTTGGGAAGTGCCCCAGCTGCTGCGGGAGTGTGTACCGGAATATAGCATGATACTGCGGCATCATACTACCTTTTGGGATGACAGTGTCTGCTATGCGAAAATAGGGGAATGGACGTAAGCTTGTGAGGCAAGGTATTTATGAATTTACCAGAGAATGAGAGCATAACGTACAACATGGAGCACCAGACACTACAAATTCTAGACCTGTTACATACAATGCAAGAGGCGTGCGCCGCTTTGCATTTTGCAATGGCGTCTGAAGATATGACGCAATTTCGGGCCCTGCTTGGAGATCTGGATGCGGGATTTTCCACATTAGTGTCTCTGTCCGATGGCATAGAGTTGGTGGGCTATGAGCATTTAAGCGGCGCTAGCCAAACAGCTCAGGCATCTCTTTACCAGATAAAAAAGCTTGGTATTGCGAATCAAACCTCCTGTCTTGCAAAAATTGAATATGAGCTGCTTCCTATTGTTCAAGGCGCTTATATTGCGTTTTACTTTTTCCAGTATCTGCGTGAGCACCCGGAGAAAGCTGCAGACTTTTTTCAAAAAGACAAGAGCGTTTTATTTGAAAATCCTTACGTGGACGGGGCGTCTGAGGGTCGCCCGTATAAGTATGAGGTATCGATTGTGGTGCTTGCGTACAATAAATTGGAATATACAAAAATGTGCGTTGAAAGCCTGTTGAAGAATATTCCAAAAGGGCTGAATTATGAGCTGATTTTGATGAATAATGGCTCAAGTGATGGAACAAAGGAATATTTTGAAGGTGTTCATCCGCATAAGCAGTTGGATGTTGCGGTCAACGGGTGCAGCCACGATGCTATATACCGTATCGTGGAGGGTGAGTTTACGCTTTTTATTAGTAACGATGTGATTGTTACCCCGCACGCGATAGAAAATATGCTGATATGTATTCGTTCCGATCCGAAGATCGCTTGGGTGGTTCCCACGACCCCCAACGTGAGTAACCTCCAGACAATTCCCGCACAGTATAGTACGCAAGAGGAATTATTTCAGTTTGCGCAACAAAATAATAGATCAGATTCCAGCAGATGGGAGCAGCGGACGCGGCTGTGCAATCCCATTGACCTTCGGCGCAACAGTGTGTTCTATGGAGCGGGCGGCTTGTACCTAAGCGGCTTTTTCTACACTACGGATCCGGTTCATTATGATTCTTTTCCTGATGACTGCATATCTCTTCTGCTGCGTCGGAACGGCTATAAAATGATGCTGGCAAAGGATGCGTACTGCCATCATTTCGGCTCAGTTACGTTGAAGGACGAAATAAAGCAGCAGAATGAGCAGATGTATTACCAGGAGGGGCGGCAGAAATTTAGCAAAGTCTTTGGAGTGGAGCCCTGGGGACCCGGCTTTTGCTATGACTTGGTATTTAGAAACCGAGTTGTGGATGAAGAAAACGGCCCTGTTGATATTTTGGGGATCAATTGTGGACTGGGAAGCAATTCCTTAAAAATAAAAGAGCAGATTAAGGAATATTGCCACAATACAAATTGTACGCTTGTAAATTTGACAGACGATATACATTATATTGAGGATCTTCGGGGTGTCAGCGACAGCGCATCAGTGATTACAACGATCAAGGAGTTAAAAACGTCACTGTTTCATCGTACATTTCGATACATTGTGTGGGAAGGCCCATTTCTGGAGCAGTACAAATTTTCTACACTGCTAAGCCTATGCCTGAATCACCTGGAAGATGGAGGAACATTATTTATTCAATCAAACAGCCAATCCTCAAAGTACATTGCTAGAGAATTCCTTGATCGGGAGGAATTGGGGAACGGCTGGGTTCGGATCAGGAAAAAATGAAAAAGACAGCCATTTTGACACTGCATTTTTATAACAATTTCGGTTCGGTGCTCCAGGCATACGCCCTGAAGCGGACTTTAGAGAAGCTGGGGAACCAAGTGGACATCCTGCCCTACCACCCCCGGCTTCCGGAGTATACATACTTCCAGGACCGGGAGCTTCAGGTAGCCTATGCTGGAAAGTGCGGCAGATTTTCGGATTTTCGCCAGCGTTTCTTGGGTATGACGGGAAATGCGGAACAGGGCAGCAGCCGCTGGACGGAGTATGACGCATACGTTGTTGGCAGCGACATTGTATGGGGCCGGGAGTTTTCAGGGCTGGAGCCGGCATATTTTTTGGATTTTGTCCCAGAAGGCAGGCGGAAGATTGCCTATGCGGCCAGCGTGATTCTGACAGAAAACGGCGCAACCGAGGACGACCGCCTATTTGCGGCGCGGCTTCCGCGTTTTGATGCGATATCCGTGCGAGAGACCTCCAGTGCTGCCAGCATCCAGCGTTTTACAGAGCGGAAGGTTGCCGCAGTTTTGGACCCGACCTTGCTGTTGACTCGGGAGGAGTACGCTCCTCTGGAGATCCAGCGGGAGGATATGCTGGAGAAGCCATACCTGCTGTCCTACTTTTTGACGCATGATCCGGCGGTGGTAGATTACACCAACCTGATGGCGCAAAAGCTGGGCCTGCGGGTGATCCACTACTTTGCGGACTACCCCGGCCGGGTGTTTCCGGAGGGCTCCGGGTGCTTCGCGTTCGCGGGCCCGGGAGAATTTTTGGGGTATATAAAACATGCTGCTTGTATCTTTACCAACTCCTTTCATGGAACCTGCTTTGCCATGATCTATCGCAGGCCGTTTTACACGTATATGGCAAAGCGGGCAATGCTGTCCCGGGTCCGGGATACGGTGGGACGGCTGGGAATGGAGGGGCAATTTTTTAGGGACTTTCGTGATTTTCAGAAGATATCTCTGGAAATTGACTATAGGGGGATGGAGGACAGGCTTCTGAGAGAGAAAGCCGGGTCGCTGAAGTTCTTGAGCGGTGTATTGGAGGAGACGTGATGTATAACGGCGTCTATGATAAGGAGCAGTTTGCCTACCTGCACCATACGCTGAGAAAATGGCTGAGGCTGAAGCTGGAGGGAGGCAGCCTGGGAGACAGGCTGTATCAAGCCGGGGTGCGGTCTGCGGCCGTTTACGGCGCCGGTGGCCTGGGAGAGGAGGTCCTCCTTGATCTGAGGGACTCCCCTGTGCGGGTTTGCTGCTTGATTGACCGCCGGGCGGCGGAATACCCCGGCGGCTTGAACGGACTGCCAGTGTTGGACGCCGGGGAATATGGAGCTTCGCCAGTGGGAGACGTTGTGCTGGTGACGGCGGAATACTATGTTCAGGAGATCAAAGAGGCGCTGACAGTAGCTGGTGTGCCAGTTGAGCGAATCGTCTCTTTGGCCATGGCCTTGGGGTAGGAGGGCGGAAATGGAACGGATACAAGAGACACTGGACGGCTTTTTAAATTGGCTGGAGCGAGAAGGTAAAAGCGTGATCTGCTACGGGGCCTCGGCCATGGCGGAGGAGGCCTTGCGGGAGGATCGGCTGGCAAGCCGCGTGCAGTATTTTGTAGACAGCGATACGGAAAAGCAGGGGGAGTTGGTGCGCCTTGCGGACCGAAGATTTCCGGTCCATTCCCCAGCTCAATTGCGTCAAGAGGATTTTTCCCGGACGGTTCTGCTGATTACCAGCGGCTGGTTCCGAACGATTATGGAGGAGCTGGATCATTGGCCGGAGCTGGCGGAAGCCCCCTGTGCGGCCTATCCGCAGCTGCTGATTGCCTGTGCCCCAGACAGCGAGGAGTTTTTTCGCCGCCGTATTTTGGACGAATGCCTTCGGGAATATGAGTCGGTGCTGGAGAACCGGGGTGAGCCGGAGCCGGCGCAAAAATGGGAGCTGCTGGCAGAAAAGCGGGCCTATATCCAGGGAAATGGGCCCCAGGACCGTCCCTTGGTCATTCCCAGGGTGATGATTTTGCCCACCACCCGGTGCAATCTGCGGTGTAAGGGCTGTTCCTCTTTGCTTCCGCTGTTTGAGCGTCCAGTTGACCTGCCTGCCGGCCAGCTGATTCGGGATCTGGACCTGTTTTTCCGGGGGGTGGACCAGTGCATCCGTTTGACCATCGGCGGGGAGCCCTTCCTCTACCCGGAGCTGGTGGAGTTGCTGGCGTATCTCCGGGCGCAGGACAAAATTTTGGGCGTGCTGCTCATTACCAACAGTACCATCCAGCCCGGCGGCAGCGTGCTGGAGCTGCTGAAGGATCCCAAGTTTTATGTAGAAGTCAGCGATTACGGGCATATCCGCCAGATGAGCCGGACGGTGGCCGCGCTGGAGAGCGCCGGGGTTCGGTTTTCTGTACTGGCTGACCAGGTTTGGGACGACATGGGGGGCGTGGAGCCCCGTGGGCGCACGGCGGAACAGCAGCGGGAAGTCTACTGCCTCTGCGAGCAGAGCCGGCTGATGAAAAGCATTCATAACGGCGCGGTCTATACCTGCGCCCGAAGTGCCCGGATGCGGGCGCTTGCGTGCGGATACAGCTCTGAACGGGACTACTTTGTGCTGAATGAAGGGGAAGCTATAGAGTGCTTGAGAGAAAAAATCCGCGGCCTATACTACATGGATGCGGCGGATGCCTGCGACCGCTGTGATCTGGGCCAGCTCCCTGCCAGAAAAATTCCTGCGGGGGTGCAGCTGGTGGGACATTGGGAGCGGTCGGCCTATACGCTGGTGAAGCGGGACGAGTACGAGGCGCTGAAGGCTGCGGGAAAAAAGAAATGAGCAAGAAAGAATTGACGCAGGAGCAGCGCATGGTGGCGGCCGCCTTCGCCCAGGGCTTTGGAGGAGAGCGGGAACGTCCGCTGGTGCTGTACGGCCTGGGGCGCAACACGGAGGCAATCTTGCGGATGTGTCCGGAGATTGAAGTCGCGGGCGTGATGGGCCCGGATGCGGACGGGCCGGTTTGGCAGGGAAAACAGGTGCTGTGCCCACAGGAAGCGGCCCAGCTGGGCGCGGACATCGTCATTGTAGCCCGTGATTCCGTGGTGCCGCTGATCTACCGGCGGATTGCGGCGCTGGAGGCACAGGGCGTCAGGATCTTTCGGATAGACAATACAAGGCTGAGCGGAAGCGCGGGGCAGTGGGACAGTGAAAATCTGTCCTATTGGAGACGGACCAAAGAGGAGCTGAAGCGCCTCATTGACGAGGCGGAATATGTCTCTTTTGACATCTTTGATACCCTGCTGGGCCGGCGTATTCTCCGTCCGGAAGGACTTTATGCGGCGGTAGAGCGCCGTTTCCCGGGGGGGTTCCAGACTGAGTGCGCGTTTGCGGAGGCCCGGCAGAAGGCGGAACGCGCGCTGGGGCCGGCCGCCGGCGTGGAAGCGATTTATCAATATGTCCGGAAGGCTCTGGCGCTGTCCCCGGCCGTGACGGCGCAGCTGATGAAACTGGAGTGGGAGCTGGAACAGGAGACCGTGTATCTCCGGGAGGACATGGGCGAACTCTTCCGCCAGGCGGAAGAGAGATCAAAGTGTGCTTTGATCTCTGATATGTTCTGGTCATCGGAGCAGTTGCGCTGTCTGCTGGCCGGTCAGGGACTGAAAACGGACGTCCCCATCTTTGTATCCTGCGAAGCGGGGTGCTCCAAGGAGGATGGCGGGCTCTATGCCAGCTATTTGGAGCGGATAGGCGTGCGTCCGGCGAATTGCCTCCACATTGGCGACAACCGCTACGCGGACATAGAAGCGGCCCGGAGCGCGGGGCTTACGGTGTGTCAGGTGCTTAGCGGACGTCAGATGTTGGAAGCGTCCGCCGCGCAGGGACTGCTGAACTGTACTAAAACTGAGGCAGATTCGGAAACGGTGGGGAAGTGGATCTCCCGTCAGTGCTCTTCTCCCTTTGCGCTGCATCACAAGCGCGGCAGATTTTTTGTAGAGACGCCCTATGAGCTGGGCTTTAGTTATCTGGGGCCGCTGCTAGACTTTTGGCTGGACTGGCTTAGGGGGCAGCTGCGGGAAAGCGGGCTGAAACGGATGCTGTTCCCCGCCCGAGACGGGTATCTGGTCCAAAAACTGTACGAACTCCTGCGGGAGACGGAGCCTGAATTGCCGCCCTCCATATATTTCAAGGCGTCCAGGCGTGCGGTGACAGTAGCGGCCCTTTTTGACGCAGAGCACGTCTATGAAGCTGCTGCCCGCGGCTTTCACGGAAGTACGCGAGACTTTTTTCAGCGGCGCTTTGGGGTAACCGTTGACGATGACGCGCCCTGGGAAGGGGAAGGGCCGGCTGCGCGCAGGTTGCTGAGAAATGCGATGTCGGAAATTCTTCTTCATGCCGAGGAGGAGCGGGAGTGTTACCTGAACTATTTAAACAGTTTGGGCCTTCCGGGGGAAGGGAAGAGCGGGTTCTTTGATTTTGTGGCTGGAGGGACGGTGCAGCACTTTTACGAACGGTTGACAGGGGGAAAGGCAAAGGGCTTTTACTTTGCGACTGCCAACTTGCCCAACCGATTCTACGCGTTGGGGGAGATTGCCGCGCCTTTTGGAAATATCACCTCCTACGGCTGTTCCAGCCCTTTGGCGGAGCACTACATTATGCTGGAGAATGTCTTGACAGACCCGGATACTACGCTGGTCCGGGCTGCCAGGGACGGAAAGATGGTATATGCGAATGGAAAAAATGCAGCATGGCCGGTGATAGAACAGATACAGCAGGGAATTTTTGATTATGTGGTGGAACGGTTGAATCGAAGGGAGCTGCCGGCTGGAAAGATGGCGGCGCTAAGGATTTTCCAGCTGTTGTTTGATGGAAGCGTTATTGCGGCTCCACAATTGCGAAGCTGGTTTATGTATGAGGATGAATATGACGGCGCAATATCAGAGCGGTGCTGGAACGATATAGATTCGTGATATATAAGTGTGGTTCAAAAAATGAAGGAGAGTCTATTTTTATGAATTGTTTTGAAATCGGGTGCATTGCGAAAGCACGTGCGATAGAAAAGGGAAAGCTTTCTATTTTACTGATTTCGCCGCGCACGCATAATTTTTACAGCGATTGGTCTGTCCCTCCAATTGGGCCTGCCTATGTATCCGCTGCATTAAAGCGGCATAAAAAGACCGTTTTTACGCTAAATCTGGAAAAAGAAGAGGGCTCGATTGCAGATATAGTTCAAAACGCCATAAAAGAATGGGATATCGATATAATAGGCTTTGGCGCTTTGATCGTAAACTGGAGGCAGGCGGAGGAAGCGTTTCAAGCGGCAAAGGAATGTAAGGAAACCATCATTACCTATTTGGGCGGCGGTAGTATGACATGCAGTCCCACGGAGATGATGGAGCTAATTCCGGAAATAGATATCGGTATGATCGGAGAGGGAGAGATTACCGCTTGTGAAATGATGGATACGTTGGAGCAGGGCGGAGATCTCAAGAATGTGGACGGGCTGGTGCTGCGGGAGCCCAATGGAGATTTACATTACAATGCCCCGAGGGAGATAATACGGGAATTGGATTCCCTCCCCTGGCCCGATTGGGATGGCTTCAAGTTTTTTGATCAAGAGCCTGCCGGGGATTTTCCAAACCGCCTTGTGTGCGCACCGTTGGTGACAAGCCGGGGCTGTCCGTTTCATTGTACATTTTGTTCCAAACCGACAGGGACTGCACATCATCAGCGCTCTATGGATTCAATTTTTGCTGAAGTGGATCATTTGGTACAGACTTATGGAATAAACCGGCTATTTATTGATGACGATGTGTTTGCGCTGCCAATCCGGAGCCAAGATGCGGGACAAGAAAGTGGGCGTAAATACAAGTCTAGGTTGGAAGAGTTTTGCGACAAAATCAAGCCGTATTCGGTAGAGTGGCTTTTGTACCTCCGCGTTGGAGAGTATATGACAGACGAGTTATTGTCTTTGATGAAAGCGAGCGGCTGTGTCGAAGTCTTTTACGGAATAGAGAGCGGAGATGACACAGTCCTGCGTAGTATGCACAAAGGAATTACGGCAGCTGTCATTGAAGATACGGTTCGCCGTACCCATGCGGCAGGTCTTGGCTGCAGCGGTACATTTATTTTTGGAGATCCTGCTGAGACATTGGATACGGTTGAACGAACATTTGCGTTTTCTGACCGACTATCTGATCAGTTTACAAATATGTCCTTTACTCCCATTATTTTATTCCCAGGCTCATCACTTTACGAAAAGGCGGTTATGGAAGGAAAAATCACGGATAGGGTGGAATTTATACGGAATGGACTTCCATTTACCAATCTAACCTCCATGAGCGAAGAAGAATATCGAGAATTGATTCGAGAGCGTATACCGGCACAACGCGTAAAGCGAATGATATGTGAGGAAACATCTCATCGTCCTCAAAAATTGATGATCGATTACAACAAAAAAGCTCTTTATATTAACCATATCTGCCAGAGGTGCGGTAGCAGCAGCGAAATATATCTTCGACCTGAGAGCCTTACGGATCACACATATCATTTATGCCCTAAATGCAAACAGCGGGTCGATTATATCGTGATGAAGCTTTATGCGCAGTTAGTAGATCAATATGTAGAGGAGCTGCTTCAAGACGGACAGACTGTTTTGTGGGGAGCGGGAACAATATACCGTTATTATCAGGCGTTTTCTGGAGTGTTGGGTAAACTGCCGTATCTTTTGACTGACAGCAACTTGGATTTGCAGGAGCATGGTGTCGCTGGCCATGAGGTGGTCCCTCCCGCCAAACTGAGAGAAAAGGGCATTTGCAGAGCGATCATTATGGCATGGTACAACTATAGCCCAATTGTGGATGACATCCACAAAAATTACCCGGAAATAGAGGAAGTGTATGATTTCCGTGAATTGGTGTTCCACAATAAGCAAAGCGCGGACAAGAGGCATCTATAGATGAAAACCAGACCGAGCATATTGCTTTTGGGAGCGAATGGCTTTATCGGGAGAAATATAAAAGAGGCGTGGTCAGGCCAATATGACCTGTCCGCGCCGCCGCATAAGGAACTGGATCTTCTGAATGCCCAGACGGTGGAGGGGTATCTGCGGGAGGGGCATTTCGACGTGGTGCTCCACACGGCGAATACGAATAACGTGACGCACCCGGATCAGGCTCCGCACATGCTGGAATACAATCTGAGGATGTTCTGCAATCTGGAGCGGTGCCGGAATTTGTACGGGAAGCTGCTTTATTTTGGCTCCGGCGCCGAGTACGATATGCGGCATTATATTCCCCGGATGACGGAGGCGTATTTCGGCAGGCATGTGCCCCAGGACCCCTACGGCTTTTCCAAATACGTCATGTCCAAACTGGCCACCGGCAACATCTATGACCTGCGCCTGTTTGGCGTATTTGGAAAATACGAGGAGTGGCGGCGGCGCTTTATCTCCAATATGATCTACCAAAATCTGACAGGCCGGGTTATGGAGATAAAGCAAAATATGTATTTTGACTACCTATACATAGGTGATTTGCTTTCCATCCTGGAGTGGTTTTTGACCCATGAGCCGGCCCATCATCACTATAACGTGTGCTCCGGACAGCGGTATGAGCTGTTGTCTCTGGCCCATATGGTTGTGGAGGAGACCGGGATTCCGGGGGAGATTGTGATCCGTCAAGAGGGGCTCAAGCCGGAGTACACGGGAGACAATACCCGGCTTTTGGCGGAGGCGGGCGGGCTGTCGCTGACGCCAATGCGGACGGCAGTCCGGGAACTGACTGCTTACTATCGGGAAAACGGATTTCACTGATTGGAGAGAAACACATGCGGGAGCTTTTGGAATTTTATAGAGATAAGCGTGTCCTCCTCACCGGCCACACTGGCTTCAAGGGCGCCTGGCTAACTGAGATTTTGCTGCTGTCGGGGGCGGAAGTGTGCGGCTATGCCCTGCCGCCGGAAGAGGGCGGATTATTCGACCGGCTTCAGCTGGCGCAACGGGTGCCTTCTGTAGCAGGGGACGTCCGGGACCTGGAGCGCCTGCGGGACGCCTTTCGGACGTTTTCCCCGGAAATTGTGCTCCATCTGGCGGCCCAGCCTTTGGTGAGGGAGTCTTATCGGGATCCGGCGGGAACCTACTCCACCAACGTTATGGGTACGGTCCATATTCTGGAGTGCGTCCGGGAGTCGGACACGGTCCGTTCCTTTTTGAATGTTACCACCGACAAGGTCTACCAAAACCGGGAGTGGGTGTGGGGCTACCGGGAGTATGAACGCCTGGATGGCGAAGAGCCCTACGCCAACAGCAAGTCCTGTTCCGAGCTGGTGACCGGCTGCTACCACCGGTCGTTTTTGAAGGAGAAGGGGGTTGCCGTCTCCACGGCCCGGGCGGGGAACGCCATTGGGGGCGGGGACTATGCCCGGGACCGCATCATCCCGGACTGTGTCCGGGCGGCCGGCAGGGGGGAGAGCGTTGTCCTGCGCAACCCCGGCGCAGTGCGCCCCTACCAGCATGTGCTGGAGCTGCTGGGGGCCTATCTGCTGATTGCAAAGGCGCAGTATGAGGACAAGGGGCTGTCCGGCTCATACAATGTAGGACCGTCAGAGGCGGACTGTGTCACCACCTGGGAGCTGGCGGAGCTGTTCTGTCGTTTTTGGGGACAGGGTGCGTCCTGCCAGGCGGGTGGGGACAAGGGGCCCCGCGAGTCGAACCTGCTGCTGCTGGACAGCAGCAAAATACGCAGCGTGCTGGGCTGGCGCCCGAATTGGAATCTGGAGCGGGGTGTTGAGCAGACGGTTCGCTGGTACAAGTCCGCGGAAAATGGCGGCGCGCGGGCGGAGACAGAGCGGCAGATTCGAGAATTTTTCGGAATTTGACGAGGTGGGACAGATGAACAAGGAGATCATTCTGCAACAGGTACGGCAGTATTACCGGGAACATCACCAGCGTCCGGCTTACCAGCCGGGAGACCGGATCAACTACGCCGGGCGGGTGTACGACGAGGCGGAGTTGTGCGGCCTGGTGGACGCAGCGCTGGATTTTTGGCTCACCGCCGGGGCCTATACGGAAAAATTTGAGCGGGGCCTGGCCAGTTATTTAGGCGTCCCGTTTTGTTCCATGGTCAATTCCGGCTCCTCCGCCAATCTGCTGGCGGTATCGGCGCTGACCTCCCCGCTGTTGGGTGAGCGGCGGCTAAAGCGGGGCGACGAGGTCATCACGGTGGCGGCAGGCTTCCCCACCACAGTGACGCCCATCGTCCAGTGCGGCGCGGTTCCGGTGTTTGTGGATGTCCGCCTGCCCAACGGAAACATTGATGTAACGCTGCTGGAAGCGGCCCGGAGCGAGCGCACACGGGCAGTGGTCCTGGCCCATACCCTGGGCAGCCCCTTTGACGTCAAGGCAGTCAGGGAGTTCTGCAATAAATATAGCCTGTGGCTGGTGGAGGACAACTGCGATGCCCTGGGCTCGGAGTACTGCTTGGACGGGGTCTGGCGCAGGACGGGGGCATTTGGAGACCTTGGGACCTCCAGCTTCTATCCGGCCCACCACATCACCACCGGCGAGGGCGGGGCGGTCTACACCAGCGATCCGCTGCTGCACAGGATTGTCCGCTCCCTGCGGGACTGGGGGCGGGACTGTGTCTGTTCCGGGGGGGAGGACAACCGGTGCGGCCACCGCTTCAACGGCCAGTTTGGAACCCTCCCGGCGGGATATGACCACAAGTACGTCTACTCCCACCTGGGTTATAACCTGAAGGCCACCGACCTTCAGGCGGCCGTGGGCGCGGCGCAGTTGGACAAGCTGGACGATTTTGTCTACAAGCGCCGAGAAAATTGGTCCTATTTGCGGGAGCGGCTGGCTGCGCTGGAGCAGTATCTGCTTTTACCGGAGAAGGAACCGGGGACAAACCCCAGTTGGTTTGGATATTTTATCACCGTCCGGGAGGACAGCCCGGTATCCCGGGACGGGCTGGTGGCACGCTTGGAGGAGCGCAAAATCCAGACCAGGCCCCTGTTTGCCGGCAACTTGACCCGGCATCCCTGTTTCCAAAACCTTCGGGAGGGTGTCGATTACCGGATTGCCGGTTCCCTGGATACCACCGACCGGATCATGAACAACAGTTTCTGGGTGGGCGTCTACCCGGGGATGGAGCGGACCATGCTGGAGGAAATGGTCCGCGGGATAACCCTGGCGTTTGCTGGGCCAGATGCAGGCCAGCAGGATCAATCTGTATAAGCGGCCATAATACGAAATAATCCTTTGGAGAAAAACCGCCTGACCGGTATGGAGCATCCTGCCGGCCAGGTGGTTTTTGTTTCTCAACGGCGATAGGAGGGAAATACCGGCGATCCCTCGACAATACAGTCGATTTATGTTATAGTAAATAATGGAATTCAAAAATGCTGGGCGCTGTTTGTGAAACTCGATGTTTGAAAGCAAGCCCTAGCGCTTTTTACAGACAAGGAGGACGGTTATGAGCGCGGTTAATATTTTACATCTGTCGGATCTGCATTATGGCGTTCAAGACGCGAACGGCGGATCAAAGGATGTCGCAAATCTTCATGTGGACGCGATCGAAGGGCTGTGCGACTCGCTGTGCACGATTCCGGAAAAATACCCGGATTGGAAGCCGGACGTGATTGCCATAACGGGCGACGTTGCCTGGGCGGCAAAGGAGAGCGACTATAAGCAGGCGGCCATATTTATCAAGCGGCTATTGGACATGTTTGGCCTGGCCCCTGAGGATGTTGTGCTCTGCCCTGGAAATCACGATGTCGACCGGGAACTGAATACATATACATTCCCGATCCAATCCCTGAAACACGCGGAAAAACACCTGTCTGTGGAGGGAATTAAAAACCGGAGCCAATCGTTTGAGAATTTTGCGAAATTTTCTGAGGGGCTGGGAATCCCGCAGCTGAAAAACTCCACAGGTGATAAGATTGTCCAATATCTATATGGGTATCGGGATATAAAAGGCATCCGCTTTGTGGTATTTAATACCGCTTGGAATGTACGCAGCAGGGAACCGAATGAGGAGGAAATACTATGGATCGGTCCGCCGCTGACAAATGACGTCTTTAGGAAAGACATTATGACGCAATCCAAAAATTTAGGCAACGATCTGATTATCACCCTGTTTCATCACCCCTTTCGGTATTTGGACGATGCGGAGTGCTATATATACGATCAAAGAAGAGTGGTGGCACAAGTAATTTTAAAGGAGTCCGATATCATTTTAAACGGCCACGTCCACGGAGAAATCCGCGAGGCCACGTTTACAGAGAACAAGGCGCATACCTTTATCAGCAGCACGGCCTTTGAGAAAGGATCGTCCCGCAAGGGCTGCCAGATCATCCGTATTGACCGCTCCCGGCGCTGCTACTCCACCAAAGTGATCCGCTATAATGACTGCGGCGAATGGGAGGTTAAGGATTTTGAGGCTGATGTACCGCTTGATCCAGTGACGGTGCAAGAGCCCTTCCGTTTTACGGAGAAAGCGGTCCGTCCGCCCCCGGAGGCCGCCGGATGGTGGCTGCCGCCGGACTGGGACCCGGAGGGGCCGGACCCTCTTCCGATTGACGACGGCGCGTCCCAGTGCCTGACGACCTTTCTTCTGGCCAGGACGGATCCCTATGTCGTTGTCCTGGCCAGCGACGCAGAGATCAGGCTGGCCGAGCTGCTGCGCGAGGAAAGCCAGCGTGAATCTGCGGATACGGCGGGAAACACGCCCCGCACCTGGACCGCATTTCAAGGGGAGGGTTCCTTCAAGGGATTGCCGGGGATTGTTGTTTCCCTCTCCGATGAGGACTCCCAGAACCTGGGGGCGGTGCTGGAAGGGTATGGCGATCTGCGCGGGCAGGCGCCCGATGCGGCGATTGTATACTGCGTTTGGTCTAACTCCCTGAAAGCAGCGGCCGGGCGCGGACAGCGCTTGGCAAATGAGTTAAGAAAGCAAGTCCCGAATGTGGACGTCATGACCCTGTCGGTCCGGAAAGAGCTCCATGACCATGACGCCGGGAAAGAAAAAGAGGCTGTAAGTCAAATTGAGGCGTTTAACCGGCAGGATATATCCTCCACAGAGGAAGTGAATGAGCTGCTCCGTATCCGGGACAACGAGCCGGAGCTCTGGCCCTATGTCCTGCGCAGCCATGCCGTTTTACGCAGTGGGAAATACCGGATACTCGGCTTTGCAGCGGCCTGCCATACGCAGGCGGGTGTTGAGGCGTGGTTTCGGGCGGTGAAGACAGACTGGTTTCAAGCGCAGGGCGTGGAGCTGAATCCCTTTGCCGGTCTGCTCTGCCGGGAGGAAGCAAGGCGTCTTGTATGGGGGCTCTACCAGAAGGTTTGCTCCGAGCGAAATGAACAGGCGCGGCAAGCCTGGGACGGCATTCTGGACGCGCAGCTGGCGTTGGCCCCCTCTGTGGCGGACTTCCTCTCCCTGTTGAAGGGGCAGGAGGTGGGCGCGGATGCGATTTGTCCGGAGGATGCGTCTCAATGGGCACGAAACGCCCCGGAGGAGGAATTCCAGAGACTTGTGCCGGAGCTTCGGAAGCAGAGCTTGCCGGTCTACTGGGCCGCACTGCTGGCCAGTCCTTACGGCCGGCCCTATGTACGGAAGGAACTTTTCGCGTCTGAAAAAATGCAGCTGGTCTTAAACGCCGATGCGGGCAAAGCGGAGGATCCGCACTGGCGGGAACAGCTGTCCGGCCTCAGGCGGGTGTCCCGTCCCTATCAATAATAATTCCGTATCGCCCAAACTGTTTGGAAACAGCTATCAATTTACTGTGGTGGGAGATGTTTCAATTATGTTTCTGGCTGATTGGTATTTTTGCAGGACCATACACCTGTCCATCAAGGAAACCGCGAATTTCATCAATGTCATGCTTGCCCTGCGGGACCCCGACATGCCGGTGGAGGAAAAAAGCGGCGCGCTCAAGCAGCTGTGTCAAATGGAGCCCTTAAATATTGCCTACGCGCTGCCTGCGCTGGTGGATGGCCTTCTCGCGCCGAGATGCCGCGGGAAGGCCCAGGAAGAACAGGCCGGTCAGGCGGCATACGCAGCGGCGGTAAAGGCCTGCATCCGAAGCACGGTCCGCGGGCTCTCGCGGTACGACTATTTGCAGACTGCCATCGAAGATTTGGACTGCGTGTCTTACGAGCAGCTGGCGCAGTATTTGAGAGAGCTGGAATTTCCGCCCACAGACCGTGAGCCCTCCAGGGGCTATCTTGAGATGGAGTCCTGCTCGGCGGAGATTCTTGCGCTGTCCCTGCTGCGGACAGTGGCGGGACAGGTTCCGGCGGAAATTCTGGAAATCGCGGACCCTGGCGCGCAGAAGCCCTGGTTTTCAGCGGCCCTGCGCGGAGCGCTGGGCGAACTGCCCTGGGCTTTGGCGGTGGAAACACTTTCCCTCTGCGGCATTCCGGGGAGTATTCTGCTCTCCTATTTCCCGAAGGACTACTGGCTGTGCTGCCCGGACAAAATGGAGCTTGCCGCCCGTATCTTTTTCCCGGAGGGAATTGGAAATGTAGACCGCGTCCTCTATGAGGCCTTTGATCTGAAGCGGCTGACAGATCTCTATGCGTATGTGGTGAACAACGCCGGGCCGGGCGGGGGGCTCTGGCTGGATGCCGGGATGGACAAGGAACAGCAAAAGCGGTATGGGGCTGTTTTGTGGCAGGTGACACTTTGGGCGCTCGCCGCGGAGCGGGAGCCCGGCGCCTGCATGCAAATGCTTCCGTCCTACTGGGGAATTCCCCTGGAGGCCGGGCAGGCGGGGCAGCACTATCAGTTCGGCAGGGTGTTTCAGCGGATCCTCTCCAAAAACCGGGACGCGTTCCACCAGGCGGACGCGCGCCTGGCGGTGTGTAGTCCGTGGCTTCTCCGCAAAATGGAGCGGAGCGGCTCACGGAAAATGTTTCCCCTGAAAGAGTACCCGGAGCTCCAGCAAAGGCATCTGGCCCTTCGAGCTTTTGCGGTTCCGGTCATCATGTGCCGCCTGCTCCGCGCGCTTCCCAAAGACCAGAATATCCCCGCTTATTTTCTCAGGCTGCTGTTGTGTTATGGCGACGCGTTTGAATTTCGTACCATCCGTTGGACCTATTATCAGCTGCAAGAGGAATCCAAGCGCCTGCCGGACCGGTATACCCCTGCCATCCACGGCCTTCTGCTGTGCGCCTACGGCGCGGTGCGGAAGCTGGGAACCGGACAGATCGACAGCCGGGTTCCCGGGCAGCTGGTCGATCTGCTCTGGAAGGAGAGCCCGGTCCTGAACCGAGAGTACCAGCAGCCCAGGCCCCATTGCAACCTGTTTTCCGAATCCGCTTTTATTACGGCCGCCCACTGGGCCCACGAAAGCCTCTCCAATGTCACCTTTACCCATGGGATTGAGGAAAATCCGTGGCTGTGCGGCGGATACGCATCTCAAGGCGCGCAGGTCTGCCGGTGGTTTTTCAACGAGGTGTGGGAGTATGTGGAGGAGAGGGCCCCGGGCTCAATTCAGCGCAGCGCCCGGGAGGCGACGCAGCTGTCATTCCAGATATTCCCGGATATCTTGGAGGAATCGGGCAGGAAGGCGCCCGGCCCCGCCAACATCCCCGACGTGGGCAATGTGTCCACGCAGGATCTGCTCTTATCGAATGAAATGTCCTTTGAGGACTGGATGCGCGTCCCCTCCATTACCGAGCAGCGCTTCAAGGCGGACGCGTACTCAATCGCCCTGTCACTGCGCCTGCGCGCCCTGCTTACCCGCCGGGATGACACGAGGCCCAGCGTAGCGGAGGATGCCTGGGTTTCCGAGTGGAACAGGTGCTTCTATTCCATTCAGACCAAGGCGGAGCTTTCACGGGTGTGCCGGTATCTGATCTCCCAATTCTTCACAATGCAGGCGGCAGGCCCAGGCCAGGCGAGCACCTTGCTTGACGCGTGCAGGCTGGTTATTGACACCATTGCCGAGTTCAGCAATGACGCGCCGTTTTATCTCCAGCATTTGGCGCAGGAGTTGTCCCGGCCGCTCCCCATCGGGGACGACAGCGCAGCTCTGATGCGTCAGAGTTTCCTGGCTGCCCTGGCGCAGTATATGGAACAGGAAAAGGGCCTTTTGCCCGCCGAGCGGAAAAAGACCCAGCTGCTGCCCTACTATATGATGATGATCGCGGATCAATTTCAGTCTGACCCGCACTACGCCAAACAGCTGCAAAACCGGCGAAACGCCGGCCGTCCGGCCGCGTTCCGCTGCGAACGGGAGCCAGCCGGCGCGGTTTCTCCCGGCCAATTTTTGAACCACGCGCTGTATCACAGAAACGAGGACGCCCTGCAGGGGCTGTCCGCCAATATCCAGACGCCCTTTTACGCAAGGCTGCATAACGGGTTTCAGAACGGCGCTGCGGCACCGAGGGGAGAATGGCAGCTGGGCGTTGTCCTTTCGTGTTCAGAGGACCGCCAGACAAGGGAGACCTGCCTAAGCGTGAATTTGGGAGGCGGCCAGGCGGAAAGGGTCTGCTGCGCCATGGACCGCAGGTGCCCGGACATGGGAGATTTGGTCGCGGTGAAGCGGTCGGATCCCCCGGAAGTGGTGTCGGTCCAGCACGTAAGCAGCCAGGCAGAACTGGCGCAGGCAAGGGGATTTGAGGTCAGCGGCTCCCAAGTTACGGTAACCGTCAATGGGCGGCGCTACTGTTCAGTCAGCAGGAATCAACCCGTCAACTCTCAGGCCAATCTTTGGGCGCTGCGTATGTGGAGCCCCGATGTGTGTGCCTTTCATGCCATGCCGGCCGGATACCGCGGCGGAGCCTGTCTGGTCTCCCTAGTGGAGCTGAAAGGCGGCGGCAGCTTTTGGAAGCCGGAGGAACGGGGATTCCATATGCTGCTGGCGGAGCGGTTTTTGTCGCCGAAGAATCCGGAGCGTGAGGTGACCCTGGTTTACATTGGGCAGTCCGCGGGCGAGTATCTTTTTAGCGCGGCGCCCGGAGAAAACTATAAAGTTACAGAGGATGTATGGGAGGAGGAGAGCTTCCGCAGCTTCCAGGACTGGCTGTCCGGTTATAAACCGGATGAGGTCTGCGGCCTCAGGATTAAGCTGCGCCTGACTACGGACAAGCGGGGCGCTCCGCGTATGGCGCTGGCGGAGCGGGACGCCTTCGACGACACCAACGTCCGGTTCCAGAACCTCTTCCAGGACAATCAGCCGCTGGTGATACGGCGGGACGGCTCAAAGTGGATCGTCCCCCTTGAGGAGGAGGGCGGCGCGGCTTTTGTAACCGCTCAATTGATCCGCATGCCCCCCGGCATCCAGGGGACGTGTGGTCCCGCCTCCGCCGAGGCGCAGGTGGAGGAAAACGGCTGGGACCTGGTGGCGCGGAGAAACCGCTGCCTGCGTGTAACCGCCCTGAGCGTTCAGGAGGTTACGCCGGAGCTCCTTCCCGACAGCCAGCTGGAGTATTTTCTCAGGCTTCGGGCGGGCAGCCGGGTGCATCTGGAGCAGATTAAAGACCGGCTGTTTTACGGCTACTACACGGGAAAGCTGTCCAGCGGTATCCAGGTCCAGGTTGCGGCGGAATCGGTCTCTTGGGAGCCCTTCAAAAACACCCCGCGCCTCTTTTCAAACCGTGAGGCCGTTGTGGAAAACGTCCACTACGCTCCGGAGAGGACTGAGGCGGCGGCGGTTCCCTGCCAGCTTTCGGAGGAGGCGCTCAGCGGGTATGACCGCGTGGAGGGTATTGTTTCACGGATCGCCAATGTGCCCAAGGACGCCCTCTCACAGGCGGAGAACCTCTGTATAGGCGTCAACGTTCTGCTCAATGGAAGATCCGTCCTGCTGAAGGAAATTCCGCGCAGCGCGTTCTCGCCCGCACCGAAAAAAATCGGTGAGATATTTGAGGCCAGAAAGGGCCCCGACGGGTGGGTTTTCCGGATCAGGCCCCGCGATGTTTCCGTGCGCGCCCTTTGGCGGGTGGTTGACCACGCCGGGGAGAGCGAACAGCACGCGGACGGGCTGTTCCTGCGCATGACCAATGTGCTCGGCTACGGAATTCGGGCCGTTACACAGGATGTTCAGGCGCCGGTCCTGCACCTCTGGAGCCCGGTGGCGCGTTCCGCGCTGAAGGACACCATTCTCACCGGAGAGGGCAGGGCGCAGTGCATTGGCCGGCGGTTTTGCAACGCCTCCGTATTCAAGTGGGGCTTTAATATGGAACTTGTCCGGCTGGTCACGGAAAAGGGGGAATATATCGGCGAGGCCCCCTCCGGTACATTCCCGAGGACCCTGACCAACTGGAACAGCTGCCAGCTGCACATTCACAGCGTCTCCTACGGGCAGGACGGCTTCCAGTACGATATGCGCCGGATCTTTATGGCGGAGGCGGCGGAGCAGCGGCAGAAGGACGAGATTGACCTGGAGCGGTTTGCTCAGTGGCAGAGCCAGTATGACAAGTGGTGCGAAGCGGGCGACTTTCACGAGATCGGAGTTCTGAAGCGCAGTAAGGACGGACCGGCGGTATTTGTTATGGAAGGCCTGCGTCTGCCGCGGGACGGCAGCCGTACCGCGCCATATCAGGAGTGGACCGACAGGGTGGTCTTGCCGGATTCAGCACCCTTGGTTTCCGGGCGGAATTATGACAGCAACCGGGTGCGGGCCTATCTGCACCTGAGAGAGGGCGGATGGGAGGCGTCGATCCGGGATGCCCGGCCTATGTCCCTGACGGAGTTTGCCAGGTACTTGAATGTCTCACCGCCGGGCCGTTCCCTGTCGTTAACAATGATCTTCGCGGGTTACGATGATGAGGAACGCCTCATCTTTGAGTGGGGGTATGGCTTCACCCTGGTGGTGGAGCCGGGCCGGCTGGAGATCGAACATGGGGCTTTCGGCGCCCACGACCTGTTCTTTGGGGACCGGATCAAGGGCTTTGCCCTGGAAGTGCGGGAGGAGGACGGAGAATGGCTCCTGCGGATTCCCCATGGAAAAATCGGCTATGAGGTAGAGGGCCGGGTCTGGCAGGACGCTGTGGGCGGCGTTGTGCAGCATTTGAAGGTGCGCCGCGTCCCCTCGACAAATAGGTTGGATATCTCCAAGGTTTCTGTCAGTATGCCGGATATCAGTAAGGCAGCGGACGAGGGGAAGCATTGGGAGTTCTGTACCATCAGAAACGCGGTGCTGGATGCCTCCAGCGCCAGCCGCATCCTCGAGAGCCTGCCGGACGCGGAGGAGGCAACCGTCCTTGCGCGGCTGGATATTACGGAGAACGTAAAGCACGTCAAGGTTTTGCATTTTACGGCGCTTTGCGGCGACCTGAAAGACGAGCTCAGGGAAGGGGATGTCCTGTGCCTGGTCAGCGGGGCCATTGAGCCGAAAATAAAGGATGACAGCCCCAGAATCGGGAACGACTACCGAATTACATTTTCCATGCCCCAGCAGGCGGATGCCCACGGCTCCGCCTCCCTTCAAGTCAGCGTGCAGCGGCGCTATTTCTCCTATGACGAGAGCATCCTGCGGGTACAGTACCGGAAGGACCCCATGGCCTGCAGCGGGTATTATATGATGGTGCGGCTGCTGGATAAAACAGCCGGCGCGGCCACTTCGCCGGTCTGGCAGGGCAGTGTGACGCATGGGATCCGCCGCCCGGAGGGACGGCTGTACGATTGGGCCAGGACCGAGCGGATGCCGGTGGTTACGCTGGGCGAGGCCGGGGACGACGGCAGGATGCCTGTGGAAGTGGCTCCAGGGATTATCAGCCATATCGCCGTGCAGACGGACGCTGAGCCGGGGATGCTGGCCGTACTCCGGATTGAAGACGGCGCGTTAAGGGCGGAGAGCATCCTGCTGGGGGATAGGGAGTACATCCCGGAACAGGGACGCCCGGTAGAACTGCTGATTATGGACGGAACCTGGCGGAAGCCGGAAGAGAGCGCCCGGCGTCCCAGCAAATTTACCATTGCCGGCTTGCCTCAGGTGATGTTCCAAAATCAGTTCCTGATGGAGCGGGAGATGAAAAAAGAGCCGCCCCGATTTGCGTTCCTGCGGCCGGTCGAAGCGAAAAAGAAAGCCTTCCGCGTGGACGGCTCCGTTCCCGTGTTAGCGGGCTATCTCCGTTGTGGGCAGGCAAATGATGCTCCGCGCATTATTCCTGTCTCCGCGCCGGAGGACGCCCGCGTCCGCTCCTGGCGGCAGCTGTCCTATTTGGACGGCACGGCGGAAGAAATATATGCCCACGCAAAACGGGGAAGGTGGTACTACCACGAGCGGGTTACCGGCGTTCTGGATGACGAAAACCGGCCGCCAAGAAAGGTATTTTGGCCTAAGGGGGCGCGGTTCGATCAGATTCCCCTTCTATATGCCCAGGGTTGGCGGCTCCGCTACACCCAGGAGGAGCTTCCCCAATTTTCTTTCTCCGCCCGTGCAGTAATTGAAAATGGGCTTCCGGAGGACGGCGGCTGGTATCCTGTTGCCGGAAGTACGGCCAACAGCCTATATATTGAGCTGATGCCCGGAAAAATCGTGGATATTCCCAGCTCTATACTGGTGGCGGGAAAGAAAAAAGATCATCTGTCCCGCATGTATACGAGGGTTTTTTCTCCCGGCGACCAGGTGCGGCTGTCCATGCCCCAGGTTCCTGTCGGTATGCGCGCCAAACTTCAGCTGACGGACATCCGTTTCGGGCTGCGCGGCGCGTTTGCGGAAGGGTCCGCGCTCCTGCCGGTTCAAGCGGTGAAAGAGGGCGGGCTGTCCTTGGGGAGCGGTATCTGGCAGATTACCGTGCCCTTCGAGGGGGACGAGGCGTGGGACGCCGGCGGCCTGGCGGCCCTGCGCCCCAATCAGCCCCTGAAAAAAATAACCTCATCCAGTGAAATTATGGAGGGGGACACGGTTTTAATCTCCTACCGCAACGGGCATTTCTTCATCCCGGGACTTCCGGAGCGGAACCTATGGATCAACCATGACCGGAATGCCAACGGCGGTTGGGTCGATCAGCTGCTGGCGGGGACAAGAGACGCGCTGGAAAAATTGTTTGCTGTTTTGCCGGCCCTGCCTGTCCGGGTGGCCAGAAAGCGCACGCTCAACGATAATCCCCACATTTGGTTTGCGTATGAGCAGGCCGGACTGGACGGGCTTGCCCCCGGGTGCCAGCTTCCCTGCATCTGCGTGGGAGAGCTTCCCGGCGGAGCGGGAGAGGATCGACCAGTCCTCATGCGGTCGGGGGCCCATATCTTAAAGGTGGATGGAGCGCGCCTTTTGCCTGGTATGTCCCCGGAACAGCGATCAGAAGCGGTGCGGTTTATGGTGAAGGCGCGTATTGTGCTTTGGATACACCTGGATGAGGAGGGCTGGGCCACCGGGCTTGCCCAACAGGGCGGCATGGACAGAAGGCTCCAGCTGCTGGCGCCCCTTCCCGCGTCGCAAGGCATTGTGTGCCGTGAGCAGGACACGCTGTCACTCTGCTGGCTTCCCGCCGGGGAAGCTGGCCGGGCCGGAGGCGCGGACGCCGGAGCCCTCTTCCGCATTTTGCCGCGGGAGTGTGCCGCGGTGGTTCGGGAAGACCGGACGGTATCCATCATTCAGACGCAGGAGAGCCGGCTGCAATTTGAGAGCTTGGGTGTCAACGGCCGTCAGTTCCGGGTGATCCCTAAACATTTGATGGACGGGGAAGAGGGGCAGGGTGTGTTCCGATACCTCTGCCAGCGGTACCCTGCGGGAGACATATTCTGGCTTGCCTCGGAGCGGGAGCTGCGCCGGGAGTGCGAGGAAGAAAGTCCCGTTCCGGTGGAAATTGTCCGAAAAAGCAAGGAGGATGTGGAGGTGGCGCCCGCCGGGACGCGGCGCGTACCCCTGGATCTCGCCCCCTGGATTCTCGCCGGACTGCGCAGTGCCGCTCTGTCCGGCGGAGGCGCGTTCCAACCGGCTCAGTTTGAACAGGCGATACCGGAACGGTTTGCACAGTACAAGAGCGTGATTCAAAATGTAGAGTCGCTTCCTGCGGGAAGCGTCAGTGTCCCGCCGGGCGGCTGCGAGGTGAAGCTGTTGGCCCTGTTTAGCGTGTACCTGAAAAATGGGCGGAATATCCGGCGGATTTTTTCACATGTAAAAGGCCCCTTGGCAGATTGGCTGGAGAAAACGGGAACGATATTGGCAAACGGCGCCAACGGGCCCGAAGAGGTGGACCTGCTTCCTGCCATCGCCGCAATTTTGCTCCTGTCGGCGCTGGGAGGGCGGGAAGAAGCCTTTTCAGGGCTTGCGGTCCACCTGGCCAGGATGCTTGGCAACCTGACCGGGGGAAACATCCATCAGGAGATCCTACTGGAACACTGGCTGCTCTCCAAGCAGCTCCATCCCCAAGGCAGTCTGTGGGACCGGCTGAACCGGCTGCGGCTGTACGGACAGGCGGTCACCGGAGAGGCCAGCGACAGGTTTGACGGAACCCTGACGCAGAAGCAGGCATTTTCCCTTACCAGCACATGCGGCAGCATTCTGGGCCGAAGCAGTATTCCAGACCGGGCAAGCGATCCCTCCCTGACCGCGGTTGCCCGCGCGCTTCTGTTTGCGGCGGGGGCTGAGGCCGACTATGAGCGCCTATATCACTCCAGCCTTGCCGGACGGACGTGCTGCTTCCAAATTTACCGGCTTGGGAAAGCCCTTACGCCGGGCAGAAACCATAATCTGGCGGTTGAAAAGCTCGCCTATCCGCAGATCGATATCCTGAACAGAGTATTTTCCCAGCTCCGGCGGCAGGATGGGCTCCCGATTACACTGAACGCTCAAAATATGTATCCCATTTCTCCCGAGAACAGAATTTGGGCGGAGGAAGCATGCCAAAAGGGGATTGCGCTTCTCAGATAAAGGGATGCCCGCAAAGCCCTGGCCGGCGCAGGCAAATGCCCCCCGGAGAGAAATAAACTCTCCGGGGGGCATTTCAGTGTACGTGTTACAGTTTCATGATCCAGTTGTGGGGATCGGCCACCCGGCCCCACTGGATGCCGGTGAGCTCATCGTAGAGCTTCTGCGTGATCTCGCCAATCTGATTGTTGGACACGGTGACTTTTTTACCGCCCATCGCCAGCTCGCCAATGGGAGATACAACGGCGGCGGTACCGGTGCCCCAGGCCTCCTCCAGCGTGCCGTTTTCGGCGGCCTGGAAGAGCTCTTCGGCGGAGATGCGGCGCTCCTCCACCTCGTAGCCCCAGTCCTTGAGCAGCTGGATGCAGGAGCGGCGGGTGATGCCGTCCAGCACGGAGCCGTTCAGGTCGGGGGTGAGGATCTTGCCGGCCACCTTAAACATCACATTCATGGAGCCGACCTCTTCAATATACTTGCGGAGAACGCCGTCCAGCCACAGCACCTGGCTGTAGCCGGCCTTCTCAGCCAGGTCGCCGGCCCGGAGGGAGGCGGCATAGTTGCCGCCGGTTTTGGCCATGCCCATGCCGCCCTTGACGGCGCGAACATCCCTCTCCTCCACGTAAATTTTCACAGGGTTCAAACCCTCGGGGTAGTAAGCGCCCACAGGGCACACCACCACAATATACTGTACATGGTGGGAGGAGTGGACGCCCAGGGCGGCGTCCAGGCCGATCATAAAGGGGCGGATATATAAAGAGGTGTCCTTCTCGTGGGGGACCCAGTCCTGCTCCACCTTCACCAGCTCGGTGATGCCGGCCAGGGCCAGCTCTTCGGGAATCTGGGGCAGGCACAGCCGTTCGGCAGACTTGTTCATCCGGTCGATATTATCCTTCGGGCGGAAGAGCTGAATAGAGCCGTCGGCGGTACGGTATGCCTTCAAGCCCTCGAAGATTTCTTCCCCGTAGTGGAGCACCTTTGCGGCGGGATCAATCTGGAGGGGGCCGTAGGGGACGATCCGGGCGTCATGCCAGCCCTGGCCGGCGTCGTAGTCCACAATGAACATATGGTCGGTCATGGCCTTGCCGAATACCAGCGTGGAGGAATCGGGCTTTTCCTTCAGGGCAGCGGCACGGGTTAATTTGATTTCCATGGTAAATCACTCCTGCTTCCATTTTAGGATAATTTCTATTATAACAGTATTTTTGTATCGGTCAAGGGCCTTGCACCGTATTTTGTGCTTGTACTTCCCGGCTCAATTTGATATAATAAAATGTCTTTTCTCCCCGCTGCGGGCGGACGCTAAAATAACCGGCCGTCATAGGCGCGTATTGAGGCTTTTTGCCCTCCGCTTCGTTCGGGAAGAGGAGGGGCTGCTGTCAAAACGCAGAGAAGGAGGCATCCTCCGTTGAACCGCAAAATGAACCAGCTGCTTCAGCCCAGCTTCCGGCTGTATTTCTTGTGCCTGATTCTGTTTGCCCTGCTGTCCGCGGCGTTTTCCCTGCCGCTGGCAGGGGTGGAGTTGGCCCTTGTTGCCCTGCTGTGGGTATACAGCAGGGAGAGTGCCCGCCGCAGGCGGCGGGAGATCAACAAGTATCTGGACAGCTTCACCGGCAATGTGGACTCCGCCACCAAGGACACCATGATAAACTCCCCCCTGCCCATGGTGCTGTTCCGCCCGGAGAGCGATGATATCATCTGGACAAACGACCGCTTCCTCCGCCTGTCCGACCAGCGTGAGCACTTGTACGATGCCAAGTTGTCCGCCCTCATTCCCGGCTTTGATCCCCACTGGCTCATGGAGGGCAAAAGCCAGTGCCCCGCCGAAGTGAGCTACGCCGGGCGCAGTTTTCTGGTTTTTGGCCACCTGGTACGCACCGGGGGCCGCAGCGGCGGCTTTTTGGCTACCACCTACTGGGTGGACATCACGGAACTTGCCCAGGTCCGGGATTTGTACCTGTCCAGCCGTCCGGTAGCCGCCGTGCTGCTGCTGGACAACTATGAGGATCTGCTGAAAAACCTGTCGGAGAACGACCGTTCCACCATCATGGCCGAGATAGACAGCCGTATCGAAGCCTGGGTGGCCGGGACGGGGGGAATTCTGCGCCGTTTCCAGCGGGAGCGGTATCTGTTCCTCTTTGAGGAGCGCTACCTGAGCAAATTTATCGAGAGCAAGTTCGACATTCTGGACGCCATCCATCAGGTGGTCAATCCCAGCGGGATGAACGCGTCCCTGTCCATCGGCGTGGGTATGGATGGGGACAGCTACAAGGAGCTGCTGGACTTTGCCAACCTGTCTATCGATATGGCCCTGTCCCGGGGCGGCGACCAGGCGGTAATCCGCAACCGGCTTACCTTCGAGTTCTACGGCGGCCGGTCCAAGGAGACGGAAAAGCGCACCAAAGTAAAGAGCCGGGTCATGGCTAACGCCCTGTCCTCTCTCATCTCCGACTCCTCTCAGGTCTTTATCATGGGCCACAGGGCCCCGGACAACGACGCCGTGGGCGCGGCAGCCGGGGTGTGCTCTCTGTGCCGGAAGAACGGCATCCCCGCCCATATCATCCAGGAGGCAGGGACCACTCCGGCCCAGGAGCTGATCGACCGCCTTCAGCAGCTTCCCGAGTACCACGACCGCTTCCTCTACGCTCAGGACGCTATGATTATTGCTGACAGCCGTTCCCTAGTTGTGGTAGTGGACACCAACCGCCCTGAACAGGTCCAGGCTCTGGAACTCCTCCAGAGCTGCAACCGGGTGGCCGTCATCGACCACCACCGCCGGGCGGCCACCTATATTGAGGGCGCGGCACTCAACTACCACGAGCCCTACGCCTCTTCCGCCTCGGAGCTGGTTACCGAGCTGCTGCAATACGTAATTGAGCCCAACCATCTGCTCCGCGCCGAGGCGGAGGCGCTGCTGGCCGGCATTGTGCTGGATACCAAGAACTTCACCATGCGCACCGGCGGGCGGACCTTTGAGGCCGCGGCGTTCCTCCGCCGCTCCGGAGCCGACACGGCCGAGGTGAAGAAGCTGTTCCAAAATGATCTGGCGGGCACCATTGCCAAGTACTCCATCATCCAGAACGCCAAGCTCTACCGCAACAACATCGCTGTGGCTGTGGCGGACAGGCCGGTGGGCCGGGTCACAGCGGCCCAGGCGGCGGATGAGCTGCTCAATATCATCGGCATCGACGCCTCCTTCGTCATCTCCCCCGACGGGGAGCGGGTGAATATATCTGGGCGGTCTATGGGGGATACCAACGTCCAAATTATTCTGGAGAAGTTGGGGGGGGGCGGCAATGCCGCCGCCGCCGGCGGCCAGATTGTCGGCAAGTCTGTGGACGAGGTCGCCCAGGACCTGGCCCGGGCCATCGACCAGTACCTGGAGGAGTAGGCGCGCGTTATGGTGCGCCCGCAAAACAAAATCCAAAAACCGGAAAGGATTGATTGAAATGAAAGTGATTTTACAGCAGGATGTGCGCGGTCAGGGCAAAAAGGGCCAGCTAGTGGACGTGTCCGATGGATACGCCCGCAACTTCCTTCTGCCCCGGAAGCTGGCCGTCATTGCCACCGCAGAGAACCTGAACACCATGAAGCAGCAGGAAAAAGCCAAGAAGGCGCAGGAGGCCGCGGAAAAAGCCGAGGCCGAGGCCACCGCCAAGCGTCTGGAGGGACTTATGGTAAAAATTCCCGCCAAATCCGGCGAGGGCGGGCGGCTGTTCGGGGCCGTGACCGGCAAGGAAGTTTCTGAGGCGCTGGCCGCGCAGCATTCCATCAACATTGCCAAAACCAAGCTGGTGCTGGACGAACCCATCAAATCCTGCGGCAGCTACCAGATTAAGGCCAAGCTGGGCTATGAGGTCAGCGGCACCGTCAACGTGCTGGTGGTCGAAGGTTGAGCGGACCGCCGCTGCTTTTGGGAGGAGGTGGCCTGATTGCCCACGGAAGTTGAAGAACTGCTGCTGCGGCAGCTGCCCCATTCGGCTACGGCGGAGCAGTCTGTGCTGGGCGCGATTCTGGTGGACCCCCGCTGTACCTCCGAGGTTATCGACAAGCTCCGCGCCGATGACTTCTACATCCGGCAAAACCGGGAGATCTACGAGACGATTTACACTATGTTCAACTACTCCCGCACCATTGATCCGGTTACGGTGCTGGAGGAACTGAAGCAGCATGGCTACGACCAGGATGACCAGGCATGGAGCTATCTTCTCCAGCTGATGGACATTACCCCCACTGCCGCAAACGTGGGGGAGTACATAGAGATTATCCGGGACAAAACCCTCTTGCGCCGCTTGGCGGAGACGGCGGGGGATATTACCGCCATGGTCCAGGCGGGCGCCGATACCGGCCAGACTGTTCTGGACGCGGCGGAACAGCGTATCTACGCCATCCGCCAGGGCCGTGCGGCCCGGGGGCTGACCCCCATCTCCGATGTCATCATCGACGTATACGACCGCCTGGAGGAGCTTGCGGCCAGCGACCGGGCCATTCCCGGCCTGTCCACCGGCCTGAAGGACCTGGACCGGGCCATTTCCGGTCTGAATAACTCCGACCTGATCCTGCTGGCCGCGCGCCCCGGCATGGGCAAAACCTCCATGGCCCTGAACATCCTTCTGGACGCGGGCAAGCGGTCGGGGAAAAAGGTGGCGTTCTTTTCCCTGGAAATGAGCCGGGAGCAGCTGGCCCTGCGGCTAATTTCCAGCGAGTGCTTTGTGGACAACCAGAAGCTGGTTACCGGCAAGCTGTCCGACCAGGACTGGGAGAGCGTGGCCGCCGCCGCCGATTCCCTGAACCGGTCCACCATTTACATCGACGATGACTCCTCCGTCACGGTGGCCGACATTCTGGCCAAATGCCGCCGGGTGGAAAATCTGGGGCTCATCGTAATCGACTACCTCCAGCTGATGCAGTCCTCGGGGAAACAGAGCCGGGGCAATGAAAACCGGCAGCAGATCGTTTCCGACATCTCCCGAAGCCTGAAGATCATGGCCAAGGAGCTGAATGTCCCGGTGCTGTGCCTCAGCCAGCTCTCCCGCGCCAATGAGTCCCGCCAGGATAAGCGGCCCATGCTGTCTGACCTGCGGGAATCGGGCGCCATTGAGCAGGATGCGGACATCGTCCTCTTCCTTTACCGGGACGGCTACTATAACAAGGACTCCGACAACCCTAACCTCGCCGAGTGCATCATTGCCAAAAACCGCCACGGCGAAACCGGAAAAGTAGACCTCCAGTGGACCCCTGAATTTACCACCTTCTCCGATCTGGAGTGGAGGCGGGAGGAATAAAAAGAGAAATGAGGCCCTGCCCATGCTGAAGACCGTTGAAACCTTTATCCGTGAGCAGGACCTGATCCCCGCCGGGTCCACGGTGCTGTGCGCTGTGTCCGGCGGGGCAGACTCCGTTGCCATGCTCCACGTCCTATACCGCCTGCGGGATAAGCTGAACTTCCAGTTAGCTGCCGCCCACTACAACCACAAGCTGCGGGGGGCGGAGTCTGACCGGGACGAGCGCTTTGTGGAGCAGTTTGTTCAGCTGTGCTGTGGAAGGCACCGCCTGCTTGACGGAGGCGTTTTGCCTGCCGTGGTGCTGTACACCGGTTCCGGGGATGTGGCGGGCCAGGCCCGGCTGAAGGGGCTCGGGATCGAGGAGGCCGCCCGGGATATGCGCTACAGCTTTCTCCGTCAGGCGGCCCGGGAGGCGGGGGCGGACCTGATTGCCACGGCCCACACCGCCAGCGACAATGTGGAGACCATCCTGTTCCACTTGGCCCGGGGCTCCGGGCTGAGGGGGCTGGGGGGGATCCTGCCCCGGCGGGAGGAGGTTATCCGCCCCCTGCTCACCACCACCCGGCGGCAGGTGGAGGATTATCTATCCCGCCTATGCCTGCCCCACATGGAGGACAGCTCTAACGAAGACGACGGCTATACCCGCAACCGCATCCGGCACCAGGTACTGCCGGTGCTGGAGGATATTTCCCCCGGCTTCCTGGCCCGAATGGCGGATACCGCCGCGCTGCTTCGGGCAGATGAGGCCTGCCTCACAAGCCTGGCTCAGACGTTGGCGGACCAGGCCGTCTCCGAGGGCGGCGGGCTTTCCATTGAGGCGAAGCTGATTGCGGACGTGCCCGACCCCATTGCCAGCCGTGCCCTGCGGCTGCTGCTGGGACGGCTTTGGGGCGGGGATCAGAACTGCTCGTCGGCCCATCTCAATGCCCTGCTCAGACTGTGCCGGGGCGGAGATCCCTCCGCTGAGCTATTCCTTCCCCACAGCACCAACGCCAGAAGGGCTTATGGCGCGCTGCTTCTGGTCCCACGGCTGGGGCCGATCCCCTTGGAAGAGGGGCCGGTGCCCCTCCCCGGAGAGCTGGATTGTGGCCCCTGGCGGATATCCTGCCGTCCAGAGGACTACGGCGGCCAGCCCCAGGGGCCCTGGGATTTCTGGCTGGACCGGGGGGCGGTCTCCGCCTTGAGCCTGCGCTCCCGGCGCACCGGAGACCGGCTTACGCCCCCGGGACGGCTGGGCAAGACAGTGAAAAAGTGGATGATCGAGGCTCGCCTGCCCCGGTTCCGGCGGGAGGTGCTGCCCGTTTTCGACTGCGGGGGCCGGACCGCCGCTGTGGCCGGCCTGGGCCCGGACCGGGCCTTTGCCGCCCTTCCGGGGCGGAGCGCGTGGCACGTTATCATCCGTGCCGCAGAATGAAAGGAAGAAAATTTCCATGCTAGAGAACAATATTCAGGAGATATTATTCAGTGAGGAACAGCTAAAAACCCGGGTAAACGAAATTGCCCGGCAGATTGAGGCGGACTATGCCGGCAAAGAGATTATGCTGATCGGCATCCTCCGGGGGTCCTTCGTCTTTATGGCGGACCTGTGCCGGGCCATTCGCCTGCCGTGTACCCTGGATTTTATGTCCGTGTCCTCCTATGGCAGCGGTACGACCTCCAGTGGGCAGATCCAGATCATCAAAGACCTGTCTGAGGACATTTCCGGCCGGCATGTTATTGTGATTGAGGATATTCTGGACAGCGGAAACACCCTGAGCTATCTGCTGAACATTCTGGAACACCGCCACCCGGCCGACCTGCGTCTGTGCGCCCTGCTGGACAAGCCGGACCGCCGTATCAGGCCGGTGGAGCTGAATTACTGCGGCTACTCCATTCCAGACGCTTTTGTGGTAGGTTACGGCCTGGATTATGCGGAAAAATACCGCAATTTACCCTATATTGGCATTTTAAAGCCCGAGGTTTACGGTGGCTGATTCATTGGAAAGGACTCTTTGCCTATGAAACGCTTCGGTTCCCGAGACGCTGTTCTGTACTTGCTGCTGGGCCTGCTGGTGGTATTTGCCTTTACCTCCCTGCGCCAGCTGGATCGGACAGACGCCCCTACCTACAGCCAGATACGCGCTTATTTTCTCCGGGAGCAGGTGGAATATTTCACATTGGAGGACAATACCCTCACCTTGACCCTTCGGGGCCAGGGCGCGGGGGATGCCGCCCGCCTTATCTACCATGTGGCTGACCCCGCCTTTTTTTACCTAGATATGCGGGAATTGGTCAACGAGCAGCTGGAATCCGGAGTGCTGATGGGTTATGACTACCCTCCCGGGGTAGAAAGCGCCTGGTGGTACAACTTGATTCCCTATCTGGTGGCGGCAGCAGTGCTGTGCCTGTTCTGGTATCTGATGATGCGCCAGCGGGGCGGGGCCGGCGGAGGAGGGAGCGCACCAGGCGCAGCCCGATTCAGCCATGCCCGCACCCGAACCTTGTCCGATCAGGGGAAGAAAGTCACCTTCGATGACGTGGCCGGGGCGGACGAGGAGAAGGAGGAGCTCCAAGAGATTGTGGAATTTCTCCGGGACCCCCAGAAATTTACTTCCCTGGGCGCTCGCATCCCCAAGGGTGTGCTGCTGGTGGGCCCTCCGGGCACCGGTAAGACCCTCATCGCAAAGGCCGTGGCCGGTGAGGCCGGGGTGCAGTTTTTGTCCATCTCGGGCTCTGACTTTGTGGAGCTGTATGTGGGTGTTGGCGCGGGACGGGTTCGGGATCTGTTCGACCAGGCCAAGAAGGACGCCCCTGCCATCGTTTTCATCGATGAGATCGACGCCGTGGGCCGTCAGCGCGGCACCGGCCTGGGCGGCGGCCACGATGAGCGGGAACAGACCTTGAATCAGCTGCTGGTGGAAATGGATGGTTTTGCCTCCAACGAGGGAGTTATTGTGCTGGCCGCTACCAACCGGCAGGATATTCTGGATCCCGCTCTCCTCCGCCCCGGGCGCTTTGACCGGCAGATTTACGTGGGACTGCCTGATATCAGGGGGCGGGAGGAAATTTTGAAGGTCCACGCCAAGGATAAGCCCCTGGCGGAAGATGTCGTCCTTAAAGATGTGGCCAAGGCCACCTCTGGCTTTACTGGGGCCGATTTGGAGAACCTGCTCAACGAAGCGGCCCTGCTATGCGCCCGCGCCGACCGGCGGTTTATCTTAATGTCGGACCTTCACGAGGCCATGCTCAAGGTCATTGCCGGCCCGGAGAAGCGCAGCCGGGTGGTGACCGAACACGCCCGCCGCCTTACCGCTTACCATGAGGCAGGCCATGCTGTGGTTATCCATGAGCTCTCCACCGCCGATCCGGTCCACCAGATTACCATTGTCCCTCGCGGTCAGGCGGGCGGTATGACCATCTCGCTGCCCGATGAGGATCGGGCTTATCAATCCAAAAAGGAGCTTTCCGATCAGATTGCCCGGTGCCTGGGGGGACGGGTGGCAGAACAGCTGGTGCTGGGGGACATCTCGACTGGCGCGGGCAGCGACATCCAGCGGGCTTCCACGATTGCCCGAAATATGGTGATGCGCTACGGCATGAGCGAAAAACTGGGCAGCGTCACATTCGAGAGCGGCCACGACGAGGTGTTTATTGGCCGGTCCATGGCCCAAGCCAAAAGCTATTCCGAAGAGGTGGCCGCCGTTATCGACGAGGAGGTCCGTACCCTTATCGACAGCGCCTACACCCAGTGCGAGGGAATCCTCACCCGCTGCCGCCGGGAATTGGAAATTACCGCTCGATACCTTCTGGATCACGAGACAATGGAGGGTGATATTTTCGCCAAGGTTTTTGAAAATCCCCAGGCGGAGGAATTTATCCCCTATCAATCAGAACAGCTCTGAAGCTTTCTGGATTTTTCTCCGCTAACTGCCATTTTTCCTCTTTACAACGGACCGCAAATCTGCTATAATAACATAGTCCTTAGAGATGTGCGTCCGTAGTTCAATTGGATAGAGCGTCAGATTCCGGTTCTGAATGTTGGGGGTTCGAGTCCCTTCGGGCGTGCCAGAAAAAGAGGTCAAAAAAGATTTTGGTGAAAAAACTGAGAGATTTCAAGACC
>CANDCW010000004.1 GCA_947383275.1 uncultured Bacillota bacterium
AGATCCAGCGGCAGCGGGCCCAGCAGCGCATGATGCAGCAGGTGCCCCAGTCCGATGTGGTCATTCGTAACCCCACCCACTTTGCTGTAGCCCTGCGTTATCATGAGCAGGAGGACAACGCGCCAGTGGTGCTGGCCAAGGGTATGGATGAACTGGCCCTGCGCATCGCCAAGGTGGCCGAGGAAAATGGCGTCTCCGTGGTGGAGAATGTCCCACTGGCCCGGGCCCTCTATGCTTCTGTCGATATCGGCAGGGAAATCCCACCCGAATTATACGGCCCTGTGGCCGAGGTTTTGGTATACGTCCTGAAGCTGGACAAACAGGCATAACTTTGCGGACAAAGCCCGCGGGCTTTTAGATAAAAGGGAAAGGATGAAACCATGCGGCGAATTTTTCAAAACAGCATAGCTCTTATGGTCGTGGTCATCGTCCTGTTTCTGGTTATCCCCCTGCATGAGGCGATTCTCGACATTCTGATTATCACCAACATCTCGATTTCCATCGTGATTTTGATGGTCACTATGACCATCTCAGACGCCTTGGAGTTTTCCATTTTTCCCTCGCTGCTGCTGATTACCACCTTGTTCCGCCTGGGATTGAATGTATCTACCACCCGGGCCATTCTGAGATACAACGGCAGCGGGGACGCCCCTGGTACGGCGGTCATCCAGACCTTCGGCCAGCTGATTACCCAGGGAAATATTGTGCTGGGCATCATCATCTTCTTTATCATCGTGCTGATGCAGTTCATTGTTATCACCAAGGGCGCCGAGCGCGTGGCCGAGGTGGCCGCCCGCTTTACCTTGGACGCGATGCCCGGAAAGCAGATGGCGATTGACGCCGACCTGTCCTCCGGCTTGATTAACGAGCAGCAGGCCCGGGAGCGCCGTTCCAAGATCCAGCGTGAGGCCGACTTCTACGGCGCTATGGATGGCGCCACTAAGATCGTCAAAGGCGACGCCACCATGTCCCTGATTATTACCGCCATCAACCTCATTGGCGGTATCATCATCGGCTCGATGAACGGCGTGGGCGATTTGTCTACTGTGGCCCAGACCTATTCTATCGCCACCATCGGCGACGGCTTGGTGTCTCAGCTCCCCTCGCTGATGATTTCCACCGCCACCGGCATGATTGTTACCCGGTCGGTATCTGAGGGCAGCCTGAATTCCGACGTTATTGGTCAGTTTGCCAGGCAGCCCCGGGCTATTATGACGGCCGGCCTCGTGCTAATTATTCTGGGGTTGATTCCCGGCACTCCCACCCTCCCCCTGATGGTGGTGGGCGTTGCTCTGGCGGTGCTGGGCTATGTGATGAGCAGCCGTATGGAGCGCAAGGAGGCTGCCGAGCTGGTCCGGGGTCAGGAGCAGGCGGAGGCGGAGGCCATCGCCGATATGAGTGCGGCCCCCAGCGAGACCGACTACTACAAAGATATTAACAATGTGTATGGACTGCTCAGCGTGGACCCCATTGAGATGGAATTTGGCTACAGCCTGATTCCCCTGGTGGACGAGAGCAGCGGCGGTAAGCTCATCAGCCGCATTGTCATCTTCCGCCGCCAGTATGCCCAGGATATGGGATTTGTCATCCCCTCCATCCGCCTCCACGACTCCTCCGCGCTGGGTACCAACCAGTATGTGGTGAAGATTAAGGGCGAAGAAGTGGCACGGGGCGAGATTCTGGTGGACTACTATCTGGCTCTGGAGCCTGTCAACCCCGCCGGTGAGATCGACGGCATCGAGACCATAGAACCCGCCTATGGCATTCCCTCCCGCTGGATTCTGCCGGAAAACAAGGAGATGGCGGAAATCTACGGCTATACGGTCATCGATCCCCTGTCCGTGATGCAGACCCACCTCAGCGAGGTTGTCCGCCGCCATGCCTACGAGCTTCTTGGCCGGGCGGAGGTTATTCAGCTGGTGGAGAACCTGAAAAAGAACGCGCCGGAGCTGGTGGACGAGGTCATTCCCAATGTGCTGTCCTACGCAAACCTGGAGCGCATCCTGCGCAACCTCCTGAAGGAGGGGGTCCCGGTCCGGGACCTGGGTACCATTCTGGAGACGGCCGCCGATTCCCTGATGACCACCAAGGATTTGGATATGGTGTGCGAGAATATCCGCGTGGCCCTCAGCCGCACCATTACCCGCCGCTTCTGCGAACACGGGCAGCTCCGGGTGGTCACCCTGGACGCCGAAGTGGAAAAACGGGTGATCAGCTCCCTGAGCAAAAACGAACAGGGCATCTATCTGGCCATGGGCCCCGACCTGATGCAGGGCATCGTCACCCAGCTGGGCGACTATATGCGGAAGTTCAACGACCTGTCCCAGACCCCCATTGTCCTGACAAGCCAAGTCATCCGCGTCTACCTCAGCCGGATGCTGTCCCAGTTCTATCCCGGCGTCTATGTCCTCTCCTTCAACGAGATTACCAGCGACGTGCAGATTCAGTCCCTGGGCAATATCACGCTGGACACAGCCCAGGCCCGGCCTGAGCGAAAGGCGGCTGCGGTATGAGCGGGGAGGCGGTTGTCTTCAGGGGCGAGAAGCAGACCTGGAGCCAGGAAGAGCTGGACGCCCTCACAACGGAGGAGCTGTTCCGTGCCTACAAGGGCACTGGAAACGAGGAACTGAAGTGGCCTTTGGTCATGCGCTATGTGGGCTTGGTGAAAACCATTGCCCTCCAAGTGCGGGGGGTGTACAGCAGCTTCGCCCAGGTGGACGACATCGTCAATGAGGGCCTGCTCACCCTGGCGGCTGCGGTGGATAAGTTTGACCCGGATAAAGGCATCAAATTTGAGACCTATGTCTCAAAACGTATTCGGGGCGCAGTCATAGATTTGGCCCGGCGGCAGGACTGGGTGCCCCGCAGCGTGCGGCGCAAGGCCCGGGATATTGACCAGGCCAGCAGCGAACTGTTCTCTGAGCTGGGCCGCTACCCCACCGATGAGGAGATGGCCCGCCGGCTTGGAGTGACCCGGGATCAGTATCAGGAGGACCTGGCGAACTCCTCCATGTGCAACGTGCTCTCCCTGGACGCCCTGTTCGAAGAGCGGGAGCAGAACGGGGGGGCGGAACTGCCGGACGGTACTTTGGACAGCCGGCCGGAGGACTCCATGCTCCGGCAGGAGCTGCTGGAGACACTGACAAAGGCCATTGAATCTTTGCGGGAGAATGAACAGACTGTTATCTCCCTCTACTATCACAAAAACCTCAGCATGAAGGAAATCGCCCAGGTGATGGAGGTCAGCGAGCCCCGTATCTCTCAGCTTCATTCCCGGGCGATCCAGAAGCTGAAGCTGTATATGAACCAGTACATGACCGGCAGCAGATAAGCCGCCTGAACGAGAGGAGTTTTGCGCTATGATGAAGGGCTTTTACAACCTGACCTCTGGAATGCTGACCCAGGGGCGCAGGCTGGACGTGGTGGCCAATAACATGACCAACATATCCACCGCAGGCTTTAAGGCCGAGTATTACACCGACCGGACCTTTGACGAGGTGATGGCGGTGCGCATCGGCAACAAGGATAAATCGGTCTATGAGGAGCTGCCCACCTACCAGGCCCATATTCTGGCTCCGGATCATCTGTACACTGACTACAGCCAGGGCTCTTATGAGGAGACGAACCTGCCGCTGGATTTTGCTATCGTGGGCGAGGGATTCTTTGCCATCGAAACCGGAGACGGCGTGGCTTATACCCGTGCAGGCAGCTTTACCCTGGACAACGACGGCTACTTGTGCCTGTCCGAGCTGGGCCGGGTGCTGGATCCGGAGGGCAATCCGATCCAGCTCCCCACTGACAAACTGGAAGTGGACCAGCAGGGGAACCTGTCAACCAAGGGCGGGGAATATTTGGCCACCTTGGGCGTATACACCTTTGAGGACAACGCCGCGCTGGAGCGCACCCCCTACGGCCTCTTTACCGGCGATGGCGCCCAGGTCAACGAGGATGTGACCATCTATCACAAGTGGGTTGAGCGGTCCAATGTGGATATGGTCAAAGAAATGACGAAAATGATTGTCACTCAGCGGGCCCTCCAGAGTGCCGCCGAGATGAGCAAGCTTTACGACCAGGTCATCAACCGGGTTGTCAATGACATTGGCCGGATGGCTTAATCTGTTCAGGAAAGAGAGGCGCGTGTGTAAGCTATGAATATGTCCTTTTTCACTGGCGCTGTGGGTGCTATTCAGCAGAACCAGCGTATGAACGTCCAGGGCAACAACATTGCCAACGTGAACAACTACGGCTTTAAGGCGGAGCGGGCCACCTTCCACCACCTGATGTACAGCGATGTGCGCGGCATCAATGAGGATGATCCGCTGCCCAAGGGATCCGGGACCAAGATGGTGAAGGCCAGCATCGATTTTGAAAACGGCGGCTACAGCGAGACGGGCCGCATCTTTGACTTCGCCATTGAGGGAGACGGCTTCTTCGCCCTGTTCGATCCTACCAATGAGGAGGTCTCCTTTACCCGGGACGGCGCCTTCGTGATGGCCCGGTATGAGGTCCCCCCCGCTGAGGACGCCGAACCGGAGATTGACCCGGTGACCGGGGAGGAAATTGAGCCTGAGAACACCGTGGAGTGGCGGCTCAGCGACAATGAGGGGCGCTGCGTTCTGGACCCCATGGGCAACTTTATTGTCATTGACCCGCAGGACCAGAAAGCGGACCTGGATATTGGCGTGTTCGATTACCGCGTCTACGATGGTATGCTCCACGCCGACAGCGGCCGGTTTACGCCTATCGACAAGAACGGCGACTTGTATATGGGGACGGGGAAGATCCTGCGGGGCTATCTGGAGCGCTCCAACGTGGACCTGGCTCAGGAGATGATTAAGGTGATCGAGTCTCAGCGGGCTTACAGCTACGCGCTGAAGATTGTACAGACCACCGATGAGATCGAGCAGACGATCAACGGTCTGCCCACCTAAACAGAAAGAAGGGAAGCTGGGGTATGATAAAGAATTACGATCAGTTGACATCAATGGAAATCGATACCCTGCGGGAAATCGGAAGTATCGGGACCGGAAACGCCGCCACGGCGCTGTCCCAGATGCTGGGCAAAGAGGTACGCATTACCATGCCCGAGGTGCGCATCATGGGCTACAATGAGGCCATTGAGTGGATCGGCGGGCCGGAGGCCGTAACCGCCGGGGTGCTGGTGAAGATGAGCGGCGATGTGGGCGGCATTATGCTGTCCGTGCAGAAGCTGGAGTTGATTAACTTCATTTTGGAGACCATGCTGGGCCAAAGCATCCACAGCTATGAGGCCCTGAAGGAGCTTGAACAGTCCGCCCTCATTGAGATCGGCAATATCATGATCTCTGCCTTTGTTACGGCTCTGTCCGGGCTGGCCGGCGTCAATATCAATTTGACGGTTCCCGCTTTCGCGGTGGATATGCAGGGCGCCATTTTAACGGTGCCTATGGCTGAGTATGGCGGTATGTCCGACTACCTGATGACCATTGGCGGAAACTTTGTCAGCAACGGACGAGAAATTCCCAGTCATCTTCTTTTGTCCCCCGATCTGCGCTCTTTAGATTTCTTGTTAAGGAAGCTGGGCGTTAGCGATGGCTGAACATAAACTGACAGTTGGCATTGCTGATATGAAGTTGCTCCAGGGGGAGGGCACTTTGATTACTTACGCGTTGGGTTCCTGCATTGGACTGTGTTTTCATGATCCCAAGCTGCGTTTGGGGGCGTTGCTTCACATTATGTTACCGCTAAATATGGAAGCCGGACGGACCCATCCGCTGAAGTATGCCGATACCGGAATCAAGGAGACACTGAAGCAGCTGGAGGCCAAAGGCGCGTCCCGGAGCCGGCTGACGGTGAAGATTGCTGGCGGCGCCAAAATGTTTGAGATTACCGGCGGCAGCGGCTTGGGTAATATCGGGCAGCGAAATATTGACAGTGTCCATACCATTTTAAAGCGGGATAATTTGCGCTTGATTGGTGAGCACACGGGGGGAACAGTGGCCCGGACATTGCTCTTTGATGTAGTTACGGGCCAGGCGTGCATTCGGTCCTATGGCCAAAAGGACATCATATTCTGAATTCATCCATGCGCCGGGCGGCGCCATCCTAAATAGAGTAAGGAGTGTCAAAAATGGCGGAGGTACATAACAGCGGTATCCTTTTAGAGTCCGGCACCAACGAAATCGAGATTATGGAGTTTACCATCGACGAAAATTTGTATGGCATCAACGTGGCGAAGGTGCGGGAGATCATGATGGCGGCGCCTGTCAAATCCATGCCTCACGCCCACCCCTCAGTGGAGGGAATTTTCAAGCCCAGAGACATTGTGATTACTGTGGTGGATTTGCCCAAGTACCTGGGCGTAGACCAGGAAAAGACGCCCAAGGACCTGTTTATCGTAACCAATTTTAATAAAATGTATATTGCGTTCCGAGTGCATACCGTGGTGGGCATCAACCGCATCTCCTGGACGGACATCCATAAACCGGATAAGACGGTATCCGGCGGTTCCGAAGGCGTGGCTACCGGTATTGCCCAGTGCGGAAACGATTTAGTTACGATTTTGGACTTTGAGCGGATCGTGGCAGAAATTGCCCCTGAGACTACAATTCAAGCCGATGAGATCGATCAGATGGGCCCCCGGGCCAAGAGCGAAGAGCCCATTTGGATCGCAGAGGACTCCATTCTCCTCTCCAAGATGATTGAGGACTGCCTGCATAAGGCGGGGTATGTCAATCTGCAGATGTTCCCCAACGGCCGCGAGCTGTGGGAGGCGCTGAATGAACTGCCCGAGGATGAGCCGCTGTTTGAGCAGGTGGCGCTGATTATTACAGATATTGAGATGCCTCAGATGGACGGACACCGGCTGACCAAGCTGGTGAAGAGTACGCTTCGGTTCCAGGCGATTCCGCTTATTATTTTCTCTTCCCTCATCAGTGAGGAGATGCGGATTAAAGGCTGCCAGCTGGGCGCTGACGAGCAGATGAGCAAGCCGGAGATTGGACACCTTGTGGATGTGATGGACCATCTTCTGGAGGGAGCAAAGGCGGGGAAATAAGCAGTCAAGCGCCTCGTTTGAGAGATTTCCCTTAAAAACAGAAAAATCAAAGGCCGGCACTACTTAACAGAGTGCCGGCCTTTGATTGGTTTACGAGAGGCCATGTGTCAGTTGAATTAAATTTCGTGTGATCCGCCCGGTGAGGCCCCAGATAGCTCGCCCTTGCCATGGATAGACGGGAACGTTTTCCTTTCCATGCTGCCATTTGTAATCGCGGGGGATGCCAATCAGCTCATAAGGAAAATTTTCCGCCGGGGTGGGGATCAGGTCGTATTCGTACTCAAGGGGGGCCGCTTCCAGCAGATGGGACAGGGGGACCAGAAAAAACTCTTCCACCTCGGCGGGATTGGGGCGCAGGCGGGGGGAAAGGGCTCCGCCGTCCACCACGCCCAAGATAGGCCACATGAGGAAATTGGCCCGGTGGGCAATAAAATCCAACCGGCCCAGCAGACGCACGGATTGGGGCGGAATCCCCAGCTCCTCCCAAGTCTCCCGCAGGGCGCATTCCTCAGGGGTCTCGCCCGGCTCCATCCGCCCGCCCGGGAAGCAGACCTCTCCAGGCTGGCGGTGCAGGGTCCTGGCCCGGACTTCATAGAGCACATCGTACCCCTCGTCCCGTGCCACCAGGGGAACCAGCACCGCGTAGGAGCGGTTGGAGCCCATGAGGCCGGGCGTTCGGTTGCGCATGGCCTGCTCCAGGGCAGTCAGGTCAAACTTCATTTACATCTTCTCCGGCGCGGTGACGCCCAGCAGGTTCAAGCCGTTGGCCAGCACAGCCCGCACAGTATCGGCCAGCTTCAGCCGGGCGGACAGGATAGAGTCCTCCTCGCCCTTCAGGCGGCAGGCGTTATAGAAGCGGTGAAAGTCCCCGGCCAGGGCTGTAAGATAGCGGTTGATACGGCTGGGATCATAGTCCCTGGCGGCAAGATGCAGCTCGTCAGGATACTGGGCCAGCGACTTAATCAGGGCCAGCTCCTCGGGCGCGGCGAAACGGGCGGCGTCCACGTTCCCGGCGGCGGGGACCGCCGCCCCTTCCTCGGCCAGGCGGGCCAGCAGGGAACAGATGCGGGCATGGGCGTACTGGACATAGTACACCGGGTTCTCGCTGTCCTGGCGGACAGCCAGGTCCAAATCAAAGTCCAGGGGACTGGAGGAGGCCCGGTTGTTGAAGTAGTACCGGGCGGCGTCCACGGAGATCTCGTCCAGCAGGTCGTGGAGGGCGATGGCCTTGCCTGTCCGCTTGGACATGCGCACCGGTTTTCCGTCCTGGAGGAGGTTGACCAGTTGCATCAGGACAATGACCAGGCGGTGGGAGCCGTCCAGGCCCAGGCCGTCCAGGGCGGCCTGGAGCCGGGCCACATGGCCGTGGTGGTCGGCCCCCCAGATGTTAATGACCTTGTCAAAGCCCCGCACCTGAAATTTGTTCCGGTGGTAGGCAATGTCAGCGGCAAAGTAGGTGTAGAAGCCGTTGGCGCGGCGCAGGACGTCGTCCTTCAGTTCCAGCTTGTCCACCTGCTCCTGGGTTTTACCCTCAGCCAGGTATTTTTTCTTGAGCAGCTGGGAGGTGTTCAGCCACAGCGCCCCGTCCTTCTCATAAGTCCAGCCCTGGTCTGTCAGCGACTGAACCGTCTCGGCCACGTAGCCGGAGGCGTGAAGGGAGGACTCCAAAAACCACTGATCATAAGAAATGCCGTACTTCTTCAGGTCGGCCTCCATCTTGGGGATGTTCTGCTCCAGGCCGTACTTGGCCATAGCGTCCAGCCAGGCCCCCTCCGGGGCCTCACTGGGAAAGCCGTCCCCGTTCCGGGCCAAAAAGCCCTGGGCCAGCTCCCTGATGTCGTCCCCGTGGTAGCCGTCCTCGGGGAAGGGGTAGTTTTCCTCGCCCAACGTGATCTGCATACAGCGGGCGTAGATGGACCGGGCAAACTTGTTGATCTGGTTGCCCGCGTCGTTGACATAGAACTCCTTCCAGACATTCCAGCCGTCCCGGGCCAGGACGTTGGCCAGGGTGTCCCCCAGCACGCCGCCCCGGGCGTTGCCCATGTGCATGGGGCCGGTGGGGTTGGCGGAGACAAATTCTACCATTGCCCTTCTGCCGCCGCCCTCGGTTCCGGAGCCGTAAGAAGCGCCCTCCGCCTCAATAACAGACAGCACCTCTTTGTACCACCTGGGGCCCAGGGTAAAGTTGAGAAATCCGGGGCCGGCCACCTCTGCCCGGTTGAAAAAGCTGCCCTCAAGCTCCAGATTGTCTACAATGGCCTGGGCAATTTGACGCGGGGCCATATGCAGGGTCTTGGCCCCCGCCATAGCGAAGGAGGAAGCGTAGTCCCCATGAGCGGTGTCCTTGGGAATTTCGATGGTAGAATGTACCTGAGCCCCGGCGGGCAGGGTCCCGGCGGCCGCAGCCTTCTCATAGGCGGCCTGGGTCAGGCTGGCTACCTGGTCCTTGGCGGACTGGATCATATTTACCATTTGTTTGCACCTCGTTTTTTGTGCTGGCCCGCCCTCTGGGCGGGCCGCCCGATTCACTGTTTTAAGCTGCCCGTGCCGCCTTCCGCCTCCCTCACATTGATGCGGAAGATGTTGCGGCCAGCCAGGGCGTGGTCCACCTCAACAGCGTAGTCTACCTCGATGTCGCCCCCCTGGTCGGTGAGCTTGGCCAACAGGTGGCGGGTATTCACCCCGATGGTCATTGCGCCATATGGTGTATTGTACATGGAGAGATGGCGGCGCCCCTCCTGGAACACCATCTGGGAGTTGAACTCCCCCACCCGCATCAGGGTGACCTGCGCTCCGTCCACCTGGATGGTGGTAAGCGTGCCGCCCAGGCCGGTGAGCTCGCTCTCCTGATAGGACAGGGTGTAGCTCTCGCCGTCCCGGCTCAGCCGGCCCTCGGTGACCAGTTCCACGATGTCGGGGGGCGTACCCTCGTATTTTTGCATCCCCTTGATGGAGATGACCACTTCCTTTTCCATAGGGAGGTCCTCCAATATCCGGTAATTTTCATCCGGCGGGGTGTTCCCGCCAGGTGAGTCGGAGGTATTATACACATTTTGGCTCTCTATGTAAAGCGGCTATTTCATTGTATGGCAAATTGCCTGAAAAAACAAGAGAAATTGCCTGGTTTCTCCATTTGACAAATTGAAAATGGAGGCTATAATGCTATATGAACGACTTTATGTCTGGAGAGGAGGCGCCCTCCATGAATTTGGAGCTGAGCAAAAAGCAGTTTCGCCGGCTGCTGGACCTGGTGTATATCGGAAACTGGATTTTGAACTCCACGCGCGGGGACCAGCGCTTTGCCGACTACGACAAGGTGGAGAGCCTGCTTTTCAGCCGCGCGGCCCTGGAGGGCATGCCCCAGCTGGCGGAACTGTATCAGGGCGAGGTAATCCCCTCCCGCGCCTTTGTGGAGGGGGGCATCCACGAGGCCATTGTAGAGTATGAGAACAACGTGTTCTTTGAGATCCTGGCCGAGGACCTGGCCCGCCGGGACATGGACGACGCCCCCATCGACGAGACCAACTACGCCGAGCTCACCAGCCGTATCGACGCCTACATCGCCGAGTTTGAGGAGCACGGGACAGACAACATCCTGATAGACATTGAGGACTAAAAAAATCCCCGCCCGCGGCGGGGATTTTTTATGCTTTCCGAACCAAAAACGTAGCCGCGAACCATATGGCCAGATACAATGTGATGGCCGCGCCGGCGGAGCCGCCCAGGTAATAGGAAGTCATCAGTCCGGCCACTCCGGCCAGCATGGCCCCCAGCAGGGAGAACAGATGGTACTGCCGCATATTCCGGGCCACATTCCGGGCCGCAGCAGCGGGGAGGACCAGCAGGGAGTTGATGACCAGAAGCCCCACCCAGGTCATGGACAGGGTGACCACCACGGCGATGGCCAGGTCAAATACCGTCTCCTGCCAAAAGACCCGGATTCCCCGGCTGTCAGCCAGAGCCGGATGGACGGCGGAGAGCATCAGCTGATTAAAGCAGGCCAGCCATAGCAGAACCACCAGCAGCAGGATCAGGGCCAGCAGTCCTGCCTTGGCGGGCTCCACGGAGAGAATATCCCCCACCAGCAGGGAATTAAAGCGGGTAAAGGACCGCCCGTTCAAGGTGGACAGAAAAATGCCCAGGGCCACCGCAGTGGAGGAAAACACCCCGATCACTGTGTCGCTGGCCAGGGCGGTGCGGCATTTGACCACATTAAAGAGCAACGCAAACAGGATGGCAAACATCACTGCCGCCCAGGTGGGTTCATGGAAGCCGCAGATGGCGCCGATGGCCATGCCGGTGAAAGCGGAGTGGCCAAGGGCGTCGGAAAAGAAGGACATGCGGCTGTGGACCACCATGGTGGACAAAATGCCGAACAGAGGGGTGATGACCAGCACTGCAAGCAGGGCGTTTTTCATGAAGAACATGGCCCCCGGCTGGGCCCACTCGAAGGGGAGCAGATCCACCAGCGCGTACCAGATACTCATGCTCCTCCCCCCTTTCCCATCCGCAGATGGAAGGTATCGTAGAACTCCGGCGAGGACAGTACCTCGTCCGGAGGGCCGGATTTCAGCACCCGGCGGTTAAGCAGGATCACCTTGTCAGCGAACTGCCCCAGGGTGGCGAAGTCATGGGTGGACAGGAAGATAGACAGGTCGTACTGGGTGCGCAGCTCGTCCAGCATGTCCAGCAGCTGGTGCTCCCCCTCGATGTCCACTCCGGACAGGGGCTCGTCTAAAATGAGGATATGAGGCACCGGCTCCAGAGCCAGAGCCAGCAGCACCCGTTGAAGCTGGCCCCCGGACAGCCCTCCCATGGGCCGGTCAAGGAGGTCCTCTCCGTGGACCCGGGCCAGGCAGGCAGCGGCCCGGTCCCGGTATTTTTGGGGGATGGGCAGCCACACCGGAAACCGTGCGGTGGCGGCTGTGAAGAAGTCCAGGACAGACACCGGGTCCCCCCGGTCGAAGCTGGGGGCCTGGGGGACGTACCCCACCAGGGGCCGGGCCCCGCCGGTTATCTCCCCGTTGGCCAGCCGGATGGCTGGGCCTCCGGCGGGGGAGAAGGTGATCTTCCCCTTGTAGCTCATCTGGCCCAGGATGCTGCGGAACAGGGTGGACTTTCCCGCTCCGTTGGGGCCGATGAGGGCCACGATCTCCCCGCAGTGGAGGTGGAAGGACACGTCCTCCAGGATGGAGTCCCCCTGGAGCCGGACGTTCAGCCCCTCCAGCTTCAGACAACAGGAGTCGGCACAGCCTGCGGCCAGCTTTCCATGTTTGATTTTTCTCATCCTTGTTGGACCACTTCTTTCCCGGCAAAGCCGTTGATGATGACCGCTGCGTTTTCGGTGATTCCGCTCAGGTAATTGCCGATGCTGTTGTCCGGACCGTCCATCAGCATGTTCAGTTGGGCTATCTGGCATCCTGTCTCCCGGGCGATGGCGGCGGCAGTGGCATCGGAGCCGTTGACCTCGGTGAAAATCACCGGAATCTCGTATTCCCGTACCAGCTGGGTAATTTCCACAATCTCATGGGCGCTGGCCTCACTGCCCGCCTCCTCTTCAATGGCGGCCAGCAGGGTCAGGCCATAGGCGTCAGCAAAGTACTGAAAGCCATCGTGGAAGGTAATCAGCCCCAGAGCCTTGGTTCCGCGCTTGGTTCCGTACTCCTCCACCAGCTCCCGGGCCGTGTTGTCCCGCGCCAGGAGCAGCGTCTGAGCGCCAGCGGAATTTTGGGCATAGACCTCCTGGCGGTCCGGGTCCAGCTCAGACAGGCCCGCCGCCAGATTTCTCACCATCTGCTCCGCCCGGCGAGGGTCCATCCAGTAGTGGGGGTCCCAGTGGCCGTGGTCGTGGCCGTCCTCCTCCCCCTCCTCGTGGTGGTGGGACAGGTTCTCCAGCAGCTCCACCCCCTCGGAGCAGTCGATGACCTGGGCGCTGGAGGTCTCCAGCGCATCCTCCAAAAATTCCTCCAGCCCCGCGCCGTTGACGGCGATGATGTCTGCCCGATCCAGCTTTTTCATGTCCCCTATGGACAGGGTGTAGTCGTGGAGGCAACTGGTGCTTCCGGTGTCCAGCCGCTCCACAGACACGCCGTCCACCCCCTCCGCAACGGCGGAGGCAAACAGGTAAATGGGGTAGGTGGTACACACTACCGTAAGCCGGGCGTCCTCCGCCGGCGGGGTGCAGGAGGGGAGGGCCAAGAGCAGGGCGGCCAGCAGGGCGGCCAGCAGAAGTTTCCTCATGGCTTTGTCCTTTCCAGCAGCTCCAGCAGCAGCCGCTCATTTTCCTTGGCGGTCTCGCTCAACTGGGCGGATTTTTCCCGCAGGCGGGCCAGGACGGCGTCGTAATCCCCCATCAGGGCATCGGCCCGGCGGATGGCCCCGGCCGCATCGAAGGCCTCTACATTCCCAGCGGCGGGCAGGTCCAGCTCCTCCAGGTAGCTGGCTACCTTGGGGTCGTAGACCAGCCCCATGGAGGGCACCGCCATCCGGGCGGCAAAAATCAGCGTGTGGAGGCGCATGGCCAGACACAGCCTGGCTTGACCCAAGACGCCCATCAGCTCCCGGGGGGTGCAAGGGATGTCCAGCACACAGGCCGGCTCCTCCATCTGGGACAGTACCCGGGCGGTAGCCTGGCGGTCCCGCTGGGGCTGCATCAGCAGAAAGAGCACTTCCAGCCCGTGCCTGTTCCGAAGGTGGTCGCAAAGGGAAGCCAGCTGTGTGTAAAAATTATCCACATTGTGCCAATCCCGGACGGACACGGCTACAAAGGGCTTCCCGGCGGGCAGGCCGGCGGTTTTCAGCAGCTCCAGGGACCGCTCCCGGCCGGCCGGCTCCAGGTGGAACACCGGGTCAGCTGTAACCACGGCCGGGCGGGTGATGCCCATCTGCTTCAGCTCCATGGCGGAGGCGTGGTCCCGGAGGGTGACCAGCGCCGCCCGCTCCACCACCTGCCTCACCCGGCGGCGGTTGGCCGGTTTGCGCACGGGCCCGATGCCGTTGGCGTAGAGCATCACCGGCTTGCGCAGCCACTGAGCGCAGCGGATGACGGACAGGTAGTACAGTAGCGACCGGGTGGAGGTGGTGTCCTGAAGCAGGCTTCCGCCTCCGGACAGCAGCACATCCCCTCGGCGCAGGGCGGAAAACACCCGCAGTACCCGGAACCGGGGGATGGCGTCCAGGCCATACTGCTTTTTGGTCTGCTCTGGGTCGTTGGACAGCACGGTGACCGACACCTCATCGCTGGCGGAGCGTATGGCCTGCTGGATAGAGTCTAAAATGGCGTCGTCCCCGGCGTTGCCAAAGCCGTAGTAGCCGCTCATGACCACCCGGTATTTCTTCCTGCGTACCTTGGCGTAGACCGACAGGGCGTCGTCGGCCATACGGCTGACGGAGTAGCGCTCCCGTACCACCTGACGGCCATAGAGGCCCAGCTCCTTCTTTTGCTCGGAGGAGAGGGCCAGAGCGGAGGCCACGGCCTGGAACAGTTGGTCCTCAGTGGATACCGGGTCGGTGCGGCAGCAGAAGTTTGTGTCCACAGCCTTTTCCAGCAGCTCTGGGACAAACAGGCCGGTGTGGCCCTGGGCGCCTGAGAGAACTGCCGGTTTTCCTGCGGCCATGGCCTCCAGCGCCGAGCGGGATACCCCTACAAACAGGTCGCAGGCGGCGACCAGGCGGTTGATGTCGGTGCGGGGGCCGGTGAGGACCAGGCAGGCCCGCCCCATCGCCTCATTGACCTCGGCGGCCCGGGCGGACAGCTCTGCAAAGGAGTCGCCGCCCCCGGTGATGACAATACGAACACCCGGGAATTTCTCAGACAGCCGGGGTGCCAGCACAATGAGCTGCCGGGCGGTGTGGGAGGGTTCCCGGTCCAGGCGGCTGACATGGCCTACCACTGGAGCATCTCCCAGGCCCAGTTCGGTGCGGATTGCATCCCCCTGGGTCTCTGGAGAAAACTTATCCGTATCGATGCCGTTGATGGTCAGGGTGATCCGGTCAGCGGGGATGCCGTACTGCTCGGTCAGGTAGTCCCGGATATCCTCCGACACGGCCAGGGTGCGCTCTCCCCAGTTGGACAGCAGTTTCAGCGCTCCGCTCACCTGATATACCCCGTGGCAGGAGGTGACAAAGGAAAAGTGGTATCTGTGCCGCAGCATCCCGCACAAAAACGCGGGGATGCGGGCATGGGCATGGACCACATCGGGCCGCTCCTGGGCGATGACCTGCCCCAGGATGCGCCGGGCCCGGTTCATTGCCGCCGCGCTACGCTGATGGAGGGGAGCCGTATAGTGGCGGATGCCAGCCGCCTCCGCCTCTGGGACATAGACGCCCCCGTTGGAGACGATTACAATATCGTGGCCCCGGTGCTTCAGCTCCTTGGCCAGCTCTACGATATGGGTTTCCGCCCCGCCGATATCCAGGCCCATGGTGGCCATTAGTATTTTCACGGCTTGACCGACCTCCTTAGCTGGTGATAGGGGCGCACGCTGTGCGCCCCTATACGGAATTCTTAAAAAATTTCGCAGACCGTTCCCACAAAGTCAGCCCGTTTGGTGGCGTAATTCCGGGAGGAATTGATTCCCAGATCGTATACCCGGTTGATAGAGTAGCTCCGGCCCGATACCAGGCCGCTGCCCTCCACGGTGATGAGCAGGTCCACGGTATCCTCGGCCTCTACCAGGGCAGCGGTGCCATCGCCCAGCTCATCGGCCACCTTAGTGCCGGGGGTGCGTTCCACCTCCACCAGGGTGATGCGCCCGATGGGCTTTCCGCCGCTGGAGTAGCCCTGGTCGTAGAGATAGTCCTCCTCCAGAATGGCGTCGGCCACGTAATTGTCAATCCCCTGCGCCCGGATCTGGAAGACGATGGGCCGTTCTGTTACGGAGGCGCCGGTGTGGGTCTGCCGGCCCTTGAAGTACAGCGCGGCGGCCATCACAATAACCACGGCGATGACCAGCACGTCGATGATGCTGATTTTGCCGAACAGACGCCCGTTCCGATCAATGATCTTCATCCCTTCACCTCCTCAATGGCAACGATGGGGCCGCTGCCCATGTAGCCCTCGCCCCGGAAGAAGCCCTTGCTGCCCACCCGGAGCTCGTAGCCGCCGCCCACCGTAATAGCCTCGTCGCTGATGACGCAGGGGGCCTCCACGGTGACCAGCACGTCCTCATAGCCCTCCAGCTCCGCCCAGACATACCGGCGGCTGGCTTGGTCAACGGTCTGGACCAGAGCGGGCGCCGCCTGAGCGGACACCACCTGGCCGATTTCATAATTTTTGATGTTATCCGCGATCTGGTCCTTCGGCTGAATCAGCTCGCTGGTACCGGAGGCCCAGCGCTGAAAGCGGATGGTGTAGCGAACGGTAGAGGTGGCTGTAGGATCAGACTGGACGGGTGCGACCGGCTTGACGGCCCGCCACACCAGGAAGGCCCCCACGGCCAGGGCCAGTATCAGGACGATGCCATCGAAAAGATTCAGTTTCAGACGGAATTTTGACTGTTCCATTATTTGGCTCCTTTCAGGACATTGCGGTAAATGTTCTCTGTATTTTGGGCAAAGGCCTGGCCGGTAAAGCGCTCCTCATATATCTGCCGGGCGCGGGCGCCCATGGCCTTTCGCTCCTCCGGACGGTCTGCCAGCCGTTCCATGGCGTCTGCCAGGGCGGCGGCGTTCCGGCTGGGAAACAGCAGACCGCTTTTGCCGTTCTCCACCACCCAGGGGTTGCCGCCGTAGTCGCTGGCTACCGTGGGCAGCCCCAGGCTCATCCCCTCCAGCAGGGCCATGGAGGTGGCCTCGGTGCCGTAGGAGCAGTTGAGCTGAACATCCAGTATGTTCAGCAGGGCGGGTACATCGGCGCGGAAGCCCAGCAGGCGCAGCCGGTCCCCCGCGCCGGCCTCCCGGACGGCCCGGGCCAGCTCCTCTGCGAAGGGGCCGGCCCCTGCAGCCAGAACGGTGAAGTCCTCCCGTCCCCGCTCCGTGAGCAGGCGGACCGCCTCAACCAGGTCCAGATGACCCTTGTAGGGCTCCAGGCGGGCCAGGATGCCGAAGACGGTATCACCCTCCGGGATGGACAACTCCCTTTTCAGAGCGGCCTGTTCCTCCGGGGAGGTCCGGGGAACAGGGGAGACGCCGTTCATTACGACGGTGATCTTCCTAGGGGAGATGCCTGCCTGCGTCAAATTGTCCCGGGTGGCGGGGCTGACGGCGATGATCCGGTCGGCGTAGTACTCGTTGACAAACCGGTTCACCCACCGGCCCGGAGGATACTTCAGCCTGGCCGGGACGGGAAAGGCGGAGTGGCGGCTGTAAACCGCCGGGACTCCGCAGCGCTTGGCGGCAATCCGCCCGGAGAGGCAGCCGTGGGTGTGGACCACGTCTGGCCTCAGTGCCCGAACCACCTCCCGAAGGCGCTTGACGTCCTCCCGGTGGTAGGAGCGGTCGGCCATGCCATCCACCTCCTGAATTCCGGCCCCGGCTTCCTCCAGCAGGGGCTTGAGCAGGCTGCCCCGGGGCAGGGCCACCCAAGTTTCAAACTGATTCCGGTTGGAATACCGCAGATAGTTTAAGATCACCCGGCCCGCCCCGCCGATGTTGGTGTCGCTGATGACGTTCAGGACCTTAATCAAGCCAGCAGCCTCCCTTCGGGGAGCCGGCGCATTCTGGTACACAAGGCCCCCAGAGCCAGGTAGGTCCAGAACAGAAACAGCACCCGGTAATTATAAAAGGAGTAGTCCGTCATCGCCTGAACCAGGAAGCCGCATACCCCCGCGGTAAAGGCGATCTGGTGGACGCGGCTGGACCAGTCGTGCTCCCGGCTGATGGCGGCGCACATCATGCGGAAGTAGACGAAAACCAGGATGATGAACACCCCCAGGGCCGCAATCCCCGCGTCACAGACGATCTGCAAAAACAAGTTGTGGGCGTGGGGTGCGGAGATGCCGTTGAAGCTATAGGCGGGATAGACCATGTTAAAGGCGTCTGCGCCCGGGCCGATTCCGCACAGCCAGTAGTTTTTCAGCATAGCCAGCGTGCCCATCCAGATATATACCCGGTAGGAGGTAGAGGCGTCGGACAGATTCCCGATGCTGGCAAAGCGGTTGATAACGGTATCCGGCAGGAGGAACCAAAGCGCCGCCAGAGCCACCGGCGCCAGCAGGATGAACCGGGGGTTGAGCAGGACAAAAAACACCGCCCCGGCGAAGAGCAGTCCCAGCCAGGCCCCCCGGGACATGGTGAGCAGCATGCACACGCACATCAGGGCGCAGCAGCCGAAGTAAAACGCCCGGCGGAGCCAGTCCTGGGCGGACAGCAGCCTGGCCCCGCCCACAGGGATGGCCAAAATGAGGTACTGCCCCAGCATGTTGGGGTTGTCCAGGGTGGAGGGAACCCGGAAGCTGATGTCGGAAAACATGTCGCTATCCACCCAGGCGGCGGACTGGTAGCCCCAGCCGAACAGGTACTGCAAAATGCCATAGGCCGACACGGCTGCGGCCGCGATGACCATAAAGGTAAGCAGGGCATCCAGCTGGCTGCGGTTGGTGACGGCGTTGTACAGCACCACCGAAAACAGAATGAACGCCACGCTGAGCAGCCCCGGATTCAGGCTGGTGCTCAGGTTGACGGAGAACAGCGTACCCGCCAGGTAGACGGCGGCATAGAGGATGACGTAGCGGTTGATTGGGGCCCAGCTCAGCCGGCGGTCCGGGTCCCGCACCAGGCTCAGCAGCAGAGAGCAGCCACCAACAGCGGCCATGCCCAGCACCGCCATGGTGGGAAGCAGCGGGGCGAACACCACTGGCATCGTACACCAGAACCAGGTTTTGGTGAACACGCTGCCGGCAAACAGCTTGTCCAGGCGCAGCTTCTCATAAATCCAGCACAGCGCCCCCCGGATCAGGGCCCACAGCTTGTAGAACACGCTGCCCTCCGACGCGCCCCGGTTCCACCCCCGGGGGTGGAGGAACCACTGCACCACGGCGCTGCTGTTCCACTGCGCCCCGCAGCAGGCGCACAAGGCCATCAGGGCCCGCCAGAATAGACTGCCGTTCAGAATGTTTTTCGCTCGTTCCATGGCTTAACCTCGTTTCAGCATCTTTTTTGCCAGAGATACACACAAACCGGCCTCATCTATCCGCAGGAGGAGGGCCAGAAAGAAGTACAACGCCGCGCCTGCCGCAGCGCAGGCCCCCAGGCAGAGCACCTCGCCCGCTTTGCCTGACGGGAGGAAGCGGCCAAACGGCTCCAGGGCGCACCACACGCACAGGCCCATAACAGCGGCGGCCAGAGCCATCTTCAGCAGGCCGGCCAGCGCCGCCGCGTCCAGAATCTTTTCCCGGCCCCGCTGGAGGGGCAGCAGGAGCAGCAGGGCATATACCGTGGCGGATACCGCCGAGGCCAGAGCCAGCCCGGCCACCAGAAACCGCTGGGTGAGGAGCCGGCACAGGGCAATATTTACCAGGATGGATACGCCCCCGGCTACCAGGGGCGCTTTCCCCTGCTGTTTGGCGAAGTAGGCCCGGCTGAGAATGTTCTGAACGGCGTAGCCCGCCATGCCCAGGGACATCCACCCCAGGGCGGTGGCGGTGATTCCGGTGGAAAAACTGTCGAACTGTCCGCCGCCGTAAATCAGGGAGATGAGGGGCCGGGCTACCGCCGCCAGCCCCGCCGACATAGGGAGAACCAAAAACAGGCAGAAGCGCAGGGTCTGGCGGACGGTGTCCTGAAACTCCCCCTCCTTACCCCCGGCGGTGAGCCGGGACAGCTTGGGGAAAATCACGTTGGTGACAGACAGGATAAAGGTGCCCGCAATAACCAGATACAAGTTGGAGGCGTACTCCAGGGCGGACATGCCCGCGCCGCCGTAGAGCCGGGAGCCGAAGCGGCCGTTGACGGCCTGGTTGATCGGCTGCACCCAGGTGGACACCATCACCGGGCCCATCAGGGCAAAGACTTTTTTCATCCCCTCGGATTTGAAATCCAAACTGGGCCGGAAGCGGAAATCCAGCCGGCGCAGGGGCGGAACCTGGATTACCCCCTGAAGCAGCCAGCCCAGCAGGTAGGCGCCTGCCAGGCCAAAAATGCTAAGCTTGGCGTCCAGGGTAAAGAAATAGAGGATAATGACCAGGTTGGATACCGCAGACATAAGGGCGGGGGCGGTAAAGTGGTCCTGGGCCTGGAGCACTCCCACCAGGGAGAACGCCACGCCGGAGAACAGCACTGTGGGAAACATCACCCGGGTGAGGGAGACGGCCAGCTCCGTGGTAGCGGGGTCGGCGTAGTCGGCGAAAACGGCCACCAGGGGCTGGGGGAACGCCATCCCCGCCAGGGTAAGCGCCCCGGTGAGCAGGGCGATGATGGTGATGAAGCCGCCAGCAAAGCGGAACGCCGCCTTCCGGCCCTTCTTTTCCAGATATTCGCTGAACACCGGGATGAAGCAGGCGGCGATGGCGGAGGCGAATACCGCGTCGAAAAACACCCGGGGGATGCGGCTGGCGGTGAAGAATGCGTTGGCTGCAGCCCCTGTGCTGTAGTGGACAGCCAGCAGCCGGTCCCGGTACAGCCCCAGCGCCTTGCCGGCCAGGGTGACCGCCATGACCAGGCTGACGGTTTTTGCTGCGCTGTTATGTTCCTCCAGTGTGCCCACCTCCTGTCAGACCAAATCGGTATATTTTACATCATACGGAAATTTTTTTCAACTGTGGATTCCTGAATGTTTTGTGAACAACCCGCGTTCCTCTGTTTTTTCCATTGAAACTGCCTGCGCCCTCTGCTATAATGGAGCAGTACGTTTGAAAGCACATATATGTTTAAAGGAGCCTGCCCCATGAGACATACCAATTCCCTGCCCCGCCGCGCAGCGGCCCTGTTTTTGGCCGTCCTTCTGCTGATTCCCCCGGTGTACGCCACTGCGGGAGAGCGGAAGCTCCAGACCTCCACCCAAATCGTGAATGGCCTGACTTACCGCAACACCGTCACCGTCAACGGCGGAAGCCGGGTGGAGAGCTATGCCTTTGAGTTGTCCCGATACAGCGATGCCTACCCCATTCTGATGCAGAGCGCCGGCACCATCTATGGCGCGGCCACCATCAACAAGGCCGTCGCGACCGCCCAGGAGGCCGGATACCATGTGCTGGGCGCGGTCAATACCGACTTTTTCTCCATGTCCACCGGGGTGCCCATGGGTATCGTTATAGAAAATGGCATCTACAAGTCCGGCACCGAGGGGGAGAACGCCATGGCCATCGTGGACGGCCAGGTTTCCATCGTCCCCGCGCCAAAGGTCAGTATGTCCCTCTATAATCAGACCACCGGCAATACCGTGTACCCCCACAACTTCAACAAGGCCAGGAACAACGCGGGGGGCATCTATCTGCTTAACGAGTACTTTTCCAGCATCTCCACCCGCAGCGAAGGCAGCGGCTGGTATGTGCGCCTGCGGACGCTTCCCGACTTCTACACCGGCCGGACCCCTGAGCTGACCGTAAACTCAACCCTCACCCTGGAGGTGGTTGACGCGTTCTACTCGGACGTATCCGTCCCGGTGGGCCCTGGCGAATACATCCTCACCTCCGCCGACGGGTCCGGCTGGAGCGAGACCTTCGACACCTTCCGCCTGGGCGATCTGATTACCCTGTCCACCTCCTGCACCGACTACTCCCTATCCTCTGCACAATGGGCCGGGGGCGTGGGGGACATCATGGTCCAGAACGGCGCCCTCACCGATACCTCCACCTGGGTCTACGCCAAGGACGGCCGCCAACCCCGCACCGGTTTGGGGCTGAAGCCTGACGGCACCCTGGTCCTCTACGCCGTGGACGGCCGGCAGTCGGCCCACTCCGTGGGTTTGAGCCAGCTGGATCTGGCACAGGAGCTGCTCAGCCAGGGCTGTACCACCGTGGTTAACCTGGACGGAGGCGGGTCCACCTCTCTGTCCCTGTGGGTGCCGGGCGCCGACGGCCCCGCGCTGCAAAACAGTCCCTCCGATGGCCGGGCCCGGAGCTGCGCCACCTTCCTGCTGCTGGTGGCCCGTGACAGAGGCTCCTACACCGCCCAGCGCCTTGCGCCCAAGGAGACAGGCATGGTGGTTCTCACCGGCTCTTCGCTCACTCTGCCCGGCGCTGCCGCCATAGACGAGGCGCTCAACCCGGTCTCCGCCGGCCTGTGGGACCTGAGCTACACCTCCCTTGGCGGTCTGGGCTCTATCTACGGCAGCACCTACTCCGCCGGGTACCGCGCCGGCACCGACGAGCTGCGCCTTACCTCCGGCTACCTGGAGGGCAGCGCCCAGATCCATGTGGTGGACCGGCTGACCGAGTTTAAGGTCACCCAGGCGGGCAGCGACGCCGCCCTGACCGCGCTGTCTGTCAAGCCGGGCCAGCAGGTCCAGTTGGATGTAACCGGCTCCTACTGGGGCCGCACCGCCCTTCGGGATTTTGCCCCCGTGTCCGTATCGATCCAGGGGAATGTGGGCACAGTGGACCAGAACGGCCTGTTTACCGCCGGTGAGGGCCTGAGCGGCGGCGGAACCATCACGTTCTCCGCCGGTGGGCTGAGCCAGACTGTACGGGTGGCCTCCGCCTACGTCCATGATGACGTCCTGCCCGGCCATTGGGCCTACGACGCTGTGGAATACTGCTATGAAAAGGGCGTGTGCAATGGGATCAGCCCCACCCTGTTTGGCCCGGACAACACCTTGATCCGGGGGGACTTTGTGCTCCTGCTGTACAACGCCGCGGGCAAGCCCGCCGTTACCGCCCCCTGCACCTACACTGACACGGCCCCCACCGACTACTTCTACAACGCCCTGTCCTGGGCGGAGAACAGTGGGGTGGCCCTGCGTGCCGGGAACGGCCCCTTTAATCCCCGGGAGCCCATCACCCGGGAGCAGGCGTTCGCTATGCTGTACCGCTACCTGCCTGTCATTGGAAGGAGCTGTCCGGATGCCGGCCTGTCGGTGCTGGACCAGTTCCAAGACAAAGATGACATTGCGGACTACGCCAAAACCGCTGTCGCCACCTTGGCGGCTCAGGGGCTGGCCTCGGGCAGCGGCGGAAACCTGGACCCCAAGGGAACCCTGACCCGGGCCCAGATGGCCTCCCTGCTCTACCGGGTGTTGGCCCCCAGCCAGACCGGGCCTGTCACTCCCACCCAGCCTGTTAACCCCGGCGGCTACGCCATCGCCCTGGACCAGAGCCAGGTGGAGCTGGCCTCTGGCGGCAGCGTTATCCTGAATGCCGTCATCCTCCCCAGCGTGGAGGGGGCGTCCGTCACCTGGACCAGCAGCCAGCCTGACTGTGCTGTGGTCTCCTCCAATGGGATGGTGACCAATTTGTACGCCGGGACGGGGAACACTGCGGTCACCATTACCGCAAGCTGGAACGGAGTGTCCGCGTCCTGCGTGGTTACCTGCCTCCAAGCACCCCATGCCGGCACCGTTGTCAATGCCGAATTCGGCCTGAACATCCGCTCCGGGCCGGGTACGGACTACGCCGCCGTGGGCGGCCTGCGCAACGGCTCGCAGGTGGTCATTCTGGGCCAGCAGCCCGGATGGTACCAGGTTTTGTTCCGCAATATGGAAAATCAGGCCGCGATCGGATATGTATCCGCCGACTACATCACCGTGAACCGATAAAAAAATGCCGCCCGCCGGGCGGCATTTTTTATTCCAAATCCTCGATCCGCATTTTTTTCAAGTCCTCCAGGGTATCCCGGCGGCCCTTGTAGTGCAGCCAGATGCCGCCGAAAACCGCTGTGGGGATGTTGGTCACCAGGAATACCACGCCCACAGATATCAGGGCTATGGGATGAATCGCGGTTTTCTCCCCCCTGGGAACGCCCTCCTGGGCCGGGATTTCCATATATTGCCCCTCCTGGGCCAGGACATGGCTGGCCCCGCCGCTTACCATGGTGTTGCCCCCTCCAACGGATAGGGTGCTGAACGACGCCATGCTCAACACCAGCAGCAGCGACAGCGCCAGGGAAATCCCTGGCAGGATGAGGCCCAGCCTTGTGCCCTTGCGGCACAGCCACACCTGGAGCGCCACCAGCAGGGCGATGGGGAGCATCAACACAAACAGATAATAGATAATCAGGCCAAAAATGCCCACAACAGATGCCATTGCCATTACAATTCCTCCTTTTCCTTGCGGGTCTTTTTGTACTCCGCAATCAGGACCTTGGCGGTATCCAGGTCCAGCTTTTCGTTCATTGCCAGGCGCTTGATGGTTGCGATGTAGGGGTCGGCGGCGGTGTCCTCTGTCAGGCGGATCTTTTGAATCAGGCGGTCCAGCCGCAGGCGTACCGTGGGGTAGGTCACGCCGTACTGTCCGGCCATTTCTTTCAGCGACCCTGAGGCCAGGATAAACCGTTTGATGAAAGCCACGTCCTCCTCCTCCAGCCCGGCCATCCACTCAGGCAGCAGTTCCAGTGCCATAGACGGTCCTCCTTTCCACATGTTCAGTATACACTTTAATAATGTTAAAGTCAAGCATTAATATTATTTTTATTTTTATTAAAATACCCCCCGCTCACGGGGAGCGGGGGAGGGCAGCTCGTTCTAGGTTCTCCTGTGCAGGAATGAAAATTTTGTCTCGGAACACACGACTGCCACAAAGATAAGGGCGAATCCGGCCAGGAGCTGTCCGGTGACGGGATCGCCGTAGAAGATGACGGAGGAGGCCACCCCGAACACCGACTCCAGGGACAGGATCACCGAGGCGGAGGCGGGGTCGGACCACACCATGCCCACGTTCTGGAACAGCAGGGCCACGGTGGTGGCCATGACGCACAGGTAGGCCATGGGCAGCGCCACTGCCGGGTCGGAGAGGGCGGCGGCAGGGAACTGCTCTGTGCAGGCCCCACATATCCAGGCGTATAGGGCGGCAAAGGCAAACTGAAACACGGTAAGCAGGGTAACGTCCTTCCCCGGCGATACCTTGGCCACCGCGGCGATATGGCTGGCGTAGAACAGGGCGCAGCACAGGGTGAGCAGGTCGCCGGCCCCGATGGTAAGCTCCTCGGTCAGGGACACCAGCCCCACCCCGACCACACACAGCAGGGCGGCGGCGATGTTGTACCGGTCGGGTTTTATCTTCACCACGGCCCAGGTGAGAAAGGGGACGATCACGCAGTACACCGCTGTCAGAAAGGCGTTTTTGGAGGGGGTGGTCAGAGACAGGCCAAAGGTCTGTACCGCGTAGGCCAGAAACAAAAATCCGCCGATGACCGCCCCACGCCACAGGTAGTCGGGCGTAAAGTCCCTCCATTTCTTCCAGGATGCCAGGCCCAGCAGCACGGCCCCGGCGGTAAAACGGATGGCCAGAAGGAAAAATACCGGCATGACGTCCAGGGCGTTTTTCATGATAAAAAAGGAGGTGCCCCAGATGAGGGCGGCGGCGAACAGCATGGGTTTTGCCAGGAGGCGCATGGTTTTTGGGGACATGGATATCAACTCCAGATTGCAAAATTGGGTTTGGGGTGGTAGGATGGTGTGGGAGGCGATGAAATGGATATCCTCACAAGAGATTTTTATGCCAGGGATACCCTTGCCGTGGCCCGGGATTTGCTGGGCCGGGAGATTGTCCGGGTGTTGGAGGGCGGTACGGCTGTGCGCTGCCGCATCACCGAGACGGAGGCGTATATCGGCCGCCTGGATAAGGCGTGCCACGCCTACGGCTATAGGCGCACCTCCCGGACAGAGACCCTTTTCGCCCGGCCTGGAACAGCCTACCTCTATCTGATCTATGGCATGTACCACTGCCTCAACTTCGTCACTGAGGAGGAGGGGGAGCCGGCGGCCGTCCTGATCCGGGGGGCGGTTCCCACCGAAAACGGGGATATTATAGCAAAAAACCGCTTTGGTTGCAAGATGGGATCCATGACTGCCTACCAGCGGAACAACTTTCTCAACGGACCCGGCAAGCTGTGCAGGGGGCTAGACCTCACCCGGGAGCAGAACGGCTTGGACCTCACCGAGCCGGAAAACGGGTTGTATATCTGCCGGGGCGCCCCCCCGAAGCCGTCGGAAATTCAGACAGGCAGGCGGATCGGAATTGATTACGCAGAGGAGGCGGCAGACTTCCCCTGGCGGTTTTATCTTTGAGAACAAAGCAGCCCCCCGGCTTTCGCCGGGGGGCTGCTGGCAGTTTGGAATCAGTTGGCCACGATGACGCGCACCTGCTGGCCCACAGGATCGACGTAGATGGTATAGCTGTCTCCGTAGGTCCGGATGGAGGCGAAGCGGGAGGCCCCGGTGCCGCCGGTCAGCCAGTTGTCCTTGGACACCTTGTTGCCGGTGCGGTTGTAGTAGCACTCCACATCGTCAGAGATGCGGTAGGTGTAAGCGCCTACCCTGACATTGGACTCGCCCTGGCTGTCAAAGAAGTCGCTGGCCCTTACCTGCTTGATCTCCTGAAGCTTAACGACCTCGCGGATGGTGGCGCTGCCCTCCCGGGTGGAGCCCAGCACCACGCCCACCATGTCGCCGCTTTGGCCGCGGTAGCTGGCGGTGGCGCTGAACTTGATCTCCTGGGAGCCGCTGCGCAGATACCAGACGTAGCGCTCCTTGCCGTTGACGTCCTCGTAGCCGCCCACCATCATGCCGTAGATGTAGGCCACGCCGGTTACGTCCTCCAGCACGATGTAGTCCACAATGCCGGAGCTGTTGGTGTGGTAAGAAACCTTGTCCGCAGGAATGGAGGCCATGGGCAGGCTGCCCCGGTCCACGCTCCGCATAATGCCGCCCTTGACCTGCTCATAGATCCGCACGGTAGAGGCCACGGTCAGGTCGCCCAGCTTCAGGTTGGCAACATCGAAGGCGCCGGGGGCGTGGCTGGTGGCCAGGCGGCTGACGGAGAAGGCGTCCCGGACGGAGGAGATAAGCACTGGCTCATCGGAGGACACGCTGGCCGCGTTGCCCACCCTGCCGGACAGATTCAAAGTGCCGCCGTTGGGCAGGAAAATGGTCACACCGCCCTCCGTGCAGGTGCCGATGGCAGTGGTGCGCAGATTGCCGGAAGCGGGAAGAATGCCGGCTACCTTGCCGTCCGCGGTCAGAAGGAGGGAGACGCTGTCGCCGGGCTTGATATTCCCGATGGTGTCCCAGGCGCTCTCAAGCACGTCAAACTTGTTGCCCGCCACCTGAATGGTCTTGGGATTTTTCGGTGTGGGGACAGGGTCGGTATAGACGGCGGTCAGCCGCAGGTCCGATACCACCAGGGTGTTGCTGAGCTGGTCGTAAGTGGCTACATCGTAGGGCTTGATCTGGTTGAGGCGGATGCTCTGGCGGTCCTTGACGATGTTGTAGTTGGTTACACCGCCGGTGAGGTGGTGGAAGGTGGCGCTGGTGGCGTTGCCCATAACCACAACTGCGTCGGAGTCAATGGTGGTCGCGCCGCTGGTGGAGTAAATGGCCACAATCTTCCCGTTCTCGGAGTACATGGTGATCTGGGTGCCCGAGGTGAGGGAGGAGTAGGCGTCCAGATAGTCTTTGCTCTCCCCGGAGCCGGAGGTAAACACCCGGGTGCCGCTGGAGATGGTATACTGCCGGCCGTTGTCCCCCTTGACAAACGCGGCCTGGGCGTTGCCGTTGAGGGTGATGGTGGTGGGGGTGCTGCCGTCGGGGACAAAGCAGACCACCTCTTCCTTATCGTTGAGGATCAGGTAGCCCCGCTTGCCCTGGAGGGCGGAGACGTTTGCATCGCCGTGGGCGGGGAGATATGCCTCGGAGTTTTTGTTGCTGGTGGTGCGGATAGCACCAGTGGCGGAGCCGTCGTCCGTCTCCACGCCGGTGGCCAGGACGATGGTCTTGTCCTGCTCGTTGGCAACCGTGCCCAGAGACTTGTAGTAGACATCCCCTTTAACGGTCTTGCAGTTTAAGGCGTTGACAAAGAGCTGGGCGGCCTGGGCGCGGTTGATGGCGTCCCCGGCCTTCAGGTTGAGCCCCTCAGACAGGCCGGTGGACTCGGCCAGGTCCATGTAGCCCTGGGGCCATACGGCGCCGGCCTCCTTGCTGGTGTAGCCCAGCGCCCGGAGGAGGATGGTGGACGCCTCAGCCATGGAGATGTTGTCATCAGGGAGGAAGCGGCCGTCCCCCACGCCGGAGACCAGGGGGATGGAGGTGCTGTTTTCCCCATCGCTGTCGGTAACGGAAATGCTGGCCGCCAGATTGACGTAGCTGCGGGCCCAGTGGTCGCTTCTCACGTCGGAGAAGATGGTCCGGGTACCATAGCGGGGGGCCTCGTCCCCCCGCTGGAGGAAGGTGACCACCATGGTGCAGAACTGGGCGCGGGTCAGGGCGCCGCTGGGGTTGAAGCGGTTGTCCCCCGTGCCGCTGACCACTCCCATCAGCCGCAGGATGTCGGCGTTGACGGCGGTATTGGGGTCGCTGACGTCGGTAAAGGACCCGGGAGCCGCCGAGGCGGGGACCACGATCATGGACAGCGCCAGCGCCGCAGTCAGCAGAGCCGCCGCCAGCCGTTTGAATACTTTCATAAGCCTGTCTCTCCTTTCAATCCGCTCTCAGAGCCACCACCGGCTGGAGGCCGGAGGCCTTAATGGCGGGGTACATGCCAAAGATGATGCCCAGCACCACCGAGAACAGGAACGCCCCGATGGCGATGGTGGGTTCAGGCATGAGGATCATGCCCTCAAAGACATCGGCCATCAGCTTTCCGGCGATCATGGTGCCCACATAGCCGATGGCTATGCCCAGCAGCCCACCCAGGGAGCAGATCACCGCCGACTCGATCAAAAACTGGGTGATGATGCTGGAGCGCTCCGCGCCGATGGCCTTGCGGATGCCGATCTCCCGGGTGCGCTCGGTGACGGTGACCAGCATGATGTTCATAATGCCGATGCCGCCCACCAGCAGAGAGATGCCCGCGATGGCCCCCATCACCAGGGACTGCATCAGGTTGGCCTTCTGGGCGTCCTGCATCCAGCTGTCGTCGCTGCCCACGTTGTAGTCGCCGTTCTCCCGCCAGCCGTCGGCGTTTTTGGGGAACATGCCGTTGAGGAAGGCGTCAATCCGGGTGGTGGCCTCAATGGTGGAGGGGCCGTCCTTGGCCTTGATGACATATTGGTTCATGGAGTTGTTCTTGTTCATGCTGCGGTTAAAGGTGTAGGGGATTACGATGGCGCTGTCCATCCCGTCGCTGTACTGCAGGTCCATGCTGTTGTACCAGCCCACCACCTGGAAGGGGTCGCCGTTGATGCTGATGGTCTCCCCCACCGGGTCGGTATAGCCGAAGATCTGCTCCTTGGCGCTGGAGCCCAGCACGCACACCGGCAGGGTCTTTTCCACCTCCAAGTAGGTAAACTCCCGTCCGCCGGCCAGGGTGTAGTTGTTGCACACCCCGTAGCTCTCAGACCCCAGCTTGAAGCGGAGCATTTTCTCGGAGGTATCCCCGTCCATCATCATGCCCCCTCCGGGCATGGGGGTGGCCAGGGCCTCCCAGTCGTTCACCGGGAGCACCTTGGAGCCGTACTGCACCGTCCCCTTGTCGTTGATTTCCGCGTTCGGGGTGATGCCCAGAATCAGGTCGCTGAGGGACAGGCAGTAGTCAAAAATTTTCTGACCCGTCTCGTTGTCCACATCGTAGTAGGAGTAGGCGTATAGGGTGATCTTGTTGTCGCCCATCTTCTCAAAATACTCCATGTTCTTCTTGGCCTGGCCCTGCATGACAGACACCATGATGACCACCGACGCCACGCCGATGATGATGCCCAGCATGGTGAGGAAGGACCGGGTCTTCTTCATGGCGATGGACTTGAAGGCCATTTTAAAGGCTTGCCAAAGGTTCATTCCCAATCCACCTCCTGGGGTTTGTCTGAGATGATCTTCCCGTCGGACAGCCGCACCACCCGCTTGGCGGTGGCGGCGATGCCGTCGTCGTGGGTGATAAGCAGGATGGTGGTCCCGCCCCGGTATAGGTCCCGGAGAATTTCCAGCACATGCCGGCCTGTCCGGGAGTCCAGGGCGCCGGTAGGCTCGTCAGCCATGATGATAGGGGGGCTGGTGGCAATGGCCCGGGCGATGGCCACCCGCTGCTGCTGGCCGCCGGACATCTCCGAGGGCCGGTGGTGGGCCCGGTCGTCCATGCCCACCTTGGCCAGGGCCTCCATGGCCATGTCCTCCCGGTCGAAGACCGACACCCCCCGGTAGATCAGGGGCAGGGTCACGTTCTCCAGGGCGTCCAGCTCCTGAATCAGGTTGTAGCCCTGGAAGATGAAGCCGATCTCCCGGTTGCGGATGCGGGCCAGCTGCTTGTCGGTGAGGGTGTTGATGTCGTTGCCGTCCAGGAAGTACTCCCCGTAGGTGGGGATGTCCAGGCAGCCCAGCACGTTCATCATGGTGGACTTACCCGAACCTGACTGGCCCACAATGGCCACGAACTCCCCCTTGTCAATCTGGAGGGTGACCCCGTCCAGGGCCCGGACCTCGCTCTCCTTGCCCTCGTTGTAAATTTTATAGAGGTCTCGAATGTCGATCAGCATGGCGCACCTCACCAACCGGAGTAATCGGTGACGGTGTAGTTATAGAACACCGTATCCCCGTCGTTTACGCCGGAGACAATCTCCACGTTCTGGGTGTCGGCGATGCCGGTCTCCACGATAACGGGGTAGTAGCCCTCCTCCGGGGCGGGGAAGGTGCGCTTCTGGCCCGGCTCAAAGGTGGGGTAGTCCAGGTCGGGCAGGTCCTCGGGGGCCTGGTCCATCTGGACAAAGACCACCGACACCCGTTCCCCGGTCTCCTTCAGGCTGAAGTACTGCACGCAGGCGGTGGGCACCATGACGCAGGACTCCGACTCGCTGGTGACGAAGGAGTATTGCAGGTACGCCCCGTCCATCAAAGAGCCGTCGTAGTTGTCCACCGTCAGGGTGACGGGGTAGTTGGTCATGCCCTGGCCGCTCTCTGCCCCGGCCATATCGATGGAGGTGACCTGTCCCTGGAAGACGTTGCCGTTCCAGTCCGACAGGTCCACAAAGCTGCCCGGCTTGATGAAGGCGATGTTCCGGTCGTCCACGGTGATGGTGACCAGCATGGTCACGTTGTTGGAGATCATAACCACCGTGTCGCCGCTCTTCACCTCCTGGCCCTCGGTGAGGTTGCAGGAGGTGACGGTGCCGTCGATGGGGGCCACGGCGTTAAAGTCGCCCAGGGCCTCCATAGCCTTGTTCAGGTCCTCCATGGCCTTGTCGATCTCCTCCTGCTTGGCGCGGATATCGGAGTCGATAGTGGTGGACCCTAAGTACAGCAGCTCTTCCCCCTCGGAGACGTTGGCGTAGTTGAGCAGGTTGCCCTGGCCCACTACCGGGCCGGCGGCCTTGGTGGTGATGTCCCGCAGCTCATAGAACTGGGTCTGGCCGTTTTTATAGGGGTAGATCTCCCCGCCGTCGGAGGCGGTAAGCATGGCGGAGGCGTCCATTTTTTCCGTGAGAGTGCCCGGGTTGTCAAAGACGATGACCACCTCAAAGTGGACCGCCCCCTCGGGGGAGACAAAGCTCACCTTGTTGATCTTCTCCACCTTGCCGGTGTAGGTCTTCATCACCGCCGGGACGGACACGTCTACGCTCTGGCCCACATGGATGTCGTTCTCGTAGGCGTAGCTGAAGTAGAGGGACAGCTTCAGCTTTTTGTCGTTGACCAGGGTGGCTACCTTGGTGCCGGAGGATACGTCCTGATCAATCTGGAACTCCGCCACCTCCTGGAGCTTGCCGGCGAAGGGGGCCCGGACGGTGAGGTTATTGGCCTGCTCGATGAGCTCGGCCATATCCTTGTTCAGGTCGTCCACCTTTTTCTGGGCGTCGGTGACGGCATTCTCTGCGGCCTGGCTGTAGATGGTGTACAGCGGGTCGCCGGCCATGACGGTCTGGCCGCCGGTGACAAACACCTCCTGCACGGTGCCGCTCTGGGTCAGGGTGATGGCGGCCTGTTCCTTGGCTCTGGCGGTGCCTTGGCCGGACACCTTGCTCTGGATGGTGCCGATAGAGGCAGTCGCGGGGAAGATTTCTCCCATTTCGTCGTCGGTATCGGTCAGGAAGTGGTATAGGGCAAAGCCGCCTCCGCCCAGAACCGCTGCGGCCACTCCCAGGGCAATCAACCGTTTGATCAGTTTTTTCCGTCCCTTCCCCGCCGGCTTTTTAGCCGCGGGCTTGGGAGGCGCGGATAGGGCCTCCACTGGCGCTGCCGTCTCCTGGGCGGGAACGGCGGACTGGGTTTCTTTCACATCTGGCATAGCGGCATCCTCCTATTCTAACGGTCTGCCCGTCCGGCTGCGGACGGGCCCGGCTTGTACGCGTCTTTTCATTATACGCCCCCCGCTGTGGGGGATCAATTACAAGACGGTTACAATTTAGGTTAAGATGTCTTTAATGCTTGGCCTTCGGAGTAATCTCTTCTAATATAGACGCGGAGGACGGAAAAAAGTTCCCGTCCCCCCAGAAATTTTTACTGTTTGGTCAAATAGGCAGCGGCGGACTTGAGCATCAGCCGCTTGGTGCCCACGTTGTCAAAGGCGATTTCCACCAAGGCGTCGCCCCCCATGGCCTGGACAGACAGAACCATGCCCCTGCCAAACGCCTTGTGGCGCACTGTGTCGCCCTTGGAAAGCTGTATGGCGGGGCCGCTTTCCGGCGCTGCGGTTCTCCCCGCGCCATAGGCGGAGCGACCGCCCACGCCGGCGGAATACCCCGCTCCGTAGGCCGGCCGCCGGCCGTAGGCGCCGCGGCCTCCCTGGGCGGCTTCGCCGTAAGCGGGACGCCCGGCGTATCCGTCGAAGCCAGAAGTCCGGCTGGGCACGCCGCCCCAGTCCCCGGCGGAATCGGACAGAAAGGTTTTTCCCGACCGCTCCAGGTGCTCCGGGGGGATCTCCTCCACAAAGCGGGAGGGGCGGTTGGCGCTGGTACGGCCAAAGAGCATGCGCTGGCTGGCGCAGGTGAGGAAGAGCTGTTCCTTGGCCCTTGTCATGGCCACGTAGCACAGCCGGCGCTCCTCCTCCATCTCCTCTGTTTCGCCGATGGCCCGGATGCCGGGGAAGATGCCCTCCTCCGCTCCCACCACAAAGACCACGGGAAACTCCAGCCCCTTGGCGGCGTGCATGGTCATCATGACCACGCAGTCCTGATTGGGGTCGTGGCTGTCGATATCGGTGTATAGGGCGATCTCATCCAGAAAGCCGTGGAGGGCGTCGGACAGGGACTCGGACGGGTCGGCCCGATTTTCCAGGTAGCTGTTGATAGAGGTGAGCAGCTCCCGCACATTTTCCAGGCGGGTGCGGTCCTCCACGGTATTTTTGGTTTCCAGCATGACGGCGTAGCCGGTACGGGCCAGCAGCTCCTCGTAGAAGCCGGGGAGGGTCAGCTGGTTTTCCGCCAGCAGCAGATGCAGCCCCTGAATCAGCCCGGTGAAGGCGGACAGCCTGGGTGCGGCCTTCCGCAGCTCCGGATACATAGCCGCGTTGTCGATGACGGCGTAGAGGGGGTTCCCGTCCCGGCGGGCGATGTCCTGGGCGGCCTCCACGGTTTTGGCCCCGATGCCCCGGGGCGGATTGTTGATGATCCGGATCAGGCGCAGGTCGTCCTCCGGGTTGTTGAGGACAGCCAGATAGGCGATCATGTCCTTCACCTCGGCCCGGTCGAAGAACCGGGTGCCCCCAATGATCCGGTAGGGCACGCCGTCCCGCTTGAATGCCTGCTCCAGCTGGTTGGACTGGGCGTTCATCCGGTAGAGCACCGCATGGTCCTTCCATTTCCGTCCCTGGCTGTAGTGCTCCAAGATTTTCGCGGCCACGTACCGGGCCTCGTCGCTCTCGTTCATGGCGGAGTACAGCTGGAGCTTATCCCCGGCCCCTGCCCTGGTCCACAGCTCCTTGCCCTTGCGCCCCTGGTTGTTGCGGATGACGGCGTTGGCCGCGTCCAGGATGTGGCCGGTGGAGCGGTAGTTCTCTTCCAGGCGGATGACCCGGGCGCCCCGGTACTGCTTCTCAAAGGAGAGGATGTTTTCGATGGTGGCCCCCCGGAAGCGGTAGATGGACTGGTCGTCATCACCTACCACACAGAAATTTTCATATCCTCCCGCCAGGGTGGAGGCCAGCAGGTATTGCAGGTTGTTGGTGTCCTGGTACTCATCAATGAGTACGTAGCGAAATTTTTTCTGGTAAAATTCCCGTACGTCATCAAATCCCTTCAGCAGGCGGACGGTGTGCAGGATGATATCGTCAAAGTCCAGGGCGTTTGCCTCCCAAAGACGGCGCTGGTACTCCATGTAGACCTTCGCAATTTTGGTTAGGCGGAAGTCCCCCGACTTTTCGCACTCGGCCAGGTACTCCGGGGCCAGCTTCATGGCGTCCTTGGCCCGGGAGATGTACCCCAGGACGGACCGGGGCGCGAACTGCTTGTCATCGAGATTCAGATCCTTTAGGATGTCTTTTACCACCCGGAGGGAGTCGTCGGTGTCGTAAATGGTGAAAGAGGAGGAAAAGCCCAGCCGGTCGATGTCCCGGCGGAGGATCCGCACGCAGGCGGAGTGGAAGGTGCTGGCCCACACGTCGTTGGCTGCAGGGCCCAGCATGGCGGACAGCCGGTCTTTCAGCTCTCCGGCGGCCTTGTTGGTGAAGGTAATGGCCAAAATCGTCCAAGGGGCGGCGCACTCCAGGCGGCACAGCCGCTCCTGGCGGCCTTTGTCCCCCTCTCCGGTTTCCGCGTAGGCCTCCAGAAAGGCCAGATCGTCCTCTGTGACCCCCTCCGGGACCTCCCCGCAGTCTGAGCCCCGGCCGTACTTCATCATGTTGGCGATGCGGTGGATAAGCACCGTAGTCTTGCCGCTCCCGGCGCCGGCCAGGAGCAGCAGCGGCCCCTCTGTTGCCAGCACCGCTTTTTGCTGTTCCGGGTTCAGCCGGGCAAAATCCCGGGCGATGGCCCCCCGGCGGGCCTTGCAGAAGCGCAGTTCCTGTTGCTGATCGAGCATATGTATACCATCCTCTGTGTGATTGATCCTTTGTAATTTCATGTCCCTATATTGTAATCCAAATTATCCCCCGGGTCAACCGGGGAAAACAGGCATGTCCTCTTTTCCCGCAGCATACACTGGCAGTGGACAGCCTCTCCCGGCTAGCCGCAACCGATTTGTAACCGTTTTTTTACCAACTCGTAACAGCTTCGAAAAGAAGGTAACAGAACATTCGTGCTATAATAGGGATACAAAAAGGAAAGGAGGTCTCCCTATGTTTAAGAAAACCCTGTCAGCCGCCCTCATTTTCTCCCTGCTCGTGTTACCTGTCAGCAGTGTGACTCCGGCCGGCGCTCCGGAGGCTTCCGCTATGGCCCAGAGCTATCTGCCCGGCGACGTTCCCGCTGAGACCGACGCGGCGGAATCCATGTCGCCCGCCCTCCACGCGTTGGTGCTGGCCATGCTGAACCACGATGTGGGCCGGTTCGACTTTTCCGACGCCTCCCTTACCTGGGAGGGGCTGTACAACATGCTCTCCCTCTACGGCCAGATGGACAGCCGCAGCGTATCGGAGGACGGTGAGCTTCTGCTCCCTGAGGAGACGGTGCGGGATTACGCCGCTGCCCTGGATCTGGATTTAGACGGGTTGGGCAGCCCCCCTGCCGCCATCCGGGACCGGTTGAACTACGACAACGTCTCCCATAGCTACGTGGTAGTCTGCGGTGAGGACGGCCTGGCCCAGGTTCGCGTGGAAAGCTTCAAGCCCTCCGCTGGGGGATATACCCTCACCGGCTCCCTGGTCTACCAGGTAGACGGCAGGATACTGGCCGGCTTCCGGGCCGAGCTGCGCCCCCAGGACAATATGTTCGGCTACGCTGTTACGGCGGTGAGCATTGCCGGCTGACGTTCCGGTAAGACGATATAACCAAGGCCCCCCGGTTTCTGGCCGGGGGGCCTTGCTTGTTCTGTTTTACTTTCGAAAGGAGGCGCTCATCTCCTGGAAACACTTGGGGCATACATTTTTCCCTCGGAACTCAATAATGTCCTTTTCGTTGTCGCAGAAAATGCAGGCGGGCTGAAACTTTTTCAAAACGATGGACGGGCCGTCCATGTAGATTTCCAAGGAGTCCTTCTCCTCGATATCCAGAGTACGGCGCAGTTCGATGGGCAGTACGATGCGGCCCAGTTCGTCCACCTTTCGGACAATGCCAGTGGATTTCATGTTATTGCCTCCTTTGTTATCTCTCACGGACCCGGGGTCCAGGGCCTGGCCCCGGCACATTGTTTTCTCATCTATATTGTAACGGCAAAAAAAAGCAATGTCAACTGTTTCTATCAGGCAAATTGGGGGAAAAAATGTAGAATTTTTGTGGAAAAGAGGTTATGAGCTGGATTTTTTTGTAAATTTCTGGTTTTCCCGCAGACATGATTTTCCAGTTGGGCACGTATAGATGGGACAAGAGGGGGGATTCGTTTTGACGATGACGGTAATTTGGACGGGAATGGTTCTGGTTTCCATCCTATGTTCCCTGGCTACGGGCCGCGGGCCCGAGGTGGCCGCAGCGGCGGTGGAGGGCACCTCGGCAGCCGTGCAGCTGGCGCTGTCCATCGCCGGGATGCTGTGCCTGTGGACGGGGGTGATGGAGGTCATGCGCCAGTCCGGGCTGGCCGACGGGCTGTCCCGGCTGCTCTCTCCCGTCCTGCGCAGGCTCTTCCCCCAGGCGGCGAAGGACCGGGATACCATGGACGCCATCTCCGCTAACGTGTCCGCCAACCTGCTGGGGCTGGGCAGCGCTGCCACCCCTTTGGGGCTGGAGGCGGCACGCCGCCTGGCGCGCTCGTCCCCCGGCGTAGCCTCCGACAGCTTGTGTATGTTGGTGGTGTGCAATACCGCCTCTATCCAGCTGATTCCAACCACGGTAGCATCCGTCCGGGCCGCCCAGGGGTGTGCCGCGCCCTTCGATATCCTCCCGGCCGTTTGGCTGGCGTCCGCCTTATCTGTGGGCGTGGGAATCCTGGCCTGCAAGACGTTCGCCCGGATCTGGAGGGCGTGACATGGACCTGTTTTTTACTATGCTGGTCCCACTGACCATCGGGGCAATTGCCGTCTACGCCGCATCCCGGCGGGTTGACGTCTACTCCGCCCTGGTTAAGGGAGCGGGCTCCGGGTTGGATACCCTGCTGCGCATCGTCCCCGCCCTCGTGGGACTGATGACGGCGGTGTACATGCTCCGGGCCTCCGGGGCGTTGGAGCTGCTGGCCAGAGCGCTTTCCCCCGTCCTGGACCAGCTGGGACTGCCCTCGGAGCTGCTCCCCCTGATGCTGGTACGGCCTGTCAGCGGTTCCGCCGCCCTGGGGGTGGGGGCGGAGATTATCTCCACCTATGGCCCTGACTCCCAGCTGGGCCGTACCGCCGCCGTCATGCTGGGCTCCACAGAGACCACATTTTACACCATTGCAGTCTACTTTGGAGCCGTGGGCATCTCTAAAACCCGTTATGCCGTCCCTGCCGCCCTATGTGCCGACCTCACCGGCTTCCTAGCTGCAGCCTGGGCTGTCCGAATCTGCTTTGGATAGGGAGAATCCCCATGGCCGGCGGCCATGGGGGCTGACGTTATTCCTCTTCTTTGATCTCTTTGGGGGCGGGGGGCATAACGGGCCGGTCACCCTCTAGCTGATCAAAGTAGTCCTCCTCCTGGAGCACGGGTTTGCGGTGGCGGGCGATGGCCATGATGGTGGGGTAGAGTACAATGGCAATGAGCCCTCCTGAAAAGCCGTTGTTGTACAAGTTCATCCCGGCCACCGGAGAGCCGGTATACAGCACCACAGAAGAGTGAAAGAACCCGGCCAGCACGCCGTACCCCCAGCCGAAGTAACCGGCGATGGGGGCCAGGGTGGTGCAGAACAGACAGGCAAGCTGAACGGCGGAGTCTGTGAGCGACCACTCCATGACCACGCTGCCCAGGGCCACCCCCGCCATCACCGGCAGGATATTGAACGCGTGTTTGCCAAAGGCGGAAAATCCCATGATTGTAAGGATGCCCCCCAGGGTTGGCCCGTTCAGGTCGCCGCCGGTGAGCAGGAGAAAGGCCATGCCGATCAGGCCGTTGACGCCGGTGTTGATGCACACCGGTGCGGGGCCGAACATGCGCAGATAGTCGCTGGGCGCCCGGCCGCTGGTCTGGAGCAGGCGGCGGTAACCGGCCCAGGCGGCCCAAACCGGTTTTTTTGCAAAGAACAGCCCGCCTAGAATCAGCATGACGCACAGCGCCCCCAGCATGATGCCAAAGGGCAGCTCATAGCCCTTGGCCCAGCGGTAGTGGGTGGTGGGGTCTGCCCCCAGGGAGGCCATCAGCGGTACGCAGATCAGGGCCACCAGCCCGCAGGCAAAGCCTACGTTGTATAGGTTCATGCCGTTCTGGATTCGATAGGTGTAGGTGGCCAGGGGGGGCATGATAAATCCGATTGCCATGCCCACCAGCACGCCCTGCAGCGGTCCGCCCCAGCCGTTGTCCAGGGAGATGTAGCTGACGATGGGGGCCAGGGCGGTGGCCATCAGGCCGATACCGATATTGCCGGCCAGAGGCTGGCGGCGCAGCCGGGTGTACAGCCAGGTGCCGGCCAGGATGGGCCAGATGTTTACAAAGTTCTTGCCGAACAGGGAAAAACCGGACATTAACCCCATCTCCACCAGGGTCATGCCGTTGAGGGTGTCCCGGGAGAACCGGAGGATGCCGGTGCTGATGGCGGTGACAATGGCGGAGTTGATCAGGGCGGCTCCCGGCCCGGCTACCAGGACGTAGTCTGTGATGAGGGCGTCCTCGGTGGTGATAATGGTGTACAGCCCGTGAATTATATTCTCGCGGCTGTCTAGGCCCATCAGCAGCCCGGCCAGAGCCAGCAGGGCGGCGTAGGCCCATAGGAAAGGAAACATCTTATCGTATCGCGCCTGGTGCTCGTGGTGCAGAAGGTGGAATACTCCCATATGCTACGCTCCCTCAAAAAATTCCCGTGTCTGTCGGGCGTTGTGTCTGATTTCATCGGCCAGCGCTTCCATGGAGGGAAATTTCCGTTCCCCCCGCAGGCGCTTGTGGAACTCCATGCGCACCTGCCTGCCGTAGAGGTCGCCGTCGAAGTCCAGGATAAAGCCCTCCACCGTGATCCGGCCATCGTTGTCTTTTACAGTAGGGCGGACGCCCACGTTGGTGACCGCAGCGCGGCGCTGGCCGTCAACCCAAATTTGCGTGGCGTAAACGCCAAAGGCGGGGACAATCACCCCGTCAGGGATCCGCAGGTTGACGGTGGGGAAGCCCAGGGCGGAATGGCCGATTCCCTTACCGTGGCCTACCTGCTGGGTGAGGATGTGGGGATGGCCCAAAAATTCCACAGCCCGCTCCATCTCTCCCTGGGCAACCAGATTCCGGATGTAGGTTGACGATATGGTGATGCCGTCCTGTTCTACTTTTTGAATGATGTCGCAGCCTACCCCAAGCTCGGCGCACTTTGCCCTCAGCCGTGTCGGGTTGCCCTTACCCATGTAGCCGAAGTGGAAGTCGTGGCCGGCCACCACATGGACCACGCCCAGTTCTCCCACCAGGTATCTCGCAACGAAATCTGCCCAGTCCATGCGCTGCATGGCGTCGAAGGGGGCAACTACCGCCTCCTGAATGCCGTAGCACTTCCGCATGAGGAGAATGCGGTCGTCTACTGTGCTCAGCAGCGGGACGGCCTGGCCGGTAATGACGGCAGTAGGGCTCTTGTCAAAGGTGAAAGCCGCCGGGACGGCCCCCAGCTCCTCCGCTTTTTTCCGCACCGTCTGGAGCAGCGCCCCGTGGCCCAGGTGAACCCCGTCAAAAAAGCCCAGGGCAATTACGCGTTTGGTCATAAGCATCACACCTCAAAAAAGCTCTTGATGGTAGTCAGTTTTCTGCCTTTGGCCCGGCCGAGGGCCAGAAATTCGCCGTTTTGGGAGTAAACCCGGTATTCACCGGGGGTTAACTCCGGCAGGACGGCGGTCATGCCATTACGGATCTTTTTCTCAAAGGCTGGGGACAGGACCAGCATTTCCCGGTCCATGAACAGTGCCTCCACCGGCGTGAGCAGGGCGGCGGGGTCGGGGGCGGATAGAACCTGCTCCAGAGTCACGGCGTCCCGCAGGGTGAAGTCCGCCGCCATGGTCCGCCGCAGGGAGGACATGCACCCTCCGCAGCCCAGGGCCTGACCGATGTCGTGGCACAAGGTGCGCACGTAGGTCCCCTTGGAGCATCGGACTCGAATTGTGTAAAGGGTTTCATCTTTCTGGCCCTCTATTTTCAGGGACTTTATCACCACCGGCCTGGCAGGGCGTTCTACTTCACGGCCCTTGCGGGCAAGCTCATAGAGCTTTTTGCCGTTGATCTTGATGGCGGAGTACATGGGGGGGATTTGGAGGATGGTTCCGTGAAATGTCTCCAGTACGGCTTCCAACTGCTCCCGGCCGGCCCGGACGGGGCGCTCTTCCAGCACCTCTCCTGAGGTGTCCTGGGTGTTGGTGACAACTCCCAGTTTTAAACCGGCGACATACTCCTTATCGGATTTGTCAGCAAACTCCACTGCCCGGGTTGCCCGGCCGATGAACACAGGCAAAACCCCTGTGGCCATGGGGTCCAGGGTGCCGCCATGGCCCACACGCTTCTCGTGAAAAATCCCTCGCAGCTTGGCGCACACGTCCATAGAGGTCCACCCGGCGGGTTTGTCAATGATGAGAATGCCGCTAGCCATTGCGCACCTGCCCGATGGCGCCAATCACCATCCGCCGCACCTCTTCCATAGTCCCTTGTACCATAGCGCCCGCAGCAGCGGCGTGGCCGCCCCCCCCCAACAGGGCACAGACAGCGCTGGCATTCAGGTCGCCGGGGTCGGTGCGCAGGGAAAGCTTCACATGTCCGTCCGTGGTCTCCTTCAGAGTAACGCCGTTCTTTACGCCTTCAATCTGGCCGACGAAGGCGGAGATGTCGTCCATGTCACGCTCGCTGGCTCCCACTTCATCAATCATCGCCCGGGTGAGGAAGACCAGGGCAGTCTGCCCGCCATCCCGCAGCTCCATGCCGGCGGTGAGCAGACCCTCCAATTTCAAGCGCCTAAAAGTCTTGGTCCGGAAAAACTTCCGGTTGACGGGATAGGGGTTGAAGCCGCTCTCCATCAGCTCAGCTGCGGCTCGATGTGCCTCCGCATCGGTGTTGCTGTATTGAAAACATCCGCAATCGGTGGAGACGGCCACATAGAGGGCCTCGCCGATCTCCGGGGTAATAGAGGCAAACTGTTTAATAATTTCAAAAATCAGTTGACCACATGCGGCCCGTTTGCTGTCCAGGCAGGTCTCTTTGGCAAAAAATTCCTGGGAGGGGTGGTGGTCGATGGCCAGATCCACCCGGTCCAAATAGGGCTGCGCCGGGGCAGGAAACAGGCTCTTGGAGGCAATGTCAACTGAAACAACGGTTTCCGGAGTGAATTCCGGCCCGACTGTAAACCCGTCAATATAATTGGAAAACAGCTCTGTGACCTCTGGGTTTTCCAAAATATAGGCCGTTTTTCCAATCTGCCGCAGGGCGCGGCAGAGCCCTGCGGCACAGCCGATGGTGTCGCCGTCGGGGCGGACGTGGGTTAGGATGAGATAACCGTCGTGGGCCGTCAGGAAACCGGCCGCCTGCTGAGAAGTCATGCCGTCAGCCCTCCTCGTCCAGAATGATGTGCTCGTTGGCCGGGTTGGCAGGCTTAACTACCTCCGGATTGCGGAGCATTTCAAGAATTTTTGCGCCTTTGGCCATGGAGTCGTCCTGGAAGAAGGAGAGCTCCGGCGTGTGGCGCAGGTTCAGCGCTCGGCCCAGCTCCCGGCGGAGATATCCGGAGGCCGACTTTAGCCCCTTGAGCACCTGCTCGCTGCCGCCTTTATCCAAAACTGAGACATACACCTTGGCGAATTTCAGGTCGGGGGTTACGTCCACTGCCGTTACTGAGATCATCCCGGTTACCCGGGGGTCCTTGACTGTGGGAATGAGGACGGCCAGCTCCCGCTGGACCTCCTCGTTGATGCGTCCGATTCGATTGCTTGCCATATTTGGTTCTCCTCTTAAATCGTAATGTCGAAGCAAATTTCTTCCGCGGACAGGAACTGTTCCAGCGCTTCCATATCAAAGTCTGCCAGCCTGCCCTGATATCGGGGCGGGCATTTCTTGTTGACGTCCCCTACCCAGACGCTCCACAGCTCCAGGCTTTCTCCCTGGGAAAAGTTTTTCTCCAAACAGCCCCGCAGATTCTTCCAATCCTCATTTGCTTTTTCCGGCGTAAACTCGTACCGGAAGGACTTCATGGGATAGCCCAGCTCTTCCACCGCCTGACGGTAGTAGCTCAGCGTTTCCATCCCTGTCAGCGGCTTATCTGCGGCCAGAACATAGACACGGCTCATGACAGCTCCTCCTTAAAAGCAAAGCGGGGCGGGCGAATCCGCCCGCCCCGTTGGCTTAACATTTATACCTCAATCTGCTCCATCAGGTACGCCTCGATGACGTCGCCCTCCTTGATATCCTGGAACTTCTCAAAGGTGATGCCGCACTCATAGCCCGAGGCGACCTCCTTCACTGAGTCCTTGAAGCGCTGGAGGGAGGCGATGGCGCCGTCGTAGATGACGATGTTGTCCCGCAGCAGGCGCATCTGCGCGCCCCGCTGCATCTTGCCGTCCAGCACATAGCAGCCGGCCACCATGCCCACGCCGGTAATGCGGAACACGTTGCGCACTTCGGCCCGGCCCAGGTCTACCTCTTTGAATTTGGGGGCCAGCATGCCCTTCATGGCGGCTTCGATCTCGTTGATGGCGTCGTAGATGACCCGGTACATCCGCATGTCCACGCCCATACGGGCGGCGGAGTCCTTGGCGTTGTTGTCCGGACGGACGTTGAAGCCCACGATGATGGCCCCAGAGGTGCCTGCCAGCATCACATCGCTCTCGCTGATGGCGCCCACGGCGCAGTGGATCACCCGCACCCGGACCTCCTCGTTGGTCAGCTTCTCCAGGGACGCCTTGACAGCCTCGGCGGAGCCCTGGACGTCCGCCTTGACGATGACGTTCAGGTTCTTCATCTCGCCGTCCTGGATCTGGCTGAACAGATCCTCCAGCGTAACCTTACCCACCGAACTGTGGATGGCGTCCTTCCGTTCGGTTTTGCGCTGCTCTACCAGCTCGCGGGCCATACGCTCGTCGGCCACGGCGTGGAAGTCGTCTCCCGCGCCGGGCACCTCGCCCATGCCGATAATCTCAACCGGCACGGAGGGCCCCGCCTGGGTGAGCTTCCGGCCCCGGGCGTCGGTCATGGCGCGGACGCGGCCCACGGCGGTGCCCGCGATAATCACGTCGCCCTGTTTCAATGTGCCGTTCTGCACCAGCAGGGTGGCCACCGGGCCCCGGCCCTTGTCCAGCCGGGCCTCAATGACCGCGCCGTGGGCGGAGCGGTTGGGGTTGGCCTTCAGCTCCTGCACCTCGGCGGTGAGCACCACCATGTCCAGCAGGTTGTCAATGCCCATGCCGGTCTTGGCGGAAATGGGGCATACAATGGTCTCGCCGCCCCACTCCTCGGGGACCAGCTCATACTCGGTGAGCTGCTGCATGATGCGGTCGGGGTTGGCCGCAGGTTTATCCATCTTGTTAATGGCCACGATGATGGGGATATTGGCCGCCTTGGCGTGGTTGATGGACTCCACGGTCTGGGGCATAATGCCGTCGTCGGCGGCGACAACCAGGATGGCCACGTCGGTAATCATGGCGCCCCGCGCCCGCATGGCGGTAAAGGCCTCGTGGCCGGGGGTGTCCAGGAAGGTGACGGTGTGGTCCTTCACGTTCACCTGATATGCGCCGATGTGCTGCGTGATGCCGCCCGCCTCGCCGGATACCACGTTGGCGTGGCGGATGTAGTCCAGCAAGGAGGTTTTGCCGTGATCCACGTGGCCCATGACTACCACCACAGGGGCGCGGGACTCCAGGTCCTCCGCTTTATCCTCGGCGGTGTCGATGAGGCGCTCTTCAATGGTGATGATGACCTCCTTCTCCACCTTGCAGCCCATCTCCTCGGCGATGATGGCTGCGGTGTCGAAGTCGATGATGTCGGACAGGGAGGCCATCACGCCGTTTTTAATCAGGCATTTGACCACCTCTGCGCCGGTCTTCTTCATGCGGGAGGCCAGCTCGCCCACGCCGATCTCATCGGGGATAAGCACCCTGACGGGGGCCTTTTTGGCGATTTCCAGCTGAAGGCGGCGCATCCGGTCCTGTTCCTCCTGACGGCGCTTGCTGCCGAAATTCCTGCCGTTTTGCTGGCGGCCCCGCTGGTTTTGCTTTTGCAGCTTCTGCTTGCCGCCCCGCATGTCCTGGCGGCGCTGGTCGGTAAAGTTCTCCAGCCGCTCGTCGTATTTTTCCAGATTGACCGCCGGACCGCCCCGGGTGTCCACCACCTTTTTCTGAGGGACCTTGGAGGCGGGCTTCTGGACGGGGGCGGGCTTGGCCTCCTCCTTCTTTTCAGGCTGCTGTTTGCCGCCCTGTCCCTGGGGACGGTCCTTCTTTTCTGCCTTGTCCGCCTTGGGGGTGGGCTTGGCCTCCGCCTTGGGGACGGCCTCCTTTTTCACCTCGGGCTCGTGGTAGACGTCGGCATAGACCGACTCGATGGAGGCGATCTGATTGTGCTGGGTCAGGTATTCGAAGACGAGGGACAGCTCCTCGTCGGTGAGGGGCTGCATATGGTTTTTGGGCGGGTGGCCATACTGGGTCAGGATGTCCATGATCTCCTTGGAGGGTAGCGCCTTGCCATGTTTGGAGAAGTCTTTGGCCAGCTTATGGACGGGATATTTAATCATCATAGATGGAAGCACCTCGTTTCTCAGGGTTTACGGAACTTGCCGGTAAGACGGCGTCCGCCGGGACCGTGGTTGGGACTGCGCTGTGATTCAGCCTGGGCGGCAGGGCCGTCTTTGGGACGGCGGCGCGCCTTATGCGGCCCGGGCTTGCCCCGCTGGGGCGGGGGCGCCTCTTCTTTGGGCGGGGGAGGCGGCGCCCAGGGCTTTCGCCCGCCTTGGCGGAGGTTTTTCTCATGCTGCCGCTGCTCCTTCTGCCGCAGGAGCACCCGGTTGGCCTTGTCCCGGAGCTGCCGGGCGGCGGGACCGTATTTGTCCGGGTCGCGGGAGGCCAGCTTTTCCACCACGGCGGCGGCGAAGCCGGCGTCGGTGAGGGCCAGCATGGCGCAGGAGGACCGGCCCAGGATAAAGCCCAGCTGGGCTTTGCTGAAGGGCGTCTCCAGCCACAAAACATTTCCCGCCTCGCCGAAGTGGGCTGCCCGGCGGCGGGAGTTGGGAGCAGCGTCAGCCGCCAGCAGCACCAGCCGCGCCTGACGTGCCCGGCAGGCGGCCCCCACGGGCTCCTCGCCGACTTCCAGCCGCCCCGCCTTTTTGGCCAGGCCCAGCAGATGGAGGCTCGGATCATTGGGCATCAGGCGGCACCTCCTTCATCTGGGCCTCCAGATTCTCCCACACCTCGTCCAGAATCAGGGAGGAAAAGGCCCGCTCCAGGGCCCGGTTCTTCCGGGCCCGCTTCAGGCACTCCGGGTTAGGGCACACATAGGCCCCCCGGCCGGGCAGCTTGCCCTTGAAGTCCAGGGACACCGGCCCCTCCGGTGGTTTTACCAGCCGGATCAGCGCTCGTTTTTCTTTCATCTCCCGGCAGCCAACGCATTGGCGCATGGGTATTTTCTTGGGCAAGGCTCTTCCCCCTTTGAGGTCTTAGTTCTCTTCCTGTTCCGTGCCGTCTCCCGGCTCCACGGCCGCTTCGGCCTCCGCAGTCCCGTCCTCAGCTGGAGTGGCGCCTTCAGGGGCCTCAATGGGCTCCAAAGGGGCGGAGGCGGGCTTGATATCGATCTTATATCCTGTGAGCTTGGCGGCAAGGCGGGCGTTCTGGCCCTCCTTGCCGATGGCCAGGGACAGCTGGTCGTCGGGGACCACCACCCGGCAGCTCTTAACGTCGCCGGCGGAGGGCAGCTCCTCCACGCTCAGCACATCGGCGGGGGAGAGGGCGGCAGCGATATACTCCGCCGGGTTTTCAGACCAGCGGATAATGTCGATCTTTTCCCCCTTGAGCTCCTCTACAATGGTGTTCACCCGGGCCCCCCGGGGGCCGACGCAGGCGCCGATGGGGTCCACGTTGGGGTCGGGGGACCACACGGCCATCTTGGTGCGGGAGCCGGCCTCCCGGGCCACGGAGCGGATCTCCACGGTGCCGTCGTAGACCTCGGGGACCTCCAGCTCAAACAGCCGCTTGACCAGGCCGGGGTGGGTGCGGGAAATGAGCACCTGGGGGCCCTTGGTGGCCTTGCGGACCTCCACCACGTATACCTTGAGCCTCTGGCCCTCCACGTAGCGCTCCCCCTTCACCTGCTCCCCGGAGCCCAGGTAGGCGTCGGTAAACTCGGAACCGGAGTGCAGCCGCAGGGAGACCGACCCGTTTCGGGGGTCGATGCGGGTGACGGCGCCGGTCAGCAGTTCGTGCTCCTTGGTGGAGAACTCGTCGTAGATCATCCCCTGCTCCGCCTCGCGGATGCCCTGGATGATGACCTGCCGGGCGGTCTGGGCCGCGATGCGGCCGAAGGACCGGGCCTTGACCTCCATGCGCACCATGTCGCCCACCTCGGCCTGGGGCAGGGAGCGGCGGGCCTCGTCCAGGCTGATCTCGACGGCGGGGTTGTCAACCTCCTCCACGATTTCCTTTTTCAGGTACAAACGGACGGTGCAGGTGGCCTCGTCGGCCTCGATGACCAGGTTTTCGCCCACGCCCTCGTGGTCCCGGCGGTAGGCGGACAGCAGGGCCTGGGTCACCTTCTCCATCATATAGCCGGGCTTGATGCCTTTTTCCTGCTCGATCTGATGGATTGCCTCAAAAAATTCCTTGCCGTCCATCTCGTTGCTGTTGACGGCTTTTTTTGTTACACGTTTTGCCACGGTGTTCTTCCTCCTAAAGTCAGACCCGCAGGTACAGCCGTACCAGCGCGATTTCCTGTTTGGTAAATATGGCATCCACGCCGTTTATGTCCAGGGTGACGGCCCCGTCCTCATAGCCCTTGAGCGTGCCCACAAACTCCTTGCGGCCCTCCCGCGGGCGGTAGAGCCGGACCTCCACCTCCGCGCCCTGGAAGATGGCGAAATGCTCAGGCTTTTTCAGCGCCCGGTCGGCTCCGGCGGAGGAGACCTCAAAGGTGTAGCTGCCCTCAATGGGATCGGCCTCGTCCAGCAGGTCGGACAAGGGGCGGGAGACGGCCTCGCAGTCGTCGATGGACACGCCGCCCTCCCTGTCGATAAAGACCCGGAGGAACCACGTTCCGGCCTCCTTCACGTATTCCACGTCCCAAAGGGTGCAGCCGGCCGCCTCCACTATGGGGAGGGCCAGGGCGGCAACCGCGTCGGTCAATTTAGCCATAACGGTAAAACCTCCTGAAAACCGGGGTCAGCCGGTTTTTTCCATTAAAAAGAGCGGAGCCACAACCCCACTCTGTCAATACCACTTTACATTCCAGATATACTATACCACACTGTGCGCCGGATTGCAAGGGATTCCGGCGAAGTTTTTTCCAAAAAGACGGGCGGCTTCCAATAGTTTTCCGTCAAATACGGTCAAAAAATCCAATTTGGCCGCTCATTTCCGGAGTGAATCCATCCAATCAGGCACATACTACTCCGCGGATGGGACTTCCGTGAAAACAATAAGCGGGAGGATTTTTCAATGAAAAAGAACATTGCGGTTCTGGCCCTGGCTCTCACCCTGGCCGGTTCGCTGGTGGCTTGCAGCAATCGGGACCCCAATACCGGCGCCGGCGGCAGTGTGGGCAATAACAGCGGCGCAACCTCCGGGACCAACGGCTCCAACGGTACGGCCGGCAGCACCTCGGGCAGTACGTCTGGTACCGCCGGTACGGTCAGCCGCCGCTATGGCAGCGAAAGCATCTACAACGGCCGCAGCTACTTTGATGACGGCCGCTACACCGCCGGAACCAATGGCCAGGTTTACGGCAGGGACAACAGCACGGCAGCCCGCGACCTGACCCGGGACGCCCGGGACATTGTTCGGGATACCGGCGACGCTATTGGCGATGTGGGCCGGTCCATCGGCGATGTTATCACCGGCACAGACGCCTACTCCGGCACACCCAGCTGGGAGCCTGACTCCAGCGCGGTCCGGTATTAACAAGGGGCGGGACGGGTTAAACACCCGTCCCGCGCCTTTATTTTTTCTTTTTCGGCTTTGCCCAGCCCTTTTTGCGGACCGGCCGGGCGGGCTTTCCCGTACCCTCCTCCCGCGGGCGGGGCCCAAATGCTTGCCGCCTATGTGCGCCTGCGGCCTGCGGGGGAGGGGCTTTGTCAGGTTTGATCAGGCAGTGTTTGCCATAGCCGGTCAGTTCCTCGCGGCCCGTCCTGCGGAGGGCTTCCAGCACCAGCTTCCGGTTTTGAGGCTTGCGCCACTGCATCAAAGCGCGCTGGAGGGCTTTGTCGTGGGGCGTTTTGGGGACAAATACCGGCTCCATGGTCCGGGGATCCAGGCCGGTGTGCCACATGCAGGTGGCCAGCGTGCCGGGGGTGGGGTAGAAGTCCTGGACCTGCTCGGGCATATGGCCCTGCCTATTGAGCCACTCCGCCAGGCGCACCGCATCCTCCAGTGTGCACCCGGGGTGGGAGGAGATCAGGTAAGGCACCAGGAACTGCTCCTTGCCGTAGCGGCGGTTAAGCCTGTTATATTTCTCACGGAACTTCTCATAAACCTCGATGTGGGGCTTGCCCATATAGTCCAGGGTGTGGGCCACGCAGTGCTCCGGGGCCACCTTGAGCTGGCCCGAGATGTGGTGTTGGATCAGGTCGGTAAAAAACTCCCCGCTGGGGTCTTTCATCAGGTAGTCGAACCGAATGCCCGACCGGATGAACACCTTCTTCACCTTGGGAATCTCCCGGAGCTTGCGCAGGAGGAGCATGTAGTCGGTGTGGTTGGCGTCCAGATTGGGGCAGGGCTCCGGAGCCAGGCAGGCTCGGTCGCGGCACATGCCGTGTTTCAGCTGCTTTTGGCAGGAGGGGCGGCGGAAGGTGGCCGACGGCCCGCCCACATCGTGGATGTAGCCCTTGAAGCCGGGGTGTTGGGTAAGGGCCTTCACCTCCCGGATAACGCTTTCGTGGCTGCGGCAGGAGACGGTGCGCCCCTGATGGAAGGCCAGCGAACAGAAGTTGCACGCCCCGAAGCACCCCCGGTTGTGGGTGACGGAAAAGCGCACCTCCTCAATGGCGGGGACGCCGCCCTGGCTGTCGTACATAGGATGGGGCTCCCGGACGTAGGGCAGCTCAGCTACCCGGTCCAGCTCCGCTGTGGACAGCGGATACGCGGGCGGGTTGACAATGAGGAACCGGTCCCCGTGCTTCTGGATAACGGCCCTGCCGGATACGGCGTCGTGCTCCTGGTACTCAATCATGTTGGCCCGGGCGTAGGAGCGCTTGGAGGCGGACACCTCCTCAAACGAGGGGACCTCCACCCGGGGGTAGGCGCAGACACCGGGATAGCCCGCAGCCACGCAGGTTCCCCGCACATCGGTGATTTCCCCCACCGGGGTGCCGGAGGCCAGCCGGGCGGCAATCTCCAGGGTGGCCGCCTCCCCCATGCCGTAGGTGAGGATGTCCGCCTGGGCGTCGAAGAGGACGGAGCGGCGCACCTTGTCCTCCCAGTAATCGTAGTGGGCGAAGCGGCGCAGGCTGGCCTCCAGCCCGCCAATGACAATGGGGATATTTCCAAATGCCTCCCGCACCCGGTTGGAGTAGACCACTGTTGCACGGTCGGGCCGCAGGCCGGCCCTGCGGCCGGGGGAGTAGGCGTCGTCGTGCCGGCGCTTTTTGGCGGCGGTGTAGTGGGCTACCATGGAGTCGATGTTTCCCGCGCCGATGAGCACGCCCAGCCGTGGACGGCCCAGCGAGGCGAACGCGTCCGGGCTGCGCCAGTCTGGCTGGGCCAGAACAGCCACCCGCCAGCCCTCCGCCTCCAGAATGCGCCCAATGATGGCCGCGCCGAAGGAGGGGTGGTCCACATAGGCGTCGCCGGTGATGAGCAGGAAGTCATAAAAATCCCACCCGCGGAGGTCCATATCCTCTCGGCTGACGGGGAGGAATAGGGCGCGGTCAAAGGCCATGAGAGATTCCTCCCTATCTGTCATATCCGATATATTTCTCCAAAATTTCCAGCGGAACCCTGCTGTTTTCCTCATCACCAACTTTGGTAAATCCATAGGTGTGGTAAAACTGCTGGGCGCGGCTGTTGTAGGGGGCGCAGCGCAGGCGCAGCTTGTCCCGGCCCATGGGGCGGTAGACGGCCACCGCCTGGCCGATAAGCTGAACGCCCAGCCCCTTTCCCCGGCGCTCCGGAACGATGTAGCAGAAGGGGATGTACCCGGCGCCGTCCCCGCTGTACCGCTGGGGATCCAGCTGGAGGACGCCCGTCAGCCTATCTCCGGCAAAGGCCAGGGAGACTCCCCAGGGGGAGCGGGACATGTGCAGCTCCGCGTCCCGCACAAAGCCCTCGCCATCGAAGGGGACGTCCGGCCCGTGGGTGGAGGTCCAGGCTTCCCGGCGGGTCTTCAGGTAGATTTCCCGCTCGCTGGCCCAGTTAATGGGCCGGAACCACAGGTTTACATCCTCCGCTTTGCTGTCCTTCCGCCACCAGGATTGCCGGGCCAGGGTGGAGATGCTGTCAGAGAGGTGGGAATTGTCCAGCTCCATGGTAACGGTAAACCGCTCCCCGTCCCAGAGCACGCAGCTGACGGCTGTATTGTCCCCGTGGGGCATAGCGTGCCACTGCGCAGGAGGGACTGCCTTAACCCGCCCCAGGAATTGGCGGATGGCCATGCCGTGGCTGAACAGGGCGACGGTCTGCCCTAGGTGCTGCTGGGCGATATGGCGGACAGTCCCCTCCATCCGCTCCCCCAGCTGGGCAAAGCTCTCCCCATTGGGGACCGACCAGTCAGGAGATGTGGCGTTGAACAGCTCCAGCGCCGGAAGATGAAAATGCCGGGCTTCCCCCCAGGTCAGGTCCTCCCAGCTGCCCATGCTGATTTCCCGCAGGCCGGGATCGGTGCGCAGGGGGAGGCTTTTAGGGACATAGACGGCCCGGGCGGTGGTCATAGTGCGGTACAAATCGCTGGAGTACACCGCATCCACGGGGATATCCCGGAAGCGGTCCTCCAGGGCCTTGATCTGTTGGAAGCCGTTGTCGGTAATCAGGGCGTTGTACCAGCCGTGGATGCGCCGGTACAGATTTCCCTCCGCCTCCGCGTGGCGGATCAGGTAAATGGTGGTCAATTGGATCAGTCCTTTTAAATTGGTTTACCAGGGCTTTACGCCGCCGGTAAGTTCCGCGATTGCCCCCAGCTTCTGTTTGGCCGCGATGTCCGCCAGGCCATCCCGGACTTTGAGGGGCGCGAAGGGATCGGCAAACAGCGCTGTGCCCACCGCTACGGCGGAGGCCCCGGCCAGCATGAGTTGGGCGGCGTCCTCCCCCCTGGCCACGCCGCCCATCCCTAAAATGGGGACGCCGGCTGCTTGGGAGACCTCCCAGACCATGCGCACCGCCACCGGCAGCACAGCCGGGCCGGACAGTCCGCCGGTGTTCATTTTCAAAATGGGCCGGCGGGTGCTTACGTCGATGCGCATGCCCCGGATGGTGTTGATGAGGGACAGGGCGTCCGCCCCGGCCCCCTCCGCCGCTTTGGCAATCTCGGTGATATCCGTGACATTGGGAGACAGCTTTACCATCACGGGCACGCCCCCGGCGTGCTTTTTGGCCTCTTCTGTGACCTCGGCGGCCAGCTCGGGCCGGGTGCCGTAGGCCAGTCCGCCCGCTTTCACGTTGGGGCAGGAGATATTTACTTCAATCATATCCACCCCGGCCACGGCCAGCTTCTCACACATGACGCCGTACTCCTCCGGGGTGTTTCCGGAGATGTTGGCAATTACTTTTGTGTCAAACTGCCGCAGGAAGGGCAGCTCCTCGGCGATAAAAGCGTCTATTCCCGGGTTTTGCAGGCCCACGGAATTCAAAATTCCCATGGGCGTTTCAGCGATGCGGGGGGCGGGGTTGCCCTCGCGCGGGTAGAGGGTTAGCCCTTTGGCGCAGATCCCTCCCAGCTCAGACAGATCATAGAACTGGCTGTACTCCCGGCCGAAGCCGAAGGTGCCCGAAGCGACGACAACGGGATTTTTCAGCGTTACACCGGCCAAGCTGACCTGCATATTCACGTCAGGCATCCCAATCCACCTCCTGGGCGTTGAATACCGGGCCGTCCTTGCAAACATGTTTCCGGGAGCCGTCCTTCATGCCGCAGGCGCACACCAGGCAGGCCCCGATCCCGCAGCCCATCCGCTCCTCCATGGACACCTGGCAGGGCACGCCAAATTCAGCGGCCACTTTTGCCACGCTTTTCAGCATGGGCTTGGGCCCGCAGGCCAGGACGGCGGCATAGCTGTTGTCCTGTTCCAATAGGTCATGGACCTGGGCGTCCACAAAGCCGTGGAGGCCCAGCGTCCCATCGTCGGTACAGATGCGGGTCTGCTCGCAGTGGTCCTGAAAACGACTGGTGATGATAGGGAACGCCTTATCCTTCGTGCGGAATCCCAATACCGCGACCCGGGGCCATTCCAGGCATTCCGCATACTGCATCAGCGGCGGAATCCCAATACCGCCGCCAACCAGAAGATAGCGCCCCGGCTGGGCCACGTCAAACCCGTTGCCCAGAGGGCCGAGCACATCCAGCTTATCGCCAACCCTTCGCTGGGACAGCCACCTTGTGCCCTCTCCCCGGACCTCAAAGATCAAGGTAGCCAAGTCCTCCGGCTCGTCACACCCGGCGTAGGCCACCGAAATAGGGCGGCGAAGCAGCTGGCCGTCCCCGCATTTGATGTGCAGAAACTGCCCGCCCCGCAGGCCATCCCGCTCCACCATTTTGCCAACCTCCAAAACCATCCAGTAGGTATTGGCGTCCAGCCGGTCCATCTCTACAATCTTACACTTATGTTCCACTTTCATCGCTGCACCACTTTCTATTTCTCCCAGGGCGGCTTTTTGCCCGGCCGGAACCGGACGGGCTTCGGTTTTTCTACCGGCTTCTCCGCCGGAATTGGGACGTCCTCCTCCACTGTCGTGTAATGGAGGAAGGCGGAATCGAAAAACTTTACCTGCCCGCAGCGGTCGCAACGGAACATGATCATGTTCCCGGTGTAGGACTGAAACAGGTCTGTCCTGCTGAGGAACGACACCTCGTCCACCTGGGCCATCTCCTGTCCGCAGCAGGCCAGCGACTTCTCCTGATACTCCCGGCGTTTGGCCTCCTGGGCCAGCGCTGCGTCCAGCTTGTCCAAGTACTCCTGAATGCTCTCCGGCGTCCGGGCCCGGCCCGTCTCAAGGGCCAGGCGGGCCCGCTGGCGCATAGGCAGGCCGATGTACCGGTCCCGGCACGCGCCGCACACCGGCTGGGTGACGCCGCCGCACACCAGGACGTCGCCCCCGTTCCAGATGGTAGTCTCCTTGCCGCAGAAGATACAGATATCCGCCATCGCCTCTCCCTTCCGCATTACACGACAGTCACAAACTGCCAGATGTCGTCCCGCATTTTGAGGGCGGCGTCCCGGGCGGCCCCGGCGAAGTCATGGCCGTCCCCTCCGGTCTTCTGCCAGGCGCACATGATGCCCCGGGAGGAGTTGACAATTGCCCCGTGGCCGTACTTGTCAAAGGCGTACCGCACGTCCTCCGCCGTGCCCCCCTGGGCGCCGTAGCCGGGCACCAGGAAAAAGGTCTTTTCCAGCCGCTTTCTCAAGGCGCGGATGTCGGATGGATATGTGGCTCCGGTGACCGCCCCGGCACAGGTATACCCGTATTTGCCTTCGGTTCCGGCGGCGATGCGCTCGTTTAAGTCGCCCATTACCTGATACACCGTCCGGTCGCCGGCGGGGATGTCCTGAAGCTCCCCGGAGCCGGGGTTGGAGGTCTTTACCAGAACAAAGACGCACTTGTCCTCGGCTTTCGCCGCCGCCAGGAAGGGCCGGATGGAGTCGGAGCCCATGTAGCCGTTGAGGGTGACGCAGTCAGCGTCAAAGGACTTGAACTGCTCTCCCTGGATTTTGGCGCCGGACAGCCAGCCCTCGGCGTAGGCTGCGGCGGTGGAGCCGATGTCCCCCCGCTTGATGTCCGCAATGACGAACAGGCCCTTCTCCTTGGCGTAGCGGATGGTACGCTCCAGCACCTCCATTCCCTGCCAGCCCAGGTTCTCGTAGTAAGCGGCCTGGGGCTTGACGGCGGGCACGATGTCGCACAGCGCGTCGATAAGGCCCGCGTTGAACTGCCAAATGGCCTCGGCGGCTCCCTTCAGGCTTACGCCGTGCTCCTCAAAGGCGGCCTGGCGGATATGCTCCGGGACATATTCAATCCGGGCGTCCAGCCCCGCCACAGTGGGGTTTTTCATGGCGCGGATCTGATCCTGCAAAACATCGAATGACATGGTATCAATTCCTTTCGTCCTGATAAATGACTTCGCCCTTGACGACGGTGTACTTTACCCGGCCCCTGACGGTCCTGCCGGCGAAGGGGGTGTTGCGGGCCTTGGAGGCGAACAGGAGCGGGTCGATGACCCAGCTCTCATCCGGGTCAAAGACCACAAGGTCGGCGACAACCCCGATGGACATGCGCCCCCGGGCAATGTGCAGGATGTCGGCGGGGTTGGTGGACATGCGCCGGAGGATGGAGGGGAGGTCCATCTTCCTGGTGTGGTACAGCTGGGTGAGGGCAATGGCCAGGCTGGTCTCCAGCCCAATCATGCCGCTGGGCGCCCGGCTGAGGGGCCGGGCCTTTTCGTCTACAGAGTGGGGGGCGTGGTCGGTGGCGATTGCGTCAATGGTGCCGTCCTTCAGCCCGGCGATGATGCCGTGGACGTCCTTCAGGGTGCGCAGAGGTGGGTTGACCCGGGCCTGGGAGCCCTGGGCGAGCACCTCGTCCTCGGTGAGGGTAAAATACTGGGGGCAGGTTTCGCAGGTGATGAGGACGCCCTTTTTCTTCATCTTCCGGATGATATCCACGCTCCGGGCGGTGGATACATGGCAGATATGGACCCGGGCGCCGGTCTCCTCGGCCAGCATGGCGTCCCGCATGACCATAATCTCCTCGGCAATGGCGGGCCGTCCCTCCAGCCAGAGCTGGCGTGACACGCTGCCCTCGTTTACGGCCCGCCCGGCCACCATGGAGGTGTCCTCGCAGTGGCACAGCACCGGCAGCTCCAGCTGGCGGGCGCGGATCAGCACGTCCCGCATCAGGTTGGCGTTGTCCACGTTGTTGCCGTCGTCGGACAGCGCCACCGCCCCCGCCGCCTTCAGGGCCTCGGCGTCGGTGGGCTCCTCCCCCCTCAGGCCCATGGACAGGGCCGCGATAGGATACACGCTCACGCCGTTGGCCTGCGCGGCCCGGTCCTTCACGTACTTCACCTGTTCGGGGCAGTCTACCGCTGGGCTTGTGTTGGCCATGCAGGCCAGGGAGGTTACGCCCCCCCGGGCGGCCGCGGCGCAGCCGGTAAAAATGTCCTCCTTATAAGTCAGGCCCGGGTCCCGGAGGTGGACGTGCATATCCACCAGCCCCGGGGCCACCATCAGCCCGGAGGCGTCGATCACCTGGTCGGCCTCACAGTCCAGGCCGCGCTCCAGCAGGCCCACCCGGCCGTTCTCCGCCAAAATGTCCTGAAGCAGGACGGTCCCCGTGACTGGGTGGACCACCCGCCCATTTTTAATCAAAAGTCTCATACACTTCCTCCGCGCGTTTGTGGTTTCAATGCCTTCGTGCGGCTATGCGCACAATTCTAATATTAAATTATAGCGGAACATGCAGGATTTAGCAACGAGTTTTTCAAATTTTCAGGAAACACTACTGACAGCGGAGAATGATTGAAATTCTCCGGAAAAAGGAGGGAAACCGGAATGTACGGAAATTCCAACAGCTGCCATAGCTGCGGCTCGTTCCTGATGGGGGCCGCGGCCGGTATGGCGGCGGGCGCCGTCATGGGCATGACCATGGCCCCGTCCAGTCGGCAGATCAAGCGGACCGCCCATAGGGCCGCCCGCCGGGTCAACGAGGCCATCGACCATTTGGCCGACGCCATGGATATGTAAACGCGGCCAGCCCCCGGCACAAGCCGGGGGCTGGTTCCAATCAATACAGCCGGTCTAAAATATCCACAATGTCGCCGACGACGCCGTCGTTGCAGTGACACAGGACGCGGGCACCCCAGTCTCTCACCTCCTGGGCGGAGTTGGCGGGAGCGAAGGGAATGGCGGACAGCTCCAGCATGGGGATGTCGTTCTGGTTGTCCCCCACGCAGTAGATGTGCTCCGGGGCAATACCCAGCATCCAGGCCACCCGGGCCACTCCGCCGCCCTTGTTGCTGCCCTTCGCGGTCAGCTCCAGGTATCGGGGGTTGGAGAAGATGGCTTCGTACCGCCCCCCGTGCGCCTCCAGAAGCAGGGCCTGGGCCTGAAGCAGCACGTCCCGCTCCATATGGAACAGGGCTTTCACCCAGGGAGTGGGCATGTCGGCCACCGGACACTGTGTGTAGCTGCAATTGACCTTTTTCAGGTGGGCCAGAGTGATATAGTTGGGGTTGCACACATAGATGTCCTCCCCGTGATAGACCTCCAGGGACAGGGAGGGGAGCTCCTCCATGATCCGCGCCAGGTCCCGAGGGGCCGTGGCGGGCAGGTGGGTCTGTTCCAGCATTTTGTCCGCCTGGAAGTCGTAAATGGCCGCGCCGTTGGAGAGCACCGCCGGGGCGTTCATGGGGATAAGGGGCGCGTAGGGGGCGAACGTGCGGTGGGCCCGCCCGGTGGATATGACAAAATAGCCGCCCTCCCGGGTAAAATAGCGGATGGCCTCCAGGTTGCGCTGGGGGATGTGCAGGTCCAGGCCGTACAGCGTGTCGTCAAAGTCGCTGGCCAGCAGCAGACCGTCAAATTTTCCCATTGGGGCCTCCTTCCGCCCCTTCGGGGCTCATCTCATCTTATTTTAGATAGGAAATCGGGGTTTGTCAAGCCTCTCCTTGACATTCCCAGCTCCTCCCGATATACTGGAGCGGACCACAAAGAATCAAGGAGGAGCCCGCTGTGAATAAAAAAGAGCTGCTGGACCGCTGCGCCCGCGACGGGTCGGAGCGCATCCTGCTGGCCCGGGTGCTGGATAAGCTGGAGCTGTCTCAAAGCCGGGGCGTCCCCGCCCACACGCCCTTTCTCTCCCTGGGGGAGCAGGCGTCGGTGACGGACCTGCTCAACGCCTGGGGCCGGCCCCGGCATCTGTTCTGGGGCGGCTTTTCCGGCAGTGAGCGGAATGTCTGCTTTTTCCCCGCCGGCTGGCAGGAGGATGACGGCATCTTGTCCGATCCGGAGGGCCCTCTGACCGCAGTCCAGGGGACGTTTCCGCCTGGGGCGTCCCTCACCCACCGGGACATCTTGGGTTCCCTCATGGGACTGGGACTCACCCGGGAGGTGCTGGGGGACATCCTTTTGCCCCAGCCGTCCCTGTGCCAGGTGGTGGTTTTGCGGGAGGCGGCGCCCATCCTGTTGTCCCAGTGGGAGGGGGCCGGGCGCTATCAGGCGAGCCTGGCTGAAATTGCCCTGGACCGGCTCTCGCCCAAACCGCCCCAGGTGAAAACCATACGGGACACCGTGGCCACCCCCCGCTTGGACGCGGTGGCGGCAGCCGGGTTTTCCCTGTCCCGGGGCAAGGCCGCCGGGCTCATTGCTTCGGGGAAGGTGGCCCTCAACCACCGGGAGTGCCTCAAGGCCGGCCGGCAGGTCAGCGAGGGAGACGTGCTCACCTGCCGGGGACTGGGCAAGTGCGTTGTCCGGGAGGTGCCGGGACACTCCAAGAAGGGCAGGACAATGCTGGTGATCGACCGCTACCTATAGCCCCGGGGAAGCGGAAATTTCCGGCTTTTCAAAGAAAGGAGGCCCATATGGAGCAAAAAAAGATCGACCGCATCAATGAGTTGGCCCGGAAAGCCAAGGCCGGGGGCCTGACGGACGAGGAAACCGCCGAGCGGGACGCCCTGCGCCGGGAGTATATCAACGCGTTCAAATCCAGCCTGACGGCCCAGCTGGACAACACCTATGTGCAGTACCCGGATGGGACCCGGAAGAAGCTGAGAAAAAAGATTTAACCATTTCTTAATTTGACAACCCGGCCATTTTCTGCCATAATTACATTACTTTGCACCGGTGAGCGAAAAGGAGGCCCTATCATGGCCCGTATCAAATTTACCACAGACTCCGCCGCCGATATCCCCCCCGCCCTGCGGGAGGAGCTGGACATCCAGGTGCTCCCATTCCCCATCGCCATGGGGGACAGGGAGCTGGCCGACGGCTTCGACTTTACCCCTGCGGAGTTTTACGGCATGCTTCTGTCCGCCCCTCAGATTCCCACCCACGCCGCCCTGAACCCCTACCTCTTTACTGAGGTGTTTGAGTCGGCCTGGCGGGCGGGGTACACTGATTTGATCCACACTTCCATCAACTCTAAAGGCTCTGCCACCTGTTCCAACGCATTCCAGGCCCGGGGCAGCTTTTACCGGGCCCACCCTGAGGCGGAGGGGGCGTTCCATATCCACATCATCGACGCCCTGAACTACACCATGGGCTACGGCTGGCCTGTGGTTCAGGGGGCCAGGATGGCGGCGGAGGGGGCCGAGGCCCAGGCCGTTGCGGAGTTCATTCAGGACTGGGTGGACCATGTCCGCGTGATCTTTTCCCCCCTGGATTTGCGCTTTGCCAAGAAGTCGGGCCGGGTGTCCGCAGCAGCCGCCTTTGTGGGGGAGGCGCTGGGCCTGAAGCCTATCATGACCTTTGCCGATGGGGAATCCAAGATTTTGGCCAAGGTCCGGGGGGAGAGGGCTGTTGCCGCCAAGCTGGCGGAGCTGTGCAAAACCCAGCGCAGGCCCGGCACCCCCTACCTGATGATTCAAGGGAACAACCAGGAGCAATCTGAAAAGCTGCTGGCGCTGTGCAGGCAGGAGACGGGGGAGGACCCCGTCCTGTCTTACCAGATCGGCGGAGTCATCGCCATCAACGCCGGCCCCAATCTGATCGGCGTGATTTACCGAACCTGAAATTACCGGCCCGAAGGGGCCGGTAATTTACATTTTATTCATCCATTCCGTGGTATTCTGGAGTAGGATACCCTTCATACTAATGCAAAAGAGGTGAAGGACAATGGGAGACCGGCAGCTCACATGGAAACAGCGCGGGACGCTCTGGCTGCGGCTGGGGCTGCGTCTGGCGCTGGCTGCGCTGGCGGTGCTGTTTGTCCTGAAGCTGGGCCGGCCCCTGCTGTCCCTGTTCGCGCCCTTTTTGTTTGCTTTGGCGGCAGCAGCGGCCCTCAATCCCCTGGTAAAGAAGCTGCAAAGGGCCTTGGGCTTTAACCGGCAGGCGCTGACCCTTCTGCTGCTTCTCCTGCTGTTCGGGCTTATCGGCGGGGGGCTGGCCCTGCTGACTTACGCCGCAGCGGGGCAGCTGGTGTCCCTGGTTCAGAACTGGAGTGGGCTGCTGGACAGCCTCCAGTCTGTCTTGGACCAGCTGGAGGAGCTGTTCGCCCGGTTCCTCGCCCTGGTGCCGCCCCAGGTCACTGAGATTGTGGAGCGGGCCGGGGATGAGCTGTTCCAGTGGCTGGGCAACGCGGTGCCCGCAGCCCTGGGCAATCTTGGCATGGAGGCCGGGGAACGGGCTATGGGCCTGCCGGGGTTCTGCGTGGCGGTGGTCATCTTCGTCATGGCCACCTTTTTCCTCACGGCGGACTACCCCTACCTCCGCAGCCGGTACGTCCAGCACCTGGACGAGGGGGTGCTCCGGTTCCTGGGCCAGCTGCGCGCTACTGCGTTGGGGGCCTTCGGTGGCTACGTCAAGGCCGAGTTTCTGTTATCGGTGGGGGTGTTTTTTATCCTGCTGGGCGGCTTTTTCCTCATCCGCCAGCCCTACGGGCTGCTGCTGGCTTTGGGGCTGGCCGTAATGGATTTTATCCCGATTATCGGCGCGGGAACGGTGATGGTCCCCTGGGCCTTTGTGGCCCTGTTCACCCGGGATTTCTCCGGAGCTGCGGAGCTGATGGCCATCTGGGGGGTGATCGCCCTGTTCCGCCGGGTGATGGAGCCCAAGTTTGTGGGCGACCAGACGGGGCTGTCCCCCATCCTGTCGCTGGTGTCCATCTACGTGGGAATGAAGCTGGCCGGGGTGCTGGGAATGGTGCTGGGGCCGGTGGTGCTGCTGGTGGCCCTCAATCTGTCCGGCATGGGCATGTTCCGGGGCCTGCGCCTGGATTTGGAGGCTGCGGCAAGGGACATCGCGGCGGTTTTATCGGAGCGGCCGGAATAAAAACGCCCGAAGGGCGGCGATGTTCATAAAATCCCCAAAATTCCCCTGGAAAGTTCAAAAAGATATCTGTTTTTCTTCATGCTTTTTTCACATTTTAGGATTATGATAGGCTCAGTTTAAGGGAACACCCAATTTATCCGTTTCGAGAGGAGCGTTTTAATTATGGACGAATTCAACTTCTACAACAGCGAAAACGACGGCTACCGAGGCGGGCTTGGCGGCTACGTGGACCCGGAGCCGTCAGTGCCTCAAACCCCCTTTGCCACTGGCGGGATGCAGCCAAAGAAAAAGAAGGGCGGCGCGGGTAAGGTAATCGCCCTGGTTCTGGCTTGTACCATCGCCGGGGGCGGCGCGGGAGTGGGCGGGGCCTATCTGTACAGCCGCATTGCGGCTCCCACCAATTCAACCGTCATCTATGAGGAGGAGCGGCCTGAGGTGCGCACGGTGCTGAACACCAACAACGGCCAGCCCATGACCCCGGAACAGCTGTATGCCGCCAATCTGGCCTCTTGCGTGGGCATTACGGTGAACACCACGGTGAACATCTTCGGACAGACCACCACCTCCGCCGCTTCCGGCTCCGGATTTGTCCTCACCAGAGACGGCTATATTGCAACCAACTACCACGTCATTGAGAGCGCCGTCAACGACGCCTCCGTCACCATCCAGGTGTCTTTCGCCAACGGAGACAAGTACGACGCCAAGCTGGTGGGCGGCGAGAAGGACAACGATGTGGCCGTGCTGAAGATCGAGGCGGACGGCCTCACCGCCGTTACTCTGGGCGACAGCTCCAAGCTGGTGGTGGGGGAGAGCGTCTACACCATCGGCAACCCCTTGGGGGAACTGACTTACTCCCTCACCGGCGGCCTGGTGTCCGCCCTGGACCGGCTCATCACTACCGGGGAGAATGGGGACACCACCACCCTTAACGTCCTCCAGACCGACTGCGCCATCAACCCGGGCAATTCCGGAGGCCCCCTCTTTGACCGCTATGGCAATGTCATCGGCATCACCACCGCCAAGTACACCCAATCCTCTTCCGGCGTCTCCGCCGAGGGCCTGGGCTTTGCCTTGCCCATCAACGACGTGAAGGACATCCTGTCCGACCTGATCGCCTACGGCTACGTCACCGGAAAACCCTACCTGGGCGTCCAGGTGATGGACGTGTCCTCTGAGGCCCAGCGCTACGGCATTGCTGCGGGGGCCGCCGTCAGCTATGTGGCGGAGGGCTCCTGCGCCCAGAAGGCGGGGCTCCAGGTCAACGACATCATCACTGCTATTGACGATACCGCCATTGATTCCTCCTCCGCCCTCACTGCCGCCCTGACCACCGGCTATAAGGCCGGCGACACGGCTACCCTCACCGTGATCCGGGAGCAGAAGGAGCTGAAGCTGACGGTTACCTTTGATGAGAAGAATTCCGAAACCGAGAGCCGCAACCAGCTTCAGCAGAATCAGCAGCAGCCCTCCCAGGACAACGGCGGCTTCTACTACCAGTGGCCCTTCAGCGGGATGTTCCCGTGGTAATATCTGGATTTTCTCCCTCTTTTGCCCGCGGTCTGAACTGGACTGCGGGCATCTTTTTGTAAAAGGATAGACAATCCTGAAAAAACAGGTATAATATAGAATAACAGATAATACAGAAGAGGGATATGACTATGGAGATCAACGGACAAACCGCCAGCGGCATTACCCGGTACGACCAGATGGGCCTGTCAGCCGAGCTGATGCGGGCCATTGACCAGAAGGGCTATGTGGAGGCCACCCCCATCCAGGCCGGAGCCATCCCCCACTTTATGGAGTGGAGGGATGTTATCGCCAAGGCCCCTACGGGGACGGGCAAGACCTTTGCCTTTGGCATCCCTATGGTGGAGCACACCGACCCCGCCGTATCCGATGTCACCGGCCTGGTGCTGGCCCCTACCCGGGAGCTGGCCATTCAGATTCGGGACGAGCTGCGGGACTTGTGCGCCTTTAAGGAGGGGGTGCGGGTGGTGTGCCTTTACGGCGGACAGCCCATCAACACCCAGATCAGTCAGCTGAAAAAGCGCCCCCAAATTGTGGTGGCCACCCCGGGGCGGCTGATGGACCACATGAAGCGGCGCACCGTCCGCCTGGACAAGGTGGAGACGGTGGTGCTGGATGAAGCCGACCGTATGCTGGATATGGGCTTTGTCCGGGATGTGACCCACATTCTGGATACCATGCCCCAGCGGAAAAACCTGGGCATGTTCTCCGCCACCATCTCCCGGGAGGTGCTGGACATCTCCTGGGTCTACCAGCGGGAGCCGGTGGAGATTACTGTCCAGGCCGACCAGGAGAACCGGCCCGACATTGCCCAGTACCGCCTGGACGTGGAGCGGGGGGAGAAGGCGGACATAATGGCCTGGCTGCTGGAGATGGGGGACTACGAGCGGGTCATCGCCTTCTGCAACACCAAGAATATGACGGATCGCCTGGCCGGCCTGCTGGAAATGCGGGGGGTGGCCTGCGAGGCCATCCACGGCGACATTACCCAGTCCCTGCGGGAGCGCACCCTGCAAAAATTCCGGGATGGCAAGCTTCGTGTCCTGGCCGCTACCGACGTGGCCGCCCGGGGGCTGGACATCGATGATGTGGACGCCGTATTTAACTACGATGTCCCCGACGAGAACGAATATTACATCCACCGTATTGGCCGTACCGGCCGGGCAAAGCGCCATGGGGTGGCGTTCTCTCTGGTGTCCACCGTCGCCGAAGGGCTGCGGCTGGACGATATTGTCAAGTCCACCGGCAGCCAGATCCGGACGGTTTACTTCAACGAAAAGGGCGACCTGGTGGCCGCTGTGGAGAAAACATGAAATTCAAGCGCTTCCTTTTAGACTGCTTCGCCTGCTTCCTGATTCCCGCCTATACGCTCCTGTTTGCCGGGAGTGTGAGGTGGTTTGGTACCAACTTCTCCGTCATTGCCGTCACCGGGGCGGACCACTATCGGGGCTTCCTCTGCTGGGGGCTGCTGGCGGGGGGATACTTTTTCGTCATGCTCAACGCCTTGGCCGCGGCGCTGCCCGATTTTTGGGGTCGGCTGACAACCCGCCTGCTCGCCGCAGCCGCCTGCCTCTGCCTGGCCTATGCCCTTGCCATCCCCTATCTGCCCCGGTACTTTCCCAAATACGCCGCGCTCCACGTGCTGCTGGCCGCGCTGGCCTGCGTGCTGCTGATGCTGGCCCTGCTGGCCGTTCTGCTCTCCCTGCGGCGGAGGGATCCGGTCCGCTGGAAGGGCCCCCTGCGCGGCTGGGGGCTGATCGTGGCCGGCTGCGCCGTGCTGTTCCTTATCCCCCGGATGGTGTCCACTGCCCTGGAGGTGTTTTTTACCATCTCCGCCGCCCTGCTGGCCCGGCGGCTGTGGCTGCTGAAAAATTTTTAATCAATTCTTCATCCTTTTCCTATGGTATTTTCAATTCGGAGGACGTAAGATAGGACCGTAAGCAAACCAAACCGACTTAAAAAGGAGCGAGTATATATGGGAAGCAAGAAATTATACCGGACCGAGGGGCCCTACAAGATGCTGTGCGGCGTGTGCGGCGGCATCGCGGAGTACTTTGACATCGACCCCACTCTGGTGCGGGTGGGCTGGGTGATCGCTTTCTTCTGTGCCAGCTTCGGCTTCTGGGCCTATTTGATCTGTGCCCTCATCATGCCTAAGAAGAGCGACATCTACCCGGAATACTGATTACAAGAGGAGGAGTTCCATGATTACCGTCCGCCCCGGCCTCCCGGAGGACATTCCCGCCCAGAGGGAGCTGTGGAAGCTGGCCTTTGGAGACAGCGACAGCTATCTTGATAATTTCTATGATAACTATTACCGCCCGGGGCGGGTGGTGGTGCTGGAGGAGGACGGCGCGGTCCGCTCCATGACCGCCTGGTTCGACACGGACTTTGTGGTTCCCGGACAGGGGGAGTACCGCGCGGCCTACCTCTACGCGGTGGCTACCCACCCCGACAGCCGGGGGCGGGGCCTGGCCGGGCGGCTGCTGACCGAAGCGGACGAATACTTTCGCTCCCTGGGCGTCTCCGCCGTCACCACCGTGCCGGCGGAGCAGGCGCTCCACGACTTCTTCGGGGCCAATGGGTTCCGTGAGTGTTTTCGTCTGACCCAGGGGGAGCTGAATCCGGGGCAGTTCCCGCCTCCCAGAGGAGTCCGCCCCCTGCGCTTTGCTACTCCAACGGAATACAAGGCGGTGCGGGACCAGCTGCTTGCCCGGCAGCCGACCCCTTATATCCGATATCCGGAGGACGCCCTGACTTATCAGGCCGGGTGCTGTATTCTAGACAGCGGCGGACTCCTGGTGGGGGAAGCCGGCCGGGGGCCCTTCTGCTTGTGCGTGGAGGGGGACGGCCGGGGCGCCATGGTCTGCAAGGAGCAGCTGGGCGGCTGCACCCCGGAGGTTTGGTCCCACCTCTTCAGCCTCATCCCGGCTAGAGGGTGGACAGTCCGTTTTGCGCCCCTGGGGCGGCTCCGCTCCGCCTGCATGTGGAAGTTTGCCATGCTCAAATGGCTGGACCCGGCGTTAGAAAAAAGCTGGGACTGGAACACCGTGGGCTATTTGGGGCTTGCGTTTGACTGAGAACTTGCAAAATGACCAAAAACGACCCTTTCTTTTTGTGGAAAGGGCCGTTTTTTGTACCCGCTCCATTCCTCCACAACCGTTTCGTTGTGGTAACCTCCACAAAAAAGGTGCTTTACATAGCGAAGCTTTGCGGTATAATGTACACATCAGAGCAAGAGCGGAACCCTTTTGAATCAAAAATGAAAGGATTCCGTCAAAAATTCAACCCAAAACATCAGATACCCAAAATTTTTAGGAGGAATGCCGCTATGAATCAGTACATTGAGAGAGTCCTGAACGAGACCCGCGCCAAGAACGCCAACGAGCCTGAGTTCCTGCAGACCGTGGAAGAGGTCCTCACCTCCATCGAGCCCGTCATCAACGCCCATCCCGAGTACGAGAAGGCCTCCCTGCTGGAGCGCATGGTTGAGCCCGAGCGGACCATCGAGTTCCGGGTGGTCTGGGAGGACGACAACCACAACTGGCAGGTCAACCGCGGCTACCGGGTGCAGTACAACGGCGCCCTGGGCCCTTACAAGGGCGGCATCCGTTTCGACCCCTCCGTCAACCTGTCCATCATCAAGTTCC